>JAOZQG010000025.1:0-11857 GCA_029932365.1 bacterium | reverse complement strand
AGGGAATCACTTCACCGGAGTCAATTCTGACTATAGCCGCGCGGATGGGCTTGCCGCCCACGGGAGTGATGGTCAGGCTGCAATCGTCGGCCTCCGGCGGCAGCAGCCGGATGAACAACAGCGCGTTCTCGCGAGCCACGAACGTGCGACTCGCGGGCCCGTCGGGACTGAGCAGATAGGCCAGCGGCTCCGTTATCGAATATTCGGCGCCGGTGAAACTCTCATTCCAGCCCCGGAAGTAAACGCCGTGCTGGGCGGAGGTTTCGGCGTCGTAGCTGACGTCATCGTAGGAATACCGGGAAGACGTGCTTAGCCCCAGCCCCGCCGCATACATCGCGACGCCGTTGCTGAGCAAAACTGTCGGTAAGTCCTCACCGGTCGCCGCGTGCACGTTTTCCCAGCCGCAAAGCGGGAGACCGGTCGCATCGCGCTGCAGAAGCTGGGGCAGGACGCTTTCGCCGAGCCTGTCAACGAGGTAGCGCATCATTAAATACCCCGCGCCACGCCTGAATATGCTGGGATTCCACGTGTTGCCGCCCGGCAGCGAAACCCAGGGGGCGGCGGTCAGGTAATTGTCCGGGGAAACGAAGTTGTTCTGCGGCTGGAAGCCGCTCCAGTCCTCGGTAAAATGCGAGAGCGCCTCGTTGAGCCAGACTTCCTCCCCGACAAACGGCTCTTCTCCCGCCAGATATATGCGCAGCCGATTGGAGAAATTAATCAGGTGTTGCAGCTCGTGCGCCGGCGTGGAGATGTAACCCTCAAGGAAATCCTCCTCGGATACGGGCGTGCCGGCATCGAATTCGCCGGACGCGTCCGGCACCTGGCAATACACTATATCCGCCGAATTGCTGCCGGGCGACTCGGGCTGAAGGTCGTTGGCCACGAACATCCCGCCGACCATCCCGGGCATCTCGTTAATTGACGCCGTCAGCAAAACAAGTATCTTGCCATCCTCGTCCGGGTCCATTATCGCGCCATAGGCCGCTGTCTCATCGCCCACGATGCGATTGTCCAGCCAGTTCGCCAGCTCGTCGAGCCGCGCCTGAGCGATGCGTCCGTCATCCGCCCGCAGGTCAACCCAGATATCGGCGAGCGTTCCCACGTTAGTGCAGCGCGCGGTAATGGTGTCGTCCACGTCGCTCATGTTCCCGTTGAGGAAAACGATGTCGAAATCGCGCTCGTCGTCCACCGCGGCGGTTCTCTTGGCAACCGGCGCGCTAATTCTCGCATAGCGCTCCACGATTTCTTTTTCCTGCTTCGCCCGGTCGGGCATAAACGACGGCTGAACCGGCGGAGTCCAGCTTCGGTTGGCCATCGGCGGAAGGGCGGATACGGATGAAGCTCCCGACGCCGTATAGCTCACTGCGACCTGGAAGTCGTCTTCGGGGTCGCTGCCCTCTTCCACTTCGTTGGGGGAGGTGAGAACCAGCAGGTACTCCTCGCCGGAGCCTGTCCTTAATGTGAAACTTTCCTCGTCGGTTATCTCGTCAAGCATCGCCACCTGACCCAGTGACAGCACGATTTCGCCGGGACCTGGCTCCCCGGACTCGATCGGGGGCGGTTCCGGCGCGGGCCCAGCGGGAGAGCCGAAGGAGGCAACGTTGCTCGGAACCCCGTAGTTATATTCCCCATCGGTGGGCTGGACAGCGTAGTAGGCGTCGGCCAGCGGAGCGGGGTCGTCAAATACGTATTCCGGCCTCTCCTTGGGCTGGCCCGACTGAGACGGGTCGTACGGGCGCTCAACTTCATCCAGGTATTCCCATTCACCGGCCCCGTCGGGATGCCGCATTACCCGGTAGCCGGAAACAGTGACGCCGTAATGAATCGCGATGGGCGTGATGTCCTCAATGCCGATGCTGCCCTCGCCGCTGCCGTCAACAGCTTCGTGCCACGCGTCCCATTCCGCACCGCCCTCGCTGTGCCCGTAGAACATCGCCAGCGGGGTTATGTCCGCGATGCTTACAGTGGAATTCATATCGTAATCGCCGAGGTTTATTTCGTTCCATACCAGGTGCGGACCGCCTTCGTCGGTAACGACAAGCTCAACGGAGTTGCCGTTGTCAGTGGGAACCGCAAAGGCAGATTTGCCATGCCTGGAGTCGCGGTTCTCTAACCGTGAGTTGGTGGAAGACAAATCGCGACTGGAAAGCCGCGACTCTAATTCAGTTGCCAGTGCTGCCTTCAACTGGGCAAACAGCGCCGCATCAACGCCCTCCGGGGCTTCCAGCGCATCCAGTTCGGCGAAAGCGTCGTATAAGAACGCATTCGGCTCTAAAGGGCTGGTCTCGTTCTTGCATGGAGAGCCAGGACTAAAGTCCTGGACGACCGGGCCTTTCGCTCCTCCTCCACACGAAGCGGTTATTAGAAGAAGCAGCAGCAAACAGACGGCAGTTAGCAAGGCTGTATAAGGGTTAAATCGCTTTTTCACCACACCCACCCGGTTAAACGATACGCTGCTTACAGTATAGCATCGCCGACCCTTCCGCTTGACTTTATCAGACTGGCCAGCAGGCTGGAATCACCCGCTAGGCTGAGCTGTGCCTTCCGCACTCCGTCCAGTTCCTTACTTGCCCGCCACCTTCGTCTCACCGGAGAGGAGAGCCAGCATGCTTTTATAGCCTTCCATATCGCCAACATTTACGCAGGGAACCTCCCGCGTAGTCTTCGCAATTAGCATCCGCAAGACCTTTCCCGGGCCGACTTCAACGAAGGTGTCGGGACCCTTGCCAGCCATCCAGCGTACTGTATCCGTCCACCGCACCGGCGAGCACACCTGGCGGTAAAGCAAGTCGGCATAGGTCGTCGGATCGCCGGGATATGGCCCGGCACTAGCGTTGGCCACAACCGGATATCGAACGGGCTTAAAGCGCACTTCTTCAAGCGCATTTTTTAATTTCCCGGCGGCAGGTTCCATAAGCGCGCTGTGGAAGGGAGCGCTCACTTTAAGCTCGACCACCCGTTTGGCTCCGGCTTGTTGCAGTGCCCGCGCCGCTATGTCAATTCCCGCCGCGCTTCCCGAGATGACAGTCTGGTCGGGGCTGTTCAGGTTCGCCAGCTGCGCGACCTCGCCGCCCAGCTCCAGGCTATTCAGAGCCTGTTCTATCCTCTCAGCCGCAAGCCCGATGATTGCCGCCATCTTTCCCTCGCCGGCGGGAACCGCTTCCTGCATGAATTTGCCCCGCAAATGGACGATACGCACAGCATCAGCGAAGTCAAGCGCCCCGGCGGCCACCAGAGCTGTGTATTCGCCCAGGCTATGCCCCGCCAGCCACAACTGAGCGCCTTCCGGCACGAACGGCGCGAGCGCCGTCCAGAAGGCGAAACTCACCGTGAGAATTGCGGGCTGGGCGTTCTCCGTTAGCGTCAGCCTGTCCTCGGGGCCTTCAAAGATGAGCTCGCTGAGCGAATACCCCAGCACATCGTCCGCCTGCCGGAAAATATCACGCACCGCGGCGTACTCCGTGTGCAGGTCGCGGCCCATTCCCACCTGCTGCGAGGCCTGGCCGGGAAAGACAATCGCGAGTTTCACCTGGCAAACACCACCTTCGAATCAACCCTCCCAGATGAGATAGCAGGAGGCCCACGAAAGCCCCGCGCCGAACGCAAATAATACGACCTTGTTGCCGGGCTTGAGCTTGCCCTGTTCGTTTAGCTCGTCAATGCAAAGCGGAATGGAAGCCGATGTCGTGTTGCCGTAGCGCTGTATATTGATATAGACGCGCTCCGCGGGAACCCGGAGCCGCTTCTGCGTGGACTGGATAATCCGCGAGTTGGCCTGGTGGGCCAGGAACCAGTCAACCTCCATCGGCTCCACGTTCTCCTTGGCGATGACATCGCGCACCGTCTGCTCCATCGTTCGCACAGCGCGCTTAAAAACTTCGGGGCCTTCCATATATACGAAGTGACCTTCGTCAAGCGCAGTGCGTGGCGTGGGGGGAGCACCGCTCCCACCAGCATACTGATAGAGAATGTCCACGAGCGTTCCGTCGCTGCCAAGCTCAAACGCTCTGATACCGCGGGGCGTTTCGGAGCGGGGCTCCGCTTCCAGGTAAAGCACCGCCGCAGCGTCCCCGAACAGAACGCAGGTGTTACGGTCAAGATAATTAGTGATGCTCGTCATCACATCGCTTCCGATAACAAGCGCATTCTTGAACTGGCCTGTACGCAGAAAATTGGTGGCCACATTCAGGGCATAAAGGAAGCTGGAACAGGCCGCATTCATATCAAAGCACGCAGCTTTGGGAGCCCCGATGCGTCCCTGCACGATAGAAGCCATGGCGGGATAGACGCGCTCCGGGGTAACCGTGGGCACGATGATGAGCTCGACATCGGCAGGATCGGCACCGGCCGTCTCCAGCGCCTTCATAGCCGCCATTTCGGACATATAGGAGGCGGTTTCTCCTGGCGCTACGAAATGACGCTCCTTGATGCCGGTGCGCGCGGATATCCACTCGTCGCTCGTGTCGACAATCCTGGCGAAGTCGTCATTTGTGAGCACGCGCTCGGGAACATATCTTCCCGTGCCCCGAATAATCACGTCATATTCCATCTGAGCCTCTCCGTTTAAGATGCGGCATTATGCGCTAAACCGAGGATTGATTAGAAGTTCGCGCGTATTATAATCCCAACAACCGCCGCCGTGAAGCCCGCGCCGGGCATCACGACCCGCCGGCATCGTTTGGCGACTGTGCGTCGCCCTCGCCTATCTCGCGCTCGATGCGTGCAGCGATATCCTCATCAACCATGCGCACCGCCCAGCGAATCGCGTTCTTGAGCGCATTTGCATCGCTGCGCCCATGGCTGATAACCACATTCCCCTTCACACCGAGCAGCGGCGCACCGCCCCACTCGGCATAATCAAAGCGCTGCTTGAATCGCCTAAATGACGGCTGAAGGAACGCCCGCGCCATAAGCGCACCCAGAGGATTGCGCCTTATCTCCTCCCTGAGCACCTTATTGGTCGCTGCTGCCAGCCCTTCCGCGAACTTCAGCAGGATATTGCCGATGAAGCCGTCCATCAACAGGATATCCACATTACCCTCAAATACGGTCTGCCCTTCAACATAACCCGCGAAATTGATGCTGCTATCTTCAGAAAGCAAGCGGTGGGACTCCCGCACAAGGGAGTTGCCCTTGTATTCCTCACTCCCATTGCTCAGCAGACCGATTAACGGATTCGGGCGGTCAAAGATGCGCTCGACATATATCTTGCCGATATGCGCAAACTGGAGCAGATGCTGGGGGCGTATATCCACGTTTGCCCCCGCATCAAGCACGAACAATGTTTTGCCCAGCGTGGGCCACGGCGTCGCGATGGGCGGGCGCTCAATCCCCGGCAGGCGGCCAAACTCGTAAAGCGCGCCCGCCAGCACCAGTCCCGTGTTCCCCGGCGAGATAACAACGCCGCCGATATCCTTGGCAACCAAAAAGGCCGTTCTAATGGGATTGCCGGGGTAAGACTTGTGCACCCGAATCGGGCTTTCAACCCGCTCCGGCAGCTTGTCGGTCGCAGTGTGGAACTTAATCGCCGCACCAACGCTATCAACAGCGGGCATTAGCTCGCGTGCGGCAAGCGCTTTCGCTTCTTCCTCATCGTACACGACAAGATGCAAATCCAGAGGCCGGTTTATCTGGCGCAGGGCCAGCGCCGCGCCGCGAAACATCTCGGCCAGCCCCTGTTCAGCCGTAGCGGCTTCAAAAACTACAGCGGATTCGCTCATTTCTGATAGACTGATACTTTACTCTAAGCAAATGACATTTTGAAGTACCCGTCATCGGGGATGATGAATCCTTGAAAAAGCGCTTTCATTTAAGCAGCGGTTCCATCGTGGCGGCACGCGATAAGGGGACGCAGGTAGTGATTATCAAAGCCCGCCGGCAAACCGGCGTTTTCTGGGGTTTGCCCAAAGGGCACGTCGAACCCGGCGAGACGTTGTCCGACGCGGCGTTGCGTGAAACCTGCGAGGAAACCGGCCTGGCGCGTTCGCAGCTCAGGCTTCTTAATTACCTGGGACGCATCAGGTACGAGTTCATAAGCCGGGAGGCAGGAAAAACGCTTAATATAAAGCAGGTGCATTTTTTCCTTTTCGTCGTTAAAAAGAAACTACAGGCCCTGGCGCCGGCGATAGAAGAGGAAGGCATCCTTGATGCAACGTGGATGCCGCTCAGGAAGGCCGCAAGACACGTATCTTACGGCAGCTACCGGCAAATGCTCCTGCTGGCCAACAAGGCGCTTCATGGGGGCGAAATACCGGCAGAAGACACCTCCAGCTCCCTTGACACCACAGAGCATCGGTATACAATTGGAGTTTAGTGTCGCCATCCCCCATATAAAGGCTCGAAATGAAATTTCCTCTCAGTAAACACAGGTCTGCCCGTCTTGCCTTAGGCTTTGACGATGTATCGCTCGTCCCCGGAGCTTCGACCATCGATCCGGCCGACGTGGATTTGAGCTGCGAAATTGCGGGTTTGAAGCTGAAAATCCCCATCATCGCCAGTGCGATGGACGGCGTGGTAAGCCCTTCGTTCGCCGGGGAAATACGCAGCCTGGGGGGTCTGGCGGTTCTTAACCTTGAAGGTGTATTCACCCGATACGAGGATCCGGAAGCGGTTCTTGAGCGGATTGCCGCTGCAGGAGACGACAAGGCGACCCGAGTTTTGCAGGAAATATACCAAGAGCCGGTAAAGCCGGAGCTTTTCGCCCGGGTCCTCAAGCAGATAAAGGACGCGGGCGCTCCGGCCGTGGGCAGCCTGACGCCTCTGGGCGCGAAGCGCTACGGCAGCGCCGCGATGGACGCGGGGCTGGATGTTCTCGTGGTCCAGAGCACGGTCACCAGCGTGCGCCACCGAAGCTCCAGCGGTGAAGTCCTGTCCATCGCGGATCTGACCGCAAACTCGAGCATCCCGGTGCTGGTGGGAAACTGCGTAACCTATGAGGTGGCATACGAGCAGATGAAGGCCGGCGCGCAGGGCGTGCTCGTGGGCGTCGGGCCGGGCGAAGCCTGCACCACGCGCGCGGTCACCGGCGTCGGCGTCCCCCAGATAACCGCTACCGCTAACGTTGCCGCCGCACGCGCAGACTACTTTGAGGAAACGGGGCGGTACGTGCCCGTGATTACCGACGGCGGGATGCGGCGCGGTGGCCAGATAGCCAGGGCGCTGGCGGCGGGAGCCGACGCGATTATGGTGGGCTCGATTTTCGCGGGCTGCCCCGAAACGCCCGCACCGCACTACCACTGGGGAATGGCCACGCCGGACCCGAATCTGCCGCGCGGCACGCGCGTGCGGGTAGAGAAGTCCATTAGCCTGAAGCAGCTCCTGTTCGGGCCTACATCGGTAACGACGGGCGAGGAAAACCTGGTGGGCTGCCTGCGCTCGTCAATGGGCCTGTGCGGGGCCGCCAGCATCAGGGAGTTCCACTCCATCGATATGGTATTTTCCCTGTCCTTTATGACGGAGGGTAAGATATTGCAGCGTGCCCAGCACCTGGGCATGGGTGCCTAAGAGATGCAGCAGGAAAAAGTAATCGTTGTCGATCTGGGCTCGCAATACACGCAGCTAATCGCCCGGCGCATACGCGAGCTGGACGTGTTTTCCGAGATCCGCACCACCGACATAACTGTAGAGGGCATCCGGAAAGAAAAGCCCATCGGCATCATTCTCTCCGGCGGCCCCGGAAGCGTCTACGAATTCGGCTCGCCGGAGATAGATAGAAAAATCCTGGAATTGGGCATACCGGTTCTGGGCATCTGCTATGGCTTGCACTTCATGGGACGCGTTTACGGAAGCGAGGTTACTTCCGCCGAAGCCGCGGAGTACGGGAAGACTGAACTGTCCGTAGTCGAGCCCGACAGCATCCTGTTTAAGAATCTGAACCCGGACCTTATCTGCTGGATGAGCCACGGCGACATTCTTGAAAGCCCCCCGAAGGGCTTTAGGCTCGTAGCCAAAACTTTCCACACGCCGGTCGCGGCGATGGAAAATACCAGGCGCAAGCTCTACGCCGTCCAGTTCCATCCCGAAGTCACCCATACCCCATGGGGGGTTGAGCTGCTGCGCAACTTCGTTTACGACGTGTGCGGCGCGAGCGGCACCTGGCGCGTCGCCTCGTTCATCGACGACGCGGTAAACACCATAAAAGAAACAGTAACCTGTTCGCATGTGCTCTGCGGCATCTCGGGCGGCATCGATTCGCTGACGACGGCCGTGCTGGTGCAGCAGGCTGTGGGAGAACAGCTTTACTGCATCTTCGTCGACCACGGCCTTATGCGGCGCAACGAGGCCGATCAGGTCGAGCGGGTTTTCAAGAAACAGTTTCGCACGAATTTCCGGCGGGTGAACGCCGCGCGGAGATTCCTGGGCAAATTGCGGGACGTGACAAACCCCGAGCGCAAGCGGAAAATTATCGGGCGCGAGTTCATCCGCATATTTGAAGAAGAATCCCAGAAGCTCAAGAACATAAGGTTTATCGCCCAGGGCACCATCTATCCCGACGTCATCGAGAGCCACGGCGTGGGCAAGCACGCCCACGTCATCAAGAGCCACCACAACGTCGGCGGCCTGCCCCGGCGGATGAAGTTGAAGCTGCTGGAACCGCTGCGGGACCTGTTCAAAGACGAGGTGCGCAAAGTGGCGCTGAACCTGGGCGTGCCTGAAAGCGTGGTCTACCGCCAGCCGTTCCCGGGACCCGGTCTGGCAATACGCATCATCGGCACGGTGACTCCGCGCAAGGT
Source organism: bacterium (assembly GCA_029932365.1). Taxonomy (GTDB): domain Bacteria; phylum 4484-113; class 4484-113; order 4484-113; family 4484-113; genus JAGGTK01. Next base: position 3,125 of record JAOZQG010000025.1, on the reverse strand, counting down.
GAAGATACTGCAACTGGCCGACGCCATCATCCAGGAGGAGCTTGCGAGCTCCGAGATTTATGCAGATATCGGGCAGGCGTTCGGAGTACTGCCGGACATCAAGTCTGTTGGGGTGATGGGCGACCGTCGCACCTACGGATACCCCATCATCCTGCGGATTGTCACCACCACCGACTGGATGACCGCCGACTGGGCGCGCATACCATATTCGGTTCTGGAGCGCATCAGCAACCGGATAATCAACGAAGTGCCAGAAGTGAACCGGGTGGCCTACGATATAAGCAGCAAGCCACCTGCTACGATAGAATGGGAGTGAATTTCGTTATGGAGAAGCGTGAAACTACCATCAAGATTCCGGAGCACTTCCGCATCCTGTTCACGCCGGAAGACATCGCCGCGCGCGTCAGGGAAATCGCCGACGAAGTGTCAAAAGACTACGAAGGGAAAACCGTGCACCTTATCGGAGTATTAAAGGGCGCCGCGGTATTCCTCAGTGACCTTATGCGTAATCTGACGGTACCGGCAACCTACGACTTCCTCTCGGTCGCCAGCTACGGCGATTCCACGGAAAGTTCGGGGGTCGTCCGCCTGATCAAAGACCTTGACGACCCGGTCGAGTCGCGCGATGTGATTATCGTGGAAGACATCATAGATACGGGGCTGACGCTGAAGTACATCGAAGAGCTGATGCGCAGCCGCAAGGTATCGTCGCTGACGAAGTGTACCTTCCTTGACCGCCCCGACCGGCGCAAGGTTCAGGTTGAAATGGACTACGTGGGCTTCACCATACCGGACTGTTATGTGGTCGGCTACGGACTTGACTTTGAGCAGAAGTGGCGCCAGCTGCCGGGCATATACGCCATCAACCAGCCGACCTGAGAGGAATGCGCATAGGCATCGCCACCGCCAAACCAGGCTACGGGGAACCTGCCAGGGTGATTGGGCGCACCGGAGTATCGGATGTTCACGGCCCTATCCGCAAAATACGATATTTTATTTGCTACAATAGCGATGCTTCGCTGCTTTCCCTTAAATGAGAACACGCGCGAGGAAGGGATATGCCAACATTGAACCTGTCTGTTGACGAACTCCGGGAGAAGGCCCGTACTATCCGGCACGACGTCCTTGTGTCCATCCACACGGCCAAAAGCGGACATCCCGGTGGCCCGCTTTCCGCCGCCGACTATCTTACGGCGCTGTGGATGAACTACCTGAACTGCGACCCGAAGGAGCCTGTCTGGCCCCAGCGGGACCGCTTCGTCCTGAGCAACGGGCACTGCTCCGCTCTGCTTTACGCCCTTATGTCCCACCGGGGCTACTTCTCCCGCGGATACCTGCTCACGTTCCGCACCGTGGATTCACGGTTGCAGGGGCATCCCAGCAAGACCTCACTGCCCGGCGTGGAGGTCTCCAGCGGCTCGCTGGGCCAGGGATTATCCGTGGCCCACGGGATGGCGCTGGGCGCCCGCATCCGGGGCACGCCCCAATGCACGGTCTTCTGCAACTGCGGCGACGGGGAGCTGCAGGAAGGCAATATATGGGAAGCGATAATGCACGCCGGCCACAGAAGAACCGACAATCTAGTCGCCTCGGTGGATTGGAACAACGCCCAGATTGACGGTTACGTGGAGAACGTGAAGAACATCGCGCCGCTGCCGGAGAAATTCCGGGATTTCGGCTGGCGCACCGTCGAAGCCGACGGGCACGATATGGACGACATCGTTCGCGCCTGGGATGAAGCCGTCGCGGGCACTCCCGCCCGGGGCAAAGGCTGCGGCCAGCCGACGGCGATTCTCTTCAAGACCGCAATGATGCACGGCTGCCCCACCTACGAAAATATCCCCGGCTGGCACGGCCGCCCGCCGAAAGAAGACGAGGTTATGTCCATGCTCCACGAGCTTGGCTACACCTACGACAGCATCGATCAGGCGCGCGCCGCGATGGGCGGCTTCCAGGACTACGACGGTTACGGAGCTGAAAATGGCGAGTAGCATCGAATACAAAAACGGTATCCAGCCATCGGATAAGTGGGAGATGGTTCTCACCCGCAAGGCCTACGGCGAAATGCTCGTTGAGCTGGGCAAGAAAAACGAAGACGTCGTGGTGCTTGACGCGGACCTCGCCGAATCCACCTACACCAAATTCTTCCGCGCGGAATTCCCCGAGCGGTTCATCGAGTGCGGCATCGCCGAGCAGGATATGATGAACACCGCGGCCGGCCTTTCCACGTTCGGGCTGATTCCCTTCCTCTCCAGTTACGCGATATTCCTCACCGGTCGGGCGTGGGACCAGGCGCGGAACACGGTGGATTATTCCAAAATGAACGTCAAAATCGCTGCCGCCCACGGAGGCATCTCCGTCGGCCTGGACGGATGCTCGCACCAGAGCATGGAGGATCTGGGCAACATGCTCTCGCTGGTCAATATGACCGTGCTGGTGCCCGCCGACTACTGGGAGACGCGCAAGATGATGGAGTGGATACCCACGCACGAGGGGCCGCTCTACTTCCGCCTGGGGCGGGAGAAAGTGCCCACCGTGACCTCAGAGTCCACGCCGTTTACGCCCTACCACACAATGGAAGCTATCGGCGGCGGCGACGGTGTGTTTATCGCCACGGGACTGATGCTCTCGCGGGCGGTGCAGGCGGCGGAGATGCTCGCGGAGGAGGGCATCTTCAGCCGGGTGCTGCACGTGCCGATGCTAAAACCCCTGAACGATGAGGAAATCCTTCAAGCTGCGAAAGAGACCGGTGCGGTCGTCACAATGGAGGAGCATTCCGTCTACGGCGGGCTGGGCTCGCTGGTAGCGCGGCTGCTGCTGGGTAACGATGTGCACGTGCCGACCCGCATCATCGGTATTCCCGATATGTACCTGATGAGCGGCCAGCCCGAGGAGCTATTGGTCAAAGCAGGCCTGACCGCCGAAAACGGTGCCGCCAAGATGAAAGAAGTCCTGGCACTGAGGGGATAGGAAGCTTTGCCACTCCGTGAAGTTCTGCTTAACCCTGTCCTGCGTCCCGCAGCGTCACGCCAGGCCTTCGGCTTCGAGCCTGGCGATAACCTCGCGCTTCACTTCTAAGTATGCGCGTGTAATCCTGCATTCGCTGGGATCGGGCCGAAAGACAG
>JAOZQG010000024.1 GCA_029932365.1 bacterium | reverse complement strand
CGAAACTTATCGGAACCAGTCTAATGGCTGCCCGACAATCCGCAACGGATTACGAGGAGTGGCTGGCAACGCAGAGCTACGACGAACTGGCAGCGGTTTTCGCTTCCAGATATGGCTGGGTGGAAGCTCTCGCTACACCGCGCGACCTCGTAATGAGCGAAGATGATGTGTCTCTGAACAAGCTGCGGCGGGGCAATGTGCGTGGACTGCGCGACGACACGATTGCGGGCTTACCGCTAAACGACCCGCTGCCAGCAATCGAAGATGTGCGCTGGGACGAGCGGATACTCATTGCATCCGCCCTAACCGGCAAGGAGTCGGCGCTTGAGTGGTTTCGCCAACAGGGAGTAGTGAAGCTCAATCGCGTCGATTGGGTGAAACACGTGCTCTCGTCCGACGAGCTGCGCGGCATTCTTCGTTCTTGGTCGAAGCTCAGCGGAAGGGAAATGAGGCTATACCTGCCCGACTCTCCGCGACCATATAATACGGGCGCTGAATCGTTCCTTCCAATCTACCGGGACTTCGAGCCGTATCAGGGATACTTCGAGCGGATTACGGACACGAATGAGTTGGCGCGCATTGAGCGGGCGGCGGGACATCCGGTCACCGACGCAATCTACTTCCGGCTGTACGGCGAGAACCGCGTGATTGCCGAAGGCGTCTGGGCGGAGTAGCGCGGCGCGGCGATGATGCCAAATCCGATGTGCTAAGCTAGGGGCGCGATGCCGGCGCCGCTAGAGTTTTTGCAGCCGAAATCCCTCAAACACCTGCGCGCGTCGCTCGACGGCCTGATAAAAGGCCGGTTGTGGCTCAAGATACTCCTCGCGATGGCGCTGGGCATCGCTGTCGGGCTGGCGCTGGGGCCGACCGCCGGCTGGGTGAGCCGCGACATCGCCACGGTCGCCGGGCGCTGGCTGGCGCTGCCGGGCAACCTCTTCCTCGCCCTCATCCAGATGATCGTGCTGCCGCTGGTCTTTTCCTCGGTAATCAGAGGGCTTGCCGCCAGCGAGGACATAAACCAACTGAAAAAACTGGGGTTGCGCGTCGTCATCTACTTCCTGCTCACAACTACCGTAGCAATCGTAATCGGCGTGGGCATTACTACGCTTATTCGGCCGGGGCAATACATCAAGGGCGAACTTATCCAGCAGGTAGCGGAGGCGGAAACCGTGCCCGCAACCGAGGGCGGCGCGGAGCTTCCCGCGCTCAGCGAAATCCCCAAGCGCATCGTGGGCATCCTGCCGGAAAACCCGCTACAGGCGATGCTCAACACGCAGATGCTGCAAGTCGTGCTATTCGCAGTATTCATCGGCATCGCGCTGCTTTCCCTGCCCACGAAGCAGTCCCGGCCCCTGCTGGACCTGCTGGGCTCGCTGCAGGCGGTGTGCATGACCGTGGTGGGCTGGGCCATGTGGCTGGCGCCGCTGGCGGTATTCGGCCTGCTGGCCAACCTTACGAGCCAGGTGGGGCTTGACGTGCTGGCGGGAATGGGGGCGTACGTAGGGACGGTGCTGCTGGGGCTGGCGGTGCTTTTGTGCTTTTATCTCATCATCGTCTCGTTCATCGGGCGCAAGCCGCCGCTGCGTTTCCTGCGCGGCGCGCGGGAGGTGCAGCTGCTGGCGTTTTCCACCTCCAGTTCCGCCGCGGTGATGCCGCTTTCCATCAATACGGCGGAAAAAAAGCTTGGCGTGCGCTCGTCCATTTCGCAGTTCCTCATCCCGCTCGGCGCAACGATAAATATGGACGGCACGGCGCTTTACCAGGGCGCGGCGACGGTATTTTTAGCGCAGGTCTTCGGCGTGGAGCTGAGCCTGGCGGCGCTGGTGCTGGTCACGGTGACCGCGGTCAGCGCGTCCATCGGCGCGCCGGCGACGCCGGGGGTGGGCATCGTGATACTGGCGATGGTTTTAGAGAGCGTGGGGATACCGACCGCGGGGATTGCGCTCATTATCGGCGTCGACCGCATACTGGACATGAGCCGCACCGCGATAAACGTAACCGGCGACCTTACGGCCTGCATCGTGATGGACCGCTGGGTGGGCGCGAAGCTCAGCGCCGAGGAAGAAGCCGCGCGCGAAGAAATGCTGCAGTTGCGCCGCGAAGCCACCGGCGAAGACGTGATTGTGGAGGGGGAGTAGCTGACAGCAGTCAGTCGTCAGCCATCAGAGCGGAACCAGGAGCCTGTCCAGCCCTCCACAGGCGGGCAAGCCTTCGGCAGGCTCAGGACTATCGCCGCCAGGTATCAGTCATCAGTTATCATTTGTCAGCCAGAAAGTCTCGTTACCGGGAGGGCTAAATTGAAACCCCACCTACCAGCCGCCGCCGCCACCGCCGCCGCCGCCGCCGCCGGATGAGCCGCCGCCACCGGAGCTTGAGCCCGGCGGGTTGGCCGACGACGATATCGCGGTGGTGAACGAGCTGCCCATCGTGTGCGCGAACCGCGACGCGTCCAGCCCGCGCCACGAGCTGCCGGAATACCACACGGGGCGGTACTCCCGGCCTTCCGCGCTCATTTTCGCGAAGACGTCGGCGAACTGCTCGGACCACTTCTGCTCCACATCCAGCGCCAGCGCGTAAGGCAGGAATGCTTCGAAAAGCTCGGGCGTGCGCTCTGGCGGATTGAGCATCTCCAGGCGCTCCCGCTCGGCGACCGAGAGGTACATTCGGAAGCCCTCTATTTTGTCCAGCACGTCGCGGCCAGCGGGCGTCCAGGCTTTGAGCAGGTGGCCGAACAGCGCGAGCACAACTATGTAGGCGAACCCGAACGGGATTATGAAAAGCGACACGCTTCCTTTGCTAATCATTATGAAGAAGGAGACCGCGCCCACGATGATGGCGAATACCAGGCCTATGGAGAATACTCCGGCGTTCAGCACGTAATAGTGCTTGCGCAGCTTCTTGTCGAGGTACTTCGTAATCGCCGAAACTCCCCGCCGCAGAATGGGGGCGTTGTCCTTGTCCAGAAGGATGCTTGCGCCGGCGGCGGGGAGGATTGCATCAAGTAGCGCGATTTCCTCACCCGAAAGCTCCTTCACGTCGTCGCGCAGGCGGGTGATGGTGTACTCGCGCTTCTCGGCCTCGTCTATTTTCACGTAGCCCTTTACGGCCATATTGATCATCGCGGCGGCGAGCACCTTGTGGTCGAACCCCATGCGCCGGAGGAAGCGCACCGCGGCTGGCGAGAAGCCCGTGGGCGGCTCAAAGAGCGGGATTATCGTCCCGCGCGGCAGGTCCCTGCCCACAATGGCCCACGCCTTCCAGTAGAACGCAATCAGCAGGATGAGGCCGATCAGCGCGATGAGCAGCGCGGCGTTGTCGCGCAGAAGCCACATCAACCGCATCAGAACCGACGGCGCGGTGACGAAGCCCTTGGGGAACTCGACGACGATGGTCAGCCCTTCGTATGAACGCAACGTGCGGGTGGTAGAGAACGTGCAAAGACCGCTGCTGTTCACCGAGCTTTTGTAGTCACCGCCCGTCGCGCCCTGCACACCGGTGAAGCCGTAGGTCGCTATCTCTTCGGCAGGCACTCCCGGCGGAAGGGTTACCGTGGCGACGACGTTTTTTATGGGAAATACCCAGCCGTTGCCGGTGACGTTCCAGTAGATTTCGTCGTGGTCGTCGAAGTAGCCAAGCTGCCGGTCGGTCCTATAGACGATGGTGTAGGTGTAGACGCCCGGGGGGATTATCACGTCCTCGCGTCCGATATATATGGCGACTCCGTTGCTGCGCCATTTTTTGTGATACGGCTCCGGCTTGCCGTCTCGGAGCACCTCCAGGACGCGGAAGCCAACAACATACCTATTGCCCAGGCTGTCAGTGTAGCGGGTGGGGAATTCGCGATAGATGCCGCGCTTAATTTGTTTGTTTTCGGCGCGCACCGTGATATCCTCGCGCACTGTCATCGTGGAGTCTTCGTGCACGGTGATATCGCTGCGGTAGTTCAGGATTACCTCGTCGGCCCGCGCGGTATGGGGACCGATAAGAGCCAAAACCGTAAGGGCAACTGTCAGCAGGCAGACGACCGCGAAGTATCTATGCATCGTTTCCCTCCGAAGTACCGCCGCGCGCCGCCGACAGGTCCATCTCCGGCACCAGCCGTTCGCTCGCCAGCTCGATTTCAAAATACTCGCGGCGACGGAAGCCAAACATCGCGGCAACGATGTTACTGGGGAAAGCCTCCACCCGGATGTTGAAGTCACGCACCGTCCCGTTGTAGTAGCGCCGGGCGTACTGTATGTCGTCTTCCACCTCCACCAGCGCTTCGTGCAGAGAAAGGAAGTTCTCGCTGGCCCTTAGCTCCGGATAGTCCTCGGCCACCGCGAAGAGAGTCTTGATGGACTGCGTGAGGGCGTTTTCAGCTTCGCTGCGCTTGTGCACATCGTCGCCGTCGGAGCCTACTGCCCGCAGCGCCGCCACTTCTTCAAACACATCGCGCTCGTGGCTGCTGTAGCCCTTGACAGCTTCAACGATGTTGGGGACGAGGTCGTGGCGGCGCTTGAGCTGAACGTCAATGCCGCTCCACGCTTCGCGCACCAGATGAACGCCCCGGATGAAGCGGTTGTAAGCTACTATCAGCCACAATAAAACCAGAGCTATAACGACGACTATAGCTGCGGTAAGCAAGTAGGACATATACAACCCCCAAAGTGCGTTCCGAAGATACTAGCACAGAAGCGTGCTGTGCGGAGTGGGGGCGTGATACTTAAGTGACGGCGCCTTCGACTCAACTCCGAAGGTCAGCGCAGTGATCACCAGCCCGCGAAGGCTCCTTTGGGCATCAAAACTGAAAGTGAGTGGCAACTGGTATCTAGATTCAAACACCACAGCAGTGCTTTGCTCAATTCAGAATTCTGAGGCTGAGCTTGCGGTTTTGGAACTGAGAACACAGATGGCCCATCTGGTAACTACGAAATGGGAATAATTCCTATTATTGAAGGTTAAATTTCCTTACAGCGGGTTGACAGACCCTATGTCCGGCGTTATAATGAGAATAGTTCCTATTCTACAATATGGACTGATAGGAGCTAAAGGTCTCTGGGAGGTGACTATGGAGGCAATAAAGGAACTTAGTGTAATCGAGCCAACTTCAAAAACCGAGAAGGAGGTCGAGGAGTTGGTCAAAGACTGGGGGAATGACAGGGAGAAGCTAATCATGGCTATGCTGGCGGTTCAGGATAAGTACAACTGGCTGCCGCCGGACGCCCTGGACTACATCTCCCGCCGTTTCAACATTCCCAAAGGGCATATCTACCACATCGCGACGTTCTACAAGGTGTTCAGCCTGGTTCCACGCGGGAAGCACATCCTCCAGCTGTGTATGGGAACGGCTTGCCACGTTCGCGGTGCGCCATTAGTAGCGGACTCCCTGGAAAGGGATTACGGGATCCCGCTGGGCGGCACGTCTGAGGACGGGCTTTTCACCCTGGAACGCGTGAACTGTGTGGGAGCGTGCACAATAGGCCCGGTTCTGGTTGTTGACGGCAAGCACCGGGGGAACATGACGCAGCATCGCGCCGGCGCTGTCGTCAAGAGACTGAAGCGGCTGGCCGAGAAGGAGGCAAACAATGCCTAGAATCGAATCAGCTGAAATGCTTAAAAATATTCAGGAAAAGTTCCGCAAGGAGCTTGAGACCTACCCCATGGTCATTTCCATCTGCCATGGGATGTCGTGCCGAGCGACCGGTGCGGTGGAAGTCGCCAACGCTTTTGAGAAAATCGTCGGGGGAAGTGATGACATCAGGTTCATCAGAAGCGGGTGCCAGGGCTTTTGCGAGAAGGGTCCGCTAAGCGTTGTCCGGCCGTCGAATGTCTTCTACCAGATGCTCAAGCCCGGTGACGTAAACGAGGTTATACAGAAGACGGTCGAACGCGGCGAAGTCATTGACCGTCTGCTCTACGCGCATCCGACCACCGGCGAGAAACTGGGAAAGGAGCACGAAATCGACTTCTACGCGAAGCAGCACCGGGTAGTGCTGGAGCTCAACGGGTATATCGACCCATTCAAGATCGAGGACTACTTCGCGCACGACGGATACTCAGGTCTCGCCAAGGCAATGACCGGTATGGAGCGCGGGGAGGTCATCGAGGAAATAATCGAGGCGAACCTGCGCGGGCGCGGCGGCGCCGGATTCTCAGCGGGATGGAAGTGGAAGACCTGTAGCGAAGCACCCGGCGAGCGCCGACACATCATCTGTAATGCCGATGAGGGTGACCCCGGCGCATTCATGGACCAGGCGGTCATGGAAGGCAATCCGCACTCGGTCATTGAAGGCATGATCATCGGCGCGTACGCCATCGGCGGAACCGACGGTCACATCTACATTCGCCACGAGTATCCCTACGCAGTACATACGTTCCAGAACGCCCTGGAGCAGGCCAGAGAATACGGCCTGCTTGGCAAGAACATCCTCGGCACAGGCTTCGACTTCGACATCCAGATATGCTTCGGCGCTGGCGCGTTCGTTTGCGGCGAATCGTCCGCGCTTGTGCGTTCCCTCCAGGGACAGGTCGGCGAGCCTCGCGACAAATTTGTCCACGCTACCGAGCAGGGATACCATGACGAGCCGACGAACCTCAATAACGTGGAAACCTGGGCGAACGTGCCGCACATCATCAACAAAGGCGCGAAGTGGTTTCGCAGCATCGGCACCAAGAACAGCCCCGGCACGAAAGTCTTCTCGCTCGTCGGCAAGGTGGAAAATACCGGCCTCATCGAGGTCCCGATGGGAGTATCACTGAGGGAGATCGTCTTTGACATCGGTGGTGGCATCAAAGATGGCAAGGAATTCAAAGCAGTGCAAACCGGCGGGCCGTCCGGCGGGATGCTTTCGGAAGCCCAGCTGGACCTCCCTGTAGACTTCGATGAGCTGGAAAAAGCGGGCTCAATGATGGGCTCGGGAGGTATGATAGTCATGGACGAGAACACGTGTGTTGTTGATGTAGCCAAGTACTTCATCGACTTCCTGATCGATGAGAGCTGCGGAAAGTGCTTGCCCTGCCGTGAAGGACTCAGGCAGATGTCCGAGATGCTGCACCGAATCTGTGACGGGGACGGCAAGCTCAAAGATGTAAATGACCTGGAGGCGCTAGGAGAAACCGTTGCTGCAACCGCGCTCTGCGGACTTGGGAAGTCTGCGCCGAATCCGGTGCTCTCGAGTATCAGGCACTTCCGCGAGGAATACCTTGCACACATCGTCGAGCACAGGTGCCCGGGAGGCGTTTGTAAGGCTTTGATCTCCTACCACGTCCTGCCGGAGGCCTGCACCGGTTGCGGATCCTGCGCTAAAGTCTGTCCGTCTGACGCTATCCACACGGTACCAGGGAAGAAACGCAAGGATGGCCTGCTCCACGAAATCGACCTGGAGGCTTGCGTGAAGTGCGGCGCCTGCATCGAGATCTGTCCCGAGGATGCTATCGAGAAGCGCTCACCGGCAGAAGTTCCGGTAGGGGCGGCCGGGAGCTGACGGAGACCGGGCAGATGGTCTCTAACAGGTGAAGCGCAGCATGTCAAATCAGGAACTCAGGATGACCCGGCAACGCCGGGTCATCCTTGAGGAGATAAGGAGATTCGACGGGCACCCCACTGCCGATGAGGTCTACGAAGCTGTCAGGAAGCGGCTGCCACGCATCAGCATGAGCACCATCTACCGGGACCTCGAGGCGCTGTGCGAATGGGGCAAGATTCAGGTGCTTGAAGTTGGCTGCTCAAAGAAGCACTTCGACGCCGACACCAATAACCATTATCATGCCAGATGCATACGCTGCGGCCGAGTGACGAATCTGCCCGTGCAGCCGTTCACGTACCTGGAGCAGGCTTTCCGGGATCTCTGCGACTATAAGGTTATCGGGCACCGGCTGGAGCTCATCGGGCTGTGCCCGGATTGCTTGAAACAGCAGAAAGAAAAGCAAAGACAAGCCGCCACTGAACCCGTTGAGGCAGATAAGAAAGGCTAAGGCGTGTAGTCCCCCTCTCTACAAGAAACTGCCCTCTGTCCGTACGCGCAAAGGCCCATTCCCCACCTATGCAGGCTTTCGCCCAGACATCACGATTGCAATGTCAGGTTACTATGTAAGGATATTGCCTATTTCCAGATGGAAAGGGCTTGACATTGCCAGAATAGGTGTTATTATTGTGTAAGGGTTTTGCGGAGATGCGCTCCTGCTACAGACGTCCGGCAAATAAGCTGAAGAGAAATAGGAGTTATTACGAGCTGCGGATTCGCAAGACTGCGCTGATTGCGCAATACGCGGGACATACTATGAGGATCAACTTAGTGTCCTGTTGGCGTGAGAACGAACTGAGGAGGAAAGGACCATGGAAGTAACCGGACATCCAGAGATGACGGAACCGGCAAGCGAAATCGAACGAGAAGTCGAAGAGCTCATAGGGAAATGGGCGGGCAATCCGTCGAAAACAATCATGGCCATGCTCGCCGTCCAGGAGAAGTACAACTGGCTTCCTCAGAAGGCTCTGGAGTACATCTCGATACGCCTTGGCGTTCCCAAAGGGCAGATCTACCACATCGCAACCTTCTACAAAGTGTTCAGCCTCCTGCCGCGGGGCAAGCACATCCTTCAGCTTTGCACGGGCACAGGTTGCCACATTCTAGGTTCGGCACTGCTAGCAAAAACGCTGGATAAGCGGCACGGGATCCCCTGGAACGGGACGTCTGATGATGGATTGTTCACGCTGGAGTCTGTCAACTGTATAGGCGCGTGCTCTATGGGCCCGGTCCTTGTGGTCGACGGCGAATACCACGCGAATGTGACACACGATCGGGCCGATGCGATTGTTAAAAGGCTCAGGAAACGAGCCAACAAGGAGGAAAACAATGGAGAAGCTTAGGAGCATCGAGCAGTTCAAGCTGTTTCAGGACAAGTGCCGCCGGGAGTTCGAGGAATACCCGCTAGTAATTTCCGTCTGCCAGGGAGCGTCGTGCCGGGCCGCAGGCTCAGAGGAAGTCGCGAATGTTTTCGAGAAGCTGACCACAGGGAGCAGCGATATCAGGTTCATTAAAAGCGGGTGCCAGGGATTCTGCGAATACGGTCCGCTCAGCGTTGTCCGTCCGTCGAACATCTTCTATCAGATGGTTAAACCCGGCGATGCTGCCGAGATCATGCGGACAACTAAAGATGATGGCGAGGTCGTTGACCGCCTGCTATACACGCACCCGGCAACCGGCGAAAAACTGGGACGGGAGCACGAGATAGAGTTTTACTCTAAACAGCAGCGTATCGTGCTGGCGTTGAATGGTTATATCGACCCTCTCCGCATCGATGACTACCTGGCGCACGGTGGGTACTCCGCGCTCGCGAAAGCCCTGCAGGTGATGGAGCCAGGACACATTATCGAGGAGATGATTGAGGCGAACCTGCGGGGGCGCGGCGGCGCCGGATACCCGGCGGGCTGGAAATGGAAGAGCTGCAAAGAAGCCCCAGGCGACCGCCGGCACATCATATGTAACGCCGACGAGGGTGATCCCGGCGCATTCATGGACCAGGCGGTCCTGGAGGGCAACCCGCATTCGGTGATTGAGGGTATGCTCATCGGCGCGTACGCAATCGGCGGAACGAGCGGCTACATCTACATCCGACATGAGTACCCGCAGGCCATTGAGACCTTCAGCGCAGCGCTGGACAAGGCCCGGGAGCTCGGCCTGCTGGGTGACAATATCCTCGGCACGGATTTCAGCTTCGATATCGACATGACATTCGGCGCAGGTTCATTTGTCTGCGGGGAGTCATCGGCCCTTATGCGCTCTCTTGACGGGCAGGTTGGCGAGCCGCGCGACAAGTTCACCCACGCCACGGAAAAGGGCTTCCACGACGAGCCGACGACCCTCAACAATGTCGAGACCTGGGCGAACGTCCCGCATATCATCAATAAAGGAGCCAAGTGGTTCCGGAGTATCGGCACCAAGGACAGCCCAGGTACGAAGGTTTTCTCGCTCGTGGGCAAAGTCAACAACACCGGGCTGATAGAGGTACCAATGGGCACTTCGCTGCGGGAAATCGTATATGATATCGGCGGCGGCATAAAGAATGATGGGAAGTTCAAAGCGGTTCAGACTGGAGGACCATCCGGTGGTATGCTCCCGGAAAGCAAGCTTGATCTTCCTGTGGACTTCGACGCTCTGACTGATGCCGGCTCAATGATGGGCTCCGGCGGGATGATCGTGATGGATGAACACACCTGTGTGGTAGATGTGGCCAAGTATTTCATCGATTTCCTCATCGAAGAAAGCTGCGGGAAGTGCCTCCCTTGCCGCGAAGGATTAAGGCAGATGTCCAAGATTTTGCACCGCATATGCGACGGCGAAGGCACGCTCAAGGACATTGACGACCTGGAGGCCCTTGGCCAGACGGTCGCTGCAACCGCACTCTGCGGATTGGGGAAGTCAGCACCGAATCCCGTGCTGTCCAGCATCAATTACTTCAGGGAGGAGTACATTGCCCACATCGTTGAGCACAAGTGCCCCGGCGGAGTATGCATGTCGCTGATTTCCTATCACATAGTTCCTGACCTCTGCAACGGCTGCGGCGAATGCGATGAAGCTTGCGCGTCCTCGGCTATCCGCACCGTCCGGGGACAGAAGCGCAAAGAAGGGCTGCTGTGTGAGATAGACCAGGCTCTCTGTGACAAGTGTGGCGCCTGCATGCAGATATGTAAAGAGAATGCCATCGAAAAAAGGTCACCCGCTGTGGCGTCCAGGGGGGCTGCCTAAGTACGGAAAGATGAGGTAAAATGTCTGTACTTGGCTAATCGCAATTCATCAGATCAGAAGCTTCGGATGACCCGGCAGCGCCGCGTCATCTTAGAGGAAATCAGGAAACTCGACTGCCATCCCACGGCCGACGAGGTCTACGAGGCAGTAAGAAAACGCCTGCCGCGCATCAGCATGAGCACCATCTACCGGGACCTTGAAGCGCTGTGCGATTGGGGGAAGATACAGGTGCTCGAAGTCGGCTGCTCGAAGAAGCACTTCGATGCCGACACGAAGGACCATTACCACGTCAGATGCGCACGCTGCGGCCGGGTGGAGAATCTGCCCGTGCAGCCATTTTCGTACCTTGAACGTGCGTTCCGAGACCTGTGTGATTACGAGGTTATCGGGCACCGGCTGGAGCTCCTCGGCCTGTGCCCGGCGTGCCAGAAAGCGAAGGAATACCGGGAAGCCGCCGAGGGCATAATAGACATTGACGAAGTGAGCGGCGAAGAGGTTTAGCCCCGGAATTCCCCAGCAGTTGCCTGCCGCGCGAACGACACATCCTCACGCGCATGGAAACAGAATGCGAAGAGGACCCGCGCCGCACGTGCGACGCAGGTCCCCAGTGTCTGGTTGCGTTGTTTGACTTACCAGCCGCGGTCGCGGTCGCCGCCGCCACGGGGACGGCTCTGCGGCTTCGGGCGCGCCTCGTTGACCTTGATCTCGCGGCCTTTCAGCTCGGCTCCGTTGAGGGCCTCGATTGCAGCCTTTGCCTCGGTATCGTTGGGCATTTCCACGAAACCGAAGCCGCGCGACCGGCCGGTGAACTTATCCGAGATAACTCTGGCGGATTCCACCTGGCCATGGGCGCCGAAGGCGTCCCTGAGGTCGCTGTCCAAGCATTCATAAGACAGATTGCCTACGTAAATGTTCATCATACAAACTCCTTGTGGTTAGTTGGGGCACGCAAAGGCGCTTCGGACCTCGCCCACGGATGCTCGTCTGGGATAACCACTAACGCTGGAACATTCACCAGGCAGCCATCGAAGGGTCGGGAAGAAATCATCCTTTTAGTGCACACGCGCTGCATGCAGCGCACTATAATGCTAGCACAGGACCGGGCGAAATGCAATTATCCCGCGCTATGAGTGGATAGAGAAGGGGGTAACGGGCTGCGCCAGCCCACGGACTGGAGCGGTATAACCTGTAGTATTGAGCAATTCACGCTATACGGGTCGCATAACAAGTGACATCGCCCGCAATGATGTAAGATACAGGCTAAAAATCTTGGAGTTATCATGGACAACCGCACCAGCGGCAAGAAGCGTAACGTGAAAGTTAACCGGGTTATTGAGGAGCTGTGCAAGCCACCGGCCTGGCACGAGCATGAACATAACCGGCGCTTCGCCAACGTGTTTCTGCCTTCGCGGCATAAAGTCCTGGAATGCGTGGAAGAACTCCGCCAGGTCATGTTCCCCGGCTACTTCGGCTACCGCGAATTTCGTACCGATACCCAGGGCTACCACATTGGGGCCAACCTTGACCGGGCGCTCTACACGCTGCAAGAGGAGACTCGCCACGCGCTGCGCTACGTCGAGGGGCGTCAGTTTCCGGGCAGCCGTGTGCTTGCGACGCCTGACCAGACGGAACACGTCATCGATTCGTTCCTTGAAACACTGCCGGAGGTCAAGCGCAAGCTGATGGCGGACGCCCGGGCCTGCTACGAGTGGGATCCCGCGGTAACGATCCCCGAAGCCCCGATCTTCTGCTACCCGAACATGATGGCACTTACCAGCTATCGCATCGCCCACGAGCTCTACAATCTCGGAGTTCCCTTCATTCCACGGATAATCACAGAGCACGCGCACAGCCTGAGCGGTATCGACATTCACCCGGGTGCCCAGATCGGCGAGGAGGTTTTCATCGACCATGGCACCGGCGTGGTAATCGGCCAGACCTGCGTGCTCGGAGACCGGGTGCGGCTGTACCAGGCCGTGACGCTCGGGGTCAAGAAGTTTGAGATGGACGAGGAAACTGGCCGCCCGAAGAAATGCGTCCCGCGCCATCCAGTCGTTGAGCACGACACGGTCATCTATACCGGAGCCACTATCCTCGGGCGGATTACCGTGGGACACCACTCGATCATCGGCGCGAGGGTGTTCCTCACCTCAAGCCTGCCGCCATACAGCATAATCTTCGAGCCCTCGGCCAGCGTGGCCTCGGTGAAAAAGGCCGCACGGGAGCGCGCCAAGGCACTTGAGGAAACCGCACCCGAAGACGAAAGCCTGGTGTAGGCTGTTTTGAGCAGTGACTGAGAGCGAAGCACGCTTCAGCGAGCGAAGCCGAACTCGCTTTTCCCCCGGGTGCAGCCGCCTATCCAGGCGGCTGACCTTCTATCCACAAGTATGGATACTGGAACGCATTCACAGAGGTCGGCTGGATAGCCGACCCGACCCGGTCAGGAGCGCGCATCTGCGAGCGAGCATATTATATCTTATGGCCTGCCATCCGTAGCTCGCAGTTTCAGTGGGCCATTTAGCCCTCCGTCGCCAAGGCTATGGAGGGCACCATCCTTCTCTCTTCGCATAGCTGCGAGCGAAGGATGGTGGAGGTGGGGGGAGTCGAACCCCCGTCCCAGGAAGCTTCCGGAAAGGCGTCTACGGCAATAGTCCGCGCATTTTCGCGTCAGGCGCTCTTTACCTGAAGGGACGGCGCGCGAACCTCCGTACCCCTGAGGTGCAGGCCTTTATCTCCCGCCGGGTCGGCCGGCTCCGGCGGAAAGCCCGGGAACTTTGCCCCGCCGACGCGCCCCGGACGACGCGCCGATCGAGGTGCAGCCTAAGTTTTAAGCTGCAGCAAGCTGATAGTTGGCGCTTGAACCATTCCCACGCGGGATTTAGGTGGACGTCGTGGGCTGCCACCTGCCGCGACCTCGCCTTCAACTCTTCCGGTCGAAACCGGGTCACCCCCATGTAAATGTTCCTGCGGAAAGCGCGTCTTTTCGCGCCCCGCATATGTATTATACCGCGTCGGATGCGGGTTTGGTGCGCGAGGAGGTAAGAAAGCAACCGGTAGCCAGCGGCCAGCAGCGGGGAAAGGAAGACGAGACGGCGAGCAGCGTCCTACAACCGGCGGCCGAAGGCGAAGTGCTCGGAGTAGTATTTTTCGGAAAGCGAGGAGACGCCAACTTTGCGCAGTTTGCTGCTGGCGTGGATGAAACGCCCGCCGGTAAGGTAGATGCCCACGTGGGAAAGATAACCGGGATCGCGGTAGTCGCGGAAGAACACAAGGTCGCCGGGCTGAAGCTCCCCGCGTGAGACCATTTTGCCCTTTTGCGCTTGAAGCGACGCGCGGCGCGGCAGGCTCACGCCCTGCTTGCGCGCAACGGCCGAAGTCAGGCCGGAGCAGTCAATTCCCTTCTGCGAGTTGCCGCCGTAGACGTAACGAGTCCCGGTATACTTCTGGGCGTCGCGGATAAGCTCGCGCCCGTCGAGCTTCGGCTCGTAGCTCGCGTTTTCGCTGTAGCTCGTGGGATACCACTTGCCGCCGCAGTAGCCGTCGTAGGCTTTCTCGCCGCCGGTGCGCCTTGGCGAACGGCTCCATTCGCCACCAAAAAGCTGCATATCCGGATGGGTCGTGCCCAGGCGCATCTTCTCATCGCGCAGATACTCGCCCTGGCGCTTCGGCGGCTCGTAATCCACGAACTCCACCGCGAACTGGTCTATGAACAGAAACGACCGCGTCTGCTCGTCGCGCACGAGATAGAAGCTTTTTACGCGGTCCACAACAAGTATCAGCTCAAAGAGGTCTGTTTCGCGCACCGAACGGCTGCGGTAGCTGGGCGCCGCCAGAAGCTGCGCTGAATCGGAGATGACACGCGCCCAATCGAAGTCCGCATCGTCCGCTTCTTCGTAGAATGCGGGTGAGGACGAGGCCGCCGCCGGGTGGGGCGCGGGAAGCAGCGCTATCGTCCCGGCCAGAAGGCCGAGAAGCGTAGTCCACCTTAATACAGATAGAACACGCATAGGATTTAGCGCTTGCTGAACTGGAAGCGCTTGCGGGCGCGCTTCCGACCGTACTTCTTGCGCTCCTTCGCCCGGGGATCGCGCGAAAGCAGGCCTTCCTTCTTCAGCGCCGGACGGTAGTCCGGATTGAGATGTTCGAGGTAGCGCGCGATGCCCAGGCACACGGCGTCTGCCTGCCCGGTAATGCCGCCGCCACGCACGCTCGCCCTAACATCGTACTTTTCCTCAACGCCGAGGACGCGCAACGGCTCCTGGACGCGAAGCTGCCCGTAAGGCGTTTTGAAGTAATCGGTCAGCGGTCGCTCGTTGATAAGGAAGTTACCACTGCCCTGCGACAGGATGACGCGCGCGACCGCAGTCTTCCTTCGACCCACCGCTATATGCTGTCGTTCATCCGCCATAAGCGTTTATTAGACCTCAGAGTTCGTATAGTTGTTCAGACGCAAGCTCGGTCGGTTGCTGGGCCTTGTGGGGATGGTCCGGCCCGGCGTAAACTTTGAGCTTGGTGATAAGACGGTCACCTATCTTATTGTGCGGCAGCATCCCGCGCACCGAATCCATCAGCACCTTGCGCGGGCTCCGCTTCATCTTCTCGGCGAAGGTTCGTTTCTTCACGTTGCCGATATATCCCGTGTGCCAGTAATAGGCTTTCTTGTGTTCCTTGCCCGCAGTCAGCCGCACTTTGTCGGCATTGACGACGATTACGAACGCGCCGGTGTCCTGCCCCGGAGTGAAGGTCGGCTTGTGTTTGCCAATAAGCAATTTAGCCACCTGCGCGCAGAACCGGCCGAGTATCTGTCCCTCGGCATCGACCAGGTACCATTCCCGGTCCACATCCTGTTTTGTGTAATACGGCGTCGGGTTATTCATCGTCGTCACCGTTATCTTCTACATCCAGCGCACCTTCAGCGAAACTCCCGTACCAGACATGCTCCGGATAATTCACACCCGTAAGGGTTAGGCCGTGCCCCGGCATGTTGGTAAACGCCGGATGCTCCTTGCCCGACAACGCATCGGCAACATGTACCGGAGTAAGCCTTCCCGAACCCACGTCAACCAGCGCTCCCACCATCAAACACACCATTCTCCTGAGGAAGCGGGTTGCGCTCACGGCGACGGTCAGCAGCTTGCGGCGCTCTTCGACCTCGCATCTATGCACCGTGCAAACGGGATTCTTCAGGGCTTTATCCCTGCACGAAAATTCGGTGAAATCATGCTCGCCGAGAAACAGCTCCGCCGCCAGCTTCATCGCCGAAACATCCAGCGGCTGCGGATGGTACGCCGCGAATCGCGAATACCGAATGTCCGGACGCACACCCCGGAATATGCGATAGACATACTCGCGACGGTCGGCGAAGTAGCGCGGATGGAATCCGCGCGGCACCTCCCGCGAATCTACAACAACCAGGTCCCGCGGCAGCCGGTCGTTGAGCACATCGGCGAGCTTCTCCGCGGCGAACGGAAGCCGGTCCACGGTCAGCATCGCCACGTTGTGCGTCGCGTGTACTCCGCGATCGGTCCGCGAGGCGAACAGCAACCTTACGGTAAATCCGAGAGTTTCACTAAGGGCGTCTGTCAATGTTCCCTGCACCGTGCGCACTCCCGGCTGTATCTGCGAACCGTAAAACTCGGTCCCGTCGTATTGGACAACCAGGATTACGCTGTGTTTCGGCGCTGTCAATGTGCAACCAGCACAACGGACTCAGTCGGAGGACTCCTCCGGATAGCCGATTATTGAGAGCCGGGCTATCACCGACCCGTCTCCGCGCCGCCGCTTGATACGTACGACGCTCGTATAACCGCTCTGACGCTCCTTGGCCGCGGGCACCACCTTGGACATCAGCGCCTTGAACGGACGCTTGCCGTTCAAGCGGCCCGCGACCTGCCTTAAGTCGCTAAGGCTCCCCCGCTTGGCCCGGGTTATCAGGCGCTCGGCGAAAGCCTGCGTCGCTTTACACCGCGCCAGCGTGGTTTCAATGTGGCCTTCGGTAAACAGAAGCGAGACCAGACCGCGCAGCAGCGCCATACGCTGGTCGGTGGGCCGTCCAAGCTTGGTAACGCCTTTGCGATGCCGCATCCGCCGTTACTCCTCCTTCTCCGCGAGGAATAGCCCGAGATCGGCTAGTTTATCCACGATTTCCACCAACGATTTCTCGCCGAAGTTCTTGATGGACATCAGCTTCTCGGCGGTGTACTTGGTGAGCTCTCCCACCGTGCGTATCCTTGTCGCCGTCAGGCAGTTGTAGGCGCGGCTGGAAAGGCCGAGCTCCTCGATAGGCATCTCTATCTTGCGTTGCAGCTCCTCATCCACCGCGGGCTCTTCCTCAATGCCCAGGAACCGGTTTTGTTCCTCGCGCACCCACTGGTAGTAGGAGTTAAGCTGGGAAGCGGCTTCGCCGAGGACTTCGTCCGGCGTCTTGGAACCGTTACATTCAACGGTGAGAACCAGCCGCTCAAAGTCGGTTTCCTTTCCCACACGAGTATTCTCAACGCTGAAGGAAACACGCTCCACTGGCGAAAAGTTGGAGTCCAGCGCAATCTCTCCGATGGGGGCGTCCTTGTGCTTCAGGTCCGCCGCGAGGACGAAGCCAACCCCACGCGACACGTGCACTTTCATCTCCAGCGAAGATTTCTTGTCCGTTACGGAACACAGATAAGCTTCCTTCGGATTGATTATCTCCACGTCCGGGTTCTTCTCAAAGCTGGCCGCGGTCACACGCTTTTTGCCCTCTACCTTAAGCTCCAGCACAGTACTCGCGACGTTATCCATCAGCTTGACTTTGACTTTGCGCAGATTGAACAAAAGCTCGGTGGTATCTTCGACAATTCCGGAAAGCGAAGCGAACTCGTGCGGCACACCGGCAATCTCAACGTGCGTAATCGCCGAGCCGGGAACCGCGGAAAGCAGTACGCGGCGCAGACTGTTACCCAGAGTGGAGCCGAAGCCACGCGGAAGCGGCTCGAAGATGAACCGGGCCTTCACGCCCGGAACATCCTCGATCCGGTCCATCGTAAGCAGACCGAAATACGGGTTAGCCTCTCTGGTTACCTTGCTTTCAACCATCGTGGTGCCTCTTACCCAAGATTACACCCGGTTGGAGTAGTACTCAACAACCAGGAGGTGCTGGAAGTTCTCCTCCATCTCATCCGCCTTCGGCATCCTTTTTACCTCCGTCCGCAGCTTCTCAGGGTCGAAGCTGAGCCAGAAGTCCGCCGGCAGCTCGTCAAGACCGCGTTCCTTGAGCGTGCGGTAGTAAGGACGCGCGCGCCGCTCCGGTTTCACTTCTATAACGTCAGAAGCGCGAACAAGGTAGGAGGGGCGGTCCACAACGCGACCATTCACCCAGAAATGGCGGTGCGTTACGAGCTGACGCGCTTGCGCGCGGGAGTCCGCAAGCCCTGCACGGAAGATTACGTTGTCCAGCCTCCGCTCCAGCAGACGCACAAGCTCCTCGCCGGTAACGCCCGGCGTGCGCTTTGCCTGCATAAAGTAGTTGCGGAACTGGCGCTCACCGGTCCCGAACATACGGCGCATGAGCTGCTTCTCACGAAGGTGGGTGCCGTAATCTGTAACCTTACTCCGGCGACGGCGGCGTGGTCCAGGCGGGAAATTGCGCAGCTCCAAAGCGCAGCGGTCGCCCAAGCACCGCTCGCCCTTTAAGAAGAGCTTCACGCCCGCCGCTCTGCACCTTTTACACTTCGCGTTAAGGTCTCGTCCCATAAGCCTTCACAGACTCCTGCACGAATCACACACGCCGACGCTTGCGCGGACGGCAGCCGTTGTGGGGCACCGATGTCACGTCACGAATGAGCTTTATCTTGAGCCCTTGTCCATTGATAACCCGGACCGCAGCCTCCTTGCCACTGCCCGGGCCTTTGGTGTATATGGAAACCTCGCGCATACCCATATCCTTGGCCTGCCGGCAAGCGTCCTCCGCCGCAAGCTGAGCGGCATACGCGGTTCCCTTCTTTGTTCCTTTAAAACCCCTAACGCCGGAAGTGGCCCACGCCAGAGCGTTTCCCTCAGTATCCGTTACTGTAATAATCGTATTGTTGAAGGAACTCCGAACATAGATACGCCCTTCCACAATGTTTCTCTTAACCCTTTTTTTGCGCGTTTTGGGTTTACCTTTGGCCAAGCCTTTATCACCCCGTTACTTCTTCACCGGCCGCTTTCTACCCGCGATTGCCTGACGGCGCGGGCCTTTGCGCGTCCGGGCGTTGGTGTGCGTCCGCTGCCCCCGCACCGGAAGATTGCGCCGGTGGCGGATTCCCCGGTACGACTTAATCTCTATCAGACGCTTGATATTTAACGTATTTTCCTTACGCAGGTCACCTTCGGTGACAATGCCCAATTCGCTTATGGCGTCGCGGATGGCTATTACTTCGTCGCCCATGTATTCGCCCGCCTTCTTTCCCGGGTTAATGCCTGCGTGCTCCAGAATCCTGAGCGCACTGCTCCGGCCGATGCCGAAAATGTAGGTCAGGGCGATTTCGCCTCGCTTGTTGTCTGGTATGTCAACGCCGATGATGCGCACAATATTTCCTTTAACCCTGCCGCTGCTTATGCCGCGGATTAACGCAAATGACATAGACCCTGCCGCGCCGTCTAATGATGCGGCATTTCGGGCAAATCCTCTTTACAGACGACCGTATCTTCATTTTCCCGAATCCGGACGACGTTCCGGGCGATAACGATAAGTAATCCTTCCGCGCGTCAGGTCATACGGCGATATCTCAACCTTCACCCGGTCACCCGGAAGGATGCGAATGAAATGAACTCTTATCTTACCACTTACATGCGCTAGAATGCAATGGTCCGGCTTCAACTCCACCTTGAACATGCCGTTCGGCAGAGCTTGAACCACGGTTCCTTCAACCTCAATTACATCGTCTTTTACCAAGTTTTCGCGCTCACCTCCTCAACCGGTCCGAACAGTCGTCGGGCCTGGGGATTTCCCTCTTCCGTTAGCACGACCGCTGAGCCGTCCCATATGGCAATCGTGTGCTCAAAATGAGCCGCCAGAGAGCCGTCGGAGGTGGTATAGGTCCAGCCGTCATCTCCCAGAAGGATATCTTCCGAACCCAGGCTCACCATTGGCTCCAGGGCAAACACCATTCCGTTGCGCAAACGGATCTTATCTGCAGACGGCACCGGGTAGTTATGGATTACGGGCGGCTCATGCAGCGCGTAACCCACTCCGTGTCCCGTAAGGTCTCGAATCACCTTGAAACCGTTGCTCCTGACTGCTTTAGCGATAGCCTCACTGACACGTTTCAATTTCGCCCCAGCCTTCACCGCAGCTATGCCGTCGGCAAGCGCCTTGCGCGTAACCGAAATCAGCTGCGCACGCTCCCCCTGTGGCTCTCCATCACCCACATAATAGGTATACGCGGTATCCGAATAGAAGCCGTCCAGAATTACGCCGGTATCCACGCTGAGCAGGTCGCCTTCTTTCAGGATACGCTCGCGGCTCGGTATGCCGTGCACGATTTCCTCGTTTACGCTCGTACACAGCGCCGCGGGGAATCCCTGATAACCCTTGAAAGCAGGCTTGCATCCCGTCCGTTTGATGAAATCTTCGGCGAACTCGTTTAGTTCGCCCGTAGACACTCCAGGGCTAATCCGCGAGCCGAGTTCCCTCAAGAGAGCCGCTGCAATCTGACAGGCCTGATAGATGAAGCGCAGATCCCGATGCGATTTAATCCTGATGTTGCCAGCCATCATGAATCGAGAACAACCTTTTCAATTTGCTCGCCGACATCATTCACGCCAGCTGTTCCGTCCACTCTCGCCAGCACGCCTACCGCTTCGTAGTGGGCGATGATGGGACGCGTTTTTTCTTTATACACCGCGAGACGCTCTTTCAGCACCTCTTCTGTATCATCGGCGCGGTGCTCCAGCGGATAGCCGTCATCATCGCACTTCTCGTCAGATTTCGGGGGCATCGTCACCAAGTTATAGGCTTTCCCGCATACTGGGCACACACGACGGTTCAGGATGCGGATGGCGATTTCTTCTTCCGGCAGGCCTATCAACACCGCCGCAGTCAATTCCCTCCCGGCTTCCGACATCGCATGCTCGAGCAGTTCAGCCTGCTCCATGCTGCGCGGAAAACCGTCCAGGATTATGTCACGCTCGCGGTTGGCGGCGAACATAAGCTCTATAAGCCTCCGGACAACTTCGTCCGGCACGAGATGACCCGCATCGGTGTAGCTTCGTATCTCCTCAGCCAGCGGGGAATCACCGGCGGCAGCCTCGCGCAGCGCACCACCCATGTCAAAATGCAGGAAGTCGTGCGCCCTGGAGAACCTCGCAGCCTGCGTGCCCTTGCCGCTGGCGGGTGGACCCAGAAGAACAACGGTCCTTCTCACTTGGTGAACCCCGAATAGTGACGCATAACCATATGGGCGTGCAGCTGCTGAACGGTGTCCAGCGCCACGCCCACAACAATCAGCAGGCTTGTGCCGCCGATGTAAAACGTCTGTATTTGCACCTGTGTAACCTCGAAAACCAGCCAGTTGACGATAATTGGCAGCACCGCCACCGTAGCCAGGAATACACCGCCGAAAAAGGTTACCCGATGCAGAACCTTGTCGAGAAAATCAAACGTGGGCTTGCCCGGACGGATGCCGGGGATGAAGCCGCCGTGCTTTTTCAGATTGTCCGATATTTCTTTGGTGTTGAACGTGATGGCCGTGTAGATGAAGGTGAACATAAACACAAGGCCCCACTCGAATATGAGATACCAGATCGAATTTTGAAAGCGAGCCCATAACGCATTGCCCTCGGTCCACTGAGGCATAAAGCCCAGTATCGTTGGCGGAATCATCAGAAGCGCGACGGCGAAAATGATGGGTATAACACCGGCCATCGCCACCTTCATCGGCAAGT
>JAOZQG010000023.1 GCA_029932365.1 bacterium | reverse complement strand
CCAGTTTGAGCCTAAGGAACGGTACGCGGGAATTAACATCACTGCTACCGGCGGCAACATAATCACACTGGGCGATGGAAACATCGTTAATTCTGACTTCGCCGAACTCCACAGCCAACTAGATGAATTGAAGATAGCAATCGCAGAGAGTCCGCAGTTAACTGACACGGACAAACTGGAGCTATCTGCAGATATAGAAACGATGAAGGACCAGTTGGCTAAACCGATGCCCAATATT
Organism: bacterium; assembly: GCA_029932365.1. Taxonomy (GTDB): domain Bacteria; phylum 4484-113; class 4484-113; order 4484-113; family 4484-113; genus JAGGTK01. The sequence goes on along the minus strand of JAOZQG010000023.1, from coordinate 21,530 downwards.
GGCGTTATGGCACAGCTATGGAGAGCTTTAGCGAGAATCGCTACTGTATCCGGAGTTGCTGAGGCTTATGAACGAGTGGCTTCCCTTATAGCGCCCTTCCTATCTTAGGATGGTCTACGTTTCGACAATAATAAAGAGCACTTAGCTGTTGCCAGCACTCAGGAGAACCTGTGAGCACTGCCAGACTTCCGGATTTGCCAAAGGGGAAGGAATTCGAAGAATTCCTTGCAGCTTACCTCCAGGCGCAAGGCTACTACGTTGAGAGAAATATCGTTGACCGTCAAGAGCAAGAGGTTCTTGAGCTTGACATAATCGCTTCACACTATAAGGATGGGCAGGTTCCAGAGAGCAAACTGTACGAAGTGAAAAGTGGTTCATGGGGATTTGCTGAGATCTTCAAGATTCGTGGATGGCTAGATTACCTCCACCTAGACTCCGGGTGTCTTCTGGTCCAGCAGGAACGCGAGCCTATGACCTTTTACCAGAAGATAGCAGAGTCACTCGGTATTGAAGTTATCGCTATTCCCGCTACTAAGAATGCTACCGAGTGCTTAAGCTCTCTAGTTGCGCCCGAGAACATCCACCCGGTTGATATTACAAGTTGGCGCTTCGCAAATTGGACTGAGCGGCAACTTCTACGTCTTCTTAAAATAAAGAAAAAATCTGACCATTATAGGAAGTGCTACATAGCACTCGATGAGTATTTCTCGCTCATAAACAATCGAACCTTCTTCACACGTAATGTAGTAGAGCGTGCTCATAAGATCTATGAGGGTTTTCGGAAATACCCAAATATCTCAGCGAAACTCGGCCACGAACTTGCGGGGAATGATTTCGATGGAGAGTACAACGCTGTTCCTCCTTCTCTATACCAAGAGGCATATTACAGATGCGTTCTGAATGATTTAGCAATGTCGTCGTTCGTGGAGCATAGGGCTCGCCTTGCCGTGCTAAAGGGCGCGATCGATTACATAATATTCAAAGAGACTGGAAACGACCATAATGAAATCTTCGCTATTAAGTTTGGAGACGCGGACTTTGAGTCTACCCTCTTAAACCTGCTGCCGATGTCCTTCCAAATTGGGCTTAAAGAGATATCCAGCCATCCTTGCTTCCACCGGTACCCCGTTTTCTGGCAATGGTTCCTTTGGATTTTTGGCGGCTTTGTGCTTAAAGACTATCAGGAGAGAGATTATGAGCTACTGTCTGCCAAGACTGGAATTCCTATTAAGGAAATTCCACGTGCACTCAAGTCGTATGAAACATTGTTTCCAAGAAGCGACGGCTGGTTCATTGAACCCAAGCAGACGAACATAAAGATGCTCAAGCTCTTTCCTGTCCCTTTCATGGGCGTGGGGGCTAACTACCGACGGCTTATGTATGGTGCAGACCAGAAGTGGGAGGACCTGCAACTGACAGGTCCTCATACTCTCGACGACTTGCTTAAATGGAATAATGTAGTAGTTGACTTACTTACGTAGTATCTATAAATGCCAGCAAGATGCCAAACTTACGCGCTCGAGCGCATCGGGGCGCTGACGGAGGAAAACGTAAAAAACGTCGAGATGCTTGCGATGCTGCGCAAGCTCGCTGCACTGCCGGGCAACGGGTAGCGGCACAGATGGCGTATGTGTGCCAAACACCCGCCGCTTTGCAGATTCGGGCGACGCGCCTATAATTGTATGTTGGATAGAATCAACGGCACGGAGATGAAAAGATGAACCATCGTGTCTATATAATATTTGGCCTTATAGCTCTGGTAATTCTGCTCGCGTCCGGCTGCGGACGCGGCTCGCGCGAGGGAAACGTTTTACCTCAGCTTTCAGCCGGCGCGGGTGCGGAAGCGCTGGATTCAGCGGCAATTGACGCGGAGCTTGCGGCGCTCAAGACGCCCGAAGGAGTCGATCCGGCGCTGTTTTCGCACCTGAAAAAGGCGCTGGCCAGCGCGCTGGCGTCGGTCGGCAAGACGGCGTCGATTCCGCCCACCGGCGAGGATAACGTGCCGGCCAATCTGACGTTCACCGAGGGCACCGAGGGCGAGTGGACGCTTTCCTGGGAGTACCGCAACATCGGCGATTACGACCAGAACGGCACCGTGGGCATATCCGACATAACGCCTCTGGCGATACACTACGGCGCGTCCATCGGCGGGGATGACCCGCTCGCGGTCGTAGCTGACGGCGATAAAAGCGGCGTCGTGGGCATCGGCGACATTACGCCCATCGCCATGAACTACGGCGTAAACTGCACCGGCTACGAAGTCCAGTTCTGGGCGCCCGGCGAAGACGATTTCGCCCAGCTTGACACGATACCGCTTGAAGACGGAACGGGCAAGGACGAAGGCTGGCGCGTATTCGCCTACACGTTCGAGCCGGTGGGCGCCAACTGGTACCGCGTCGCGCCTTACGATTCGGAGGGCGCGCTGGGCGAGGTGAGCGCCGAGCTTGAGTTTGAAGCGACCATCGCGCCGGAAATCATCGGTGTCGTCCCCACGAGCGGCGCCACCGGCGCAACGGATGTCATGTTCAGCGCAACCGTTACCGGCACCGCGCCGTTCACCTACGCCTGGGACTTCGGCGGCGGGGCGACGCCCAATACCAGCACCGAGAAGAATCCGGCCGTAACGCTCGGCGCGACGGGCGTGTATGACACGTGCAGCGTTACGGTTGCCAACGAAGCGGGCGAGGATTTCTTCACCTTTACGCTGACCATTGGCAATCCGCCGGACATCACCGAAGTGTCTCCGTTAAGTGGCGAAACCGGCACGTCTGTCACGTTCAGCGCAATTGTGACCGGCGACGAGCCGTTAAACTACTCCTGGGACTTCGGCGGCGGCGCGGACCCCGACACCAGCACCGATCCTGAACCCGAAGTGACGCTCGGCGCGGAGGGCTCATACGAGGCTTCGCTGGCGGTATCCAACGATTTCGGCGAGGATTTCTTCGAATTTGCACTGGAAGTTACGCCTTACTCGGGAACGCCGCCGGAAATCCTGAGCGTGGAGCCGACCCTGGGCTACGCGGGCGACGAAGTAACCTTCATCGCTTTAGTAACCGGCACGCCCCCGATAGAGTTCGACTGGGATTTCGGCGGCGGCGCGGAGCCCAACATCAGCACTCTACCTATGCCGACGGTAACGCTGAGCTCCACGGCCGGCACCTATAATGCCAGCCTGACGGTTACCAACGTTGTTGATGCGGACACCTTCCCGTTCGAGCTGTATGTGATGGCTGTAGGCGAATACGACGAGGTTGAGCCTAACAACACCAGAGGGGGGGCAAATGCGCTGCCTGCGCCACCCGTCAGCGGCTGGTACTGCTGTCTCACCGAAATCTTAGATGAGCAGGACTTCTTCTCGTTTGACGCTGCGACCGGAGACATCGTCCACATCATTATGCGGCTCGACGAGCCGGCGTTCAACTGCGATATTGAATTACAGGACGCGACGGGCGCCGTGCTAGCGTTTAGCGACGGCGCCGGGGGCATTGAGCAGATTGACCACCTGTTTGACGCCGACGGAACTTATTATATCCGCTGCTACGCCGGCGGCGGAGATCCCGGCGAGAGCGACTACTGGCTTGATGTTGATCTGGAGCCGTACGAGCCCTGGACGTCGGTGCAGGCCGGCGATACCGGGTCGGGAGACTTCGGCGAGTACTGCAATCTGCTCGTAGGCAGCCCGCCGGGCATCGCCTTCTACGATGGCGAAAGCAAGGAGCCGTATTACGCATCCTGCGACACCGAGGACGGACTGGGGGAGTGGACGACCTATCAGATTATCGCCAATCCTAGTCCGGAAAGCCTGGACATCGGGCCTCATCTGAGCGCAGCCATAGTGGTTAATTTCCCGGTCGTCGCCTGCCCCCGGATTAATCTCGTCACGGCGCAGGAGATCCCGATGCAAATTGCCGTTTGCGACCTCCCGAACGGGTCGGGCAGCTGGACAGTGCTCGAAACATTTGACTACAACTGCACGGGGAGCCCGTCCGTACGCGCAGTTCAAAATAAGCTGGCCCTCGCCTACGAAGCTTACGATAACTTGGCCGAAACCCACGGCGCATGGTATGCGATTAACTTTATGCCGGACGGCTCGGGCTTTTGGGAGACGGTCCAGGTGGACCCCGATAATCTCGGGGCGCGCTATAATTCGATGACTATAGTCGGGTCAAATCCGGCGATCGCGTACTACGCCTGGAAAGCCGACCCCGGCGAGCTGCGTTTCGTCCGCGCCAGCACCACGGACGGCAAGGGCGAGCCCTGGAACGCTCCGGTAACCGTCGATTCAGGCGCCGGCGGCGTGGGCGATTACTGCTCAATGAGCGTTGTTACCGACCGCCCCGCCATCTCTTACTTCGACACCGGCGCCAGCAAGCTTAAATACGCCATTAACGACCATCCCCACGGCACCGCGGAATGGCACATCGTGACTGTGGGCATAAACGAGCCGGGCGCAACGACCCTGCGGGTTATTGACGGTTACCCGACGATTGCGGTTTCCAGCGCGGGCGCCGTTCGCCTGTGGCAGGCCGACACTGCCAACGGCCTCGGCGGCACCTGGAGCTTTATTACCGTTGTCACTCCCGGAGCGCTGGCTGCCAATAAGTGTCTGAATGTCTGCGACGGGCAGCCGAGCATCTCCTATTACGATCCCGACGCGTCAGTCCTGCGCTTCGCCCGTCGCCCGGACTAGGAAACCGCCACGGCGCTTTAGTGCGAAACCGGTGTTTGAATGTATCTGACCTGCTGCCGGGGCGGATACCCAAAAATGAGCGAGGCGCTAGCGGAGCTTGAAGCGTATCCGTGCCCGGAGGGTGTGGACGAGGAGCTGTGGATAGAGCTGAAGGATGCGCTGGCTTCCCAACTGGAGTCGTGATCCTCCACCTCGCCCAGGCGGCGCCGGATCTCCGCCTGATGGCCCAGCAGCTTTACATTCTCCGTGAGTTTCGTATAATACTTATTCGCGCAGTATTATTCGCGCACGATTATAACCGTTGAGGTTGCAGGAACAGCAGTTTATGGGACTCAAAATCAGGCTAATGCGAATGGGCAAGCCCAAGCAGCCCAGCTACCGCGTCGTGGTAAAGGAGACGCGCAGCCCGCGCCAGGGCACGTATCTCGAATGGGTGGGGAACTTCAATCCCCGCACCGACCCCGAGACGGTGGAGCTGAACGAGGAGCGGATCCGCCACTGGCTTTCGGTCGGTGCCCTTCCCACGGACACGGTGCGGCGGCTCATCAACAAGTACACGAGCGTGGAGCTGAAAACGCGCACCAATTCCAAACCAACGAAACCAAAGGAAGGAGAGTAGTCAACCATGGTGGATCTCGTACGTGACATTCTCAAGGCTATTGTGGACCATCCGGAGGCGGTTGAGGTTAAAGAAGTCGAAGGTGAACGCGCCGCGATTATCGAGGTCAAGGTTGCTCCGGAAGATGTAGGCAAGGTTATCGGCCGCGAGGGGCGCATCATCAACTCCCTGCGGCAGATTGTCCGCGCCGCTGCCGGCAAGGACAACAAGCGCATCACCATTGAGCTCCTCTCGTAGGGGCGCCGCGGAAAAGTGGCCACCGTTACAGTCGGAAGAGTACTAGCGGCCCACGGGGTGCGGGGGGAATTTCGTTTTGAATACCGCACCGATTTCCCCGAACGCATCGGCCGGCGTCCTTTCTACATACTCCGCGATCCCGTTACCAACGAGATTACACGCGTCACGCTCGCGCGCGTCGCTCTGCAAAAAGCCAACTTCATTGCGGGCTTCGCCGAGTTTTCCTCGCGCGAGCAGGCCGGCTCCCGGCGCGGATGGCTACTGGAGATTGACGAAGCCGGCGTGCCCGACGACACAAAAGAAGACGAGTTCTATTACTTCCAGCTGCACGGCCTCGCCGTGGTAACCGGCAGCGGTATGACGCTGGGCCGCGTGGTGAACGTGATACCCGGCGCCGCCCACGAGCTTCTGGAATACGAGGATATGTCGGGCGAGCTGAAGCTTGTCGCCTTCACCCGCGGAAGCATCGCCGAAGTGGACCTGGCCGCCGGCCGCATCGTTCTGCAACCTGAGGATTGACCCCAGGTCGGCTCGGGGCGCAAGGCCCGCTCAGTACAGGGCGGGGTCCCGGTAAAGGCCCCATACGTCGCGGAACACGTCGCAGATTTCCTGCAAGGTGCACTCGGCGCGGACGCACTCCACAATCTTCTCCATTGTATTGCCGCTCTCGGTGCGGCACACCTTGTGCAAGTCCTCCAGTTTCGCGGCGACTTTGCCCTGGTCACGGCGGCGCTTCATCTCCTGGTGCTTTTCCACCTGGCGCAGTTCAATCTCCGGCGGTATCCGCAGGATCTCGACTTCCAGCGCCTCGTCGGTAATGAAGTTGTTTACCCCCACGACCACGCGCTCGCCGGTCTCAATGCGCTTTTGGTCGGCGAAAGCGGACTGCGCGATTTCCTGCTGGAAAAAGCCCTTCTCAATCCCCGATACCACGCCCCCCAGCGCCTCAATCTTGTCGAAGTACTCGCGGGCCTGCTCCTCCATCTGGTTGGTCAGCGACTCCACAAAATACGAGCCCGCCAGCGGGTCGATGGTGTTGGCGATGCCCATCTCATAGGCGCAGATTTGCTGCGTGCGCAGCGAAATCTCCACGGCTTTTTCGGTCGGCAGCGCCAGCACCTCGTCCATAGAGTTTACGTGCAGCGACTGGGTGCCGCCCAGGGCCGCGGCCATGGCCTGGCTGGTGGCGCGGATGATGTTGTTGTAGGGCTGCTGCGCGGTCAGGCTGCATCCGGCGGTCTGCGTATGGAAGCGCAGCAGCATGGAGCGCGGGTCTTGCGCGCCGTACTTGTCCTTCATCGTGCGCGCCCAGATGCGGCGGGCGGCGCGGTACTTGGCGATTTCCTCAAAGAAGTCGATATGGCTGTTGAAGAAATGCGAAAAGCGGCGGGCGAAGCTGTCCACCGGCATCCCGCGCTCCATGCAGGCTTCCACGTAGGCGAAACCGTTGGCGAGCGTGAACGCCAGCTCCTGCACCGCGGTGGAGCCCGCTTCCCGTATGTGATAGCCGCTGATGGAGATTGTGTTCCAGCGCGGCACGTGCTTCGTGCAGTATTCCACCGTGTCCACGATGAGCCGCACCGAAGGCGCGGGCGGCACAATCCACGTCTTCTGCGCCTGGAACTCCTTGAGCATATCGTTCTGGATGGTGCCGGTGAGCTTCTCCGGCGGAATGCCCTTGCGCTCCGCGGCGACGATGTAAAAGGCGAGCAGCACGTTGGCCGGAGGATTGATGGTCATTGAAGTGGAGATGGCGCCCTGGTCAATGCCGTCCATCAGGATTTCCATGTCCTGCAGGGAGCAGATGGCGACTCCCGCGCGGCCAACCTCGCCCGCGGCCCGCGAGCTGTCGCTGTCGTAGCCGTATAGCGTGGGGAAGTCGAAGGCCACCGAAAGGCCGGTCTGGCCCTGCGCGATCAGGTACTTGTAGCGCTCGTTGGTCTCCTCGGGGCCGCCGAAGCCGGAAAACTGCCTAAACGTCCACAGCTTCCCGCGATACATATTGTCGCGCACGCCGCGGGTGAAGGGGAAGGAGCCGGGATTCCCCAGATCCCTTTCGTAGTCCAGGTCGGCTATGCTTTCAGGGGTGTAGAGCATATCGATGGGCACACCGGAGACGGTCTGCGGATACTTCACGTAGGACTTAGCGCTCTTGGTATCCCTGATGCGCCCGTGGCCGCCCTTTCCAGCGCAGGTTTGCGAAACGGTATCTTTTTGGTTGGTGGAGCTTTTAGCCATACTATTCACCGTCCAGCTACATTCTCGTAGCATTTTATCACAGCGCGGCGGCGGACGCTCTAGGGCTTGTCCATTCTTTCCGGCTGGCGGTGAACGGGTGAATCGCGTGAAAGGACTTTCCTGACAAAGCCTCCGCCGCATACGGCCTGAGTCCCTTTTCGGCCTTCGGCCGTGAGTTAAGCCGCAGTTGCGCTCGGCGGAAAGCCCCTTTCGGCTAATACATAATCCCAGAGCCGAATAATCCCAAAACCCGAAGTGGAATCTCCTAAAACTTTGCTTGGATTTTCCCTTGCTAAACGCTGCCAAATGTGAGATAATTTTCATTCTCACGGCTGTGGCAGCGGATAATAAACGCGCATAATGTCATAAATTATTTTGTGAGTGGGACTTATGAAAAAGAAACGACGTAAAACGAATAAGGGGAACGCCGAATCGGCGCAGCTACCGTACCGCGATTTCGGGAAGCTGCTGCGCAGACTGCGCCTGAAGATGGGCATGAGCCAGGTTGACCTGGCGGAGCACCTCGACCTCCACCCGAGCTACCTGTCGCGGCTGGAGCACGGTGAGCGAAGACCCTCACCGCAGGTGCTTAAGATGCTTAGCGAGATTACCGGCTACGGGCTGGAGAATCTCCTGGTGGCGTGCCGGCTCACAGAAGAAAGCGGCGCTGACAAAGAAACGGCGTATGAGCGAATGGTCAGCCTGCGCAACGAGGTCGACGAGCTCCGGCGGCGCCTGGGCCGGATCGCCCAGGGCGAAGTCGCAAAGGGCGCCGGGCGCGGTCCGCGCCCCGAAGTGAGGGCTGTGCCGGTGTATGATGTTGCGCGCGCCGGCATGCTACTGCCGGCCACCAAGCGGAAGGCAAAAGCCCTCAAGACAGTGAGTTTCCCGGCAAGCGTGCTCAGGGGGCACGAGGATGCCTTCGTCTTCGAGGTCAAAGACGACGGTATGGTTGACGCGGGGATTCTCCAGGGAGACAGGGTCGTGATTTCACCTAAGGCGAAGGTGAAAAGCGGCGACACGGCGCTGACGGCTCAGCGCCGCAAGAAGCCCTCGCTGAAGACTGTCTTCTTTGAGGATGGCCGGGTCATACTGCACGCGGCGAACCGAAACTATCAGCCGGTTTCTCGCAGCTATCCCCGAGATGTAAAAATCATCGGCAAGGCCATCCTAGTCTGGCGCAAGATGGGCTAGCGGCCGAAGGGTGACGACTGAATCAATTGGGGCTGGATCTCCGATCCCTGCATTCGCTCAAGTGACGCGCCGCTTTCCTTTTAATGCTACCGCGCAATCACCCGGTGCGCTTTCGGCCCCTTTGCGGCGTTCACGGCATAATGAAGGTAGCGAAAGCGCTTTGTGGGAGTGAAGCACGAAACCTACGACTGCATCGGCTCAGGCCAGCCCCGGCAGCGTCCACCTGATAGTAGCTAACGCGCAAATAATAAATAGCGAACGTGAGCTTGTCGAATTTCCTGCGGTAGCTGATGGCGGGGCAGCCGCTGACGATTTTAAGGGAAGGATAACCGAAATTCGCTTTGTCCAGGATGACCGGATAACGCCAGTTGGTTCCGTCGGCGCCGGTCGCCTTCACGTACTTGAGGTGCTCGTAATGGCCGCCGTAATGCCAATCGTAGGAAATCGCGGGAAAGCCGTTGACAACCGCCAGGGCTTCTTCGAGCAACGGATTATTTGCCGGCTGGGAAGTTTACCCGCCTAAATGGCGAGCCGGCGGATACCCAGGATGAGGGAGGGCCGGCGCTACCCGGTGTTTTGGCTGAACGTCGCTGGAGGACTGACGCTTGCCCGCCGTAGCCTTGGCGTTGGCGGGACTGATGACTGTTGACTGACCACTGACCGCTGAAGGCTGACCACCAGCCGCCGGCAGCTACTACTTCAGCGTCGCGATGGTGATGCCTTTGCCGCCTTCTTCGGCGGTGGCCTCGCGGTAGGACGCAACGTCGGGGCAGGACTTCAGCCATCCGCGCACGAATCTTTGCAGCCGGCCGCTGCCCACGCCGTGCATAATCGCCACGGTCGCGAAGTCGTTGAGAATGGCGTCGGAGACGAACTTTTCCAGCTTGGGCAGCGCCTCGTCGGCGGTATGGCCGTGGATGTCCAGCTGGTGCGCGGTGGTAAGCAGGCCGCTTCCCGCTTCCTTATCCAGCTCCGCGCCCAGCTTCCTGAGCTCTTCCCGCTGCGCGCGCGTCATCCGCAGATGGCCGGTTCCCGTCGGCGCTTCCTCAGGCGTGCGCAGCATCTCGGCGGCCTTCTCAAACGTAAGCTTCAGCGTCTTGCCGCGCACGTTCAGCTCCAGGGCGCGCCGGGCCTCGTCCACGCGCGTGACTTCCCCGTCCACACCTAAGCTGTGCAGCCTGAGCTTTTCGCCCACGGTGAATACATGCCCGGCTTCCCCCGGCTCCGGAGTCAGGCCCAGCTCGCGCTCCAGCTCGGCCAGCGCGCTTTGCTTTCCCGACCGCACTTCGGCGGAAAATTCCGAGGCCACTTCCAGCCCGCTGCGCCCGGCGGAATCGCGCAGCTTCTTGCGCAGGCGGCGTTTGGCCTCGCCGACGAACTCCTCCACGCGCACCTCAAAATCGCGCTTAAGGTCGTCCAGGCGGCGGCGCAGGTGCCGTTCGCGCTCGCGCAGCGCCTGCTTTTCCTCCTCCGCTTCCTTCGTCTTCAGCTCGTATTCCCGGCGCTCGCGCACTATGCTGGCGATTTCGCTTTCCAGCTCGTCCTGCTTGCGCCGGAGCCCGCCCACGACTTCGGTGAACACCTCTTCGGCGGAGTCCACGTAGCCGTGCGCCCGGTCCACCAGCATGGAGGGAAGCCCTTCGCTGCGCGCGATGTCGAAGGCGAAGCTCTTGCCGGGGATGCCGTCCAGCACCCGGTAGGTGGGACGCAGCTCGTCCTCGTCGAATGCCAGGCTCACGTTTTTGCAGTCGCTGAATTTTTCGCCCAGCGTCTTGATGAGGTCGTAGTGCGTGGTCACCGCGACCTTTGCCGGAAGCTCGCGCAGCCGCTCCAGCAGCGCGTATCCCAGCGCCGAGCCTTCGCCGGGGTCGGTCCCCGTGCCCAGCTCGTCGATGAGCACCAGCGCCGGCCGCGGGTGGTCTTTCCGGCTGCTGAGCTCCTCCAGCAGGTCGCGCAGGAAGCCGACGTGCGCGGTGAACGTGGAGAGATTATTCAGCACGCTCTGTTCGTCGCCGATGTTGACGAACACCCCGTCGAACAGCCCGATGCGCGTTCCCTCGCCCGCGGGCACGTAAAGCCCGGTGTAAGCCATCAGCGCGAACAGGCCGACCATCTTGAGCAGCAGGCTCTTGCCGCCGGCGTTAACACCGCTGATAATGGCGATGCGCTCTTCTTCAAAATTGAAATCTTCGGGAATGAAATCCTCAAGCATCAGCGGATGCTTGGCCTGCCGGAGCTTGATGTGTCCGCCGCCGCTCAACTGGGGGCGCGTGCCGTTTACCGATAAGCTGTAGCGCGCGCGCCCCAGAATGGCGTCAAGCTGCGCGAAAATCTCAAAGTTGCCCGCCAGGCGGTCGCGGTTCGCTTCTATTTCCCGTGCAAACTCCTGCACGATGCGCCTAACCTCCATCTCTTCGGCGTGAAACAGGTGCTGGCGCTCATTGTTGAACTCCACGATTTCCTTGGGTTCCACGTATGCGCTGGCGCCGGTGCCGGAGTAATCCACGACCATTCCCTTAAAGCGCGACAGCACGCCGGTGGGCACGTTCAGCGTCAGGCGGTTGTTGCGGATGGAGAGGTGTATCTCCTCCGCCAGGTCGGGCGCGCGCTTCTTAATCAGGTAGCGGATGCGGGCTTCAATGTCCGATTGCAGTCTGGCCGCGTCGCGCCTTAGCTCCTTGAGTTCGCGCGAGGCCCCGTCGCGCACCTCGCCTTCCTCGTTGAACTTGCGCGCGAAGTCGCCTGCAAGCTCGGTTACGTCCGCCAGTTTGGCGGTCAGCTCCGCCAGGCGGGGATATCTGGCCGGGGTGAGCTGCGCCAGAGCCTTGCGCGCGCTTTTATCCACCGCAAAAAACTCGCCCAGCCGCGCGATATCTTCTTTGTCGGGCATAAGGCCTGCCTGGAAGGCGGCGAGAAACGCCGGTGTCTCGGGAAGCAGCGAAAAGCTGATCGGGTTCGCAGCCACCACCATCTGAGCAAATGCGATGCCTTCGGTGGTTTCGTCCAGCAGGCGTTCCACATCGGCGCGCGAGGTTGCGGGCGCGGCGCTGAGCAGAAGCCGGCGTCCGGCTTCCGACTGGCAGTGGCCGGCGGCGTCCGCCATCACCCTTCCAAACTCCAGGTCATCGCAGCCCACAAGCAGCATAGCCTAAAGAGGATACCACGAAGCCGACACCGGATTCACCGCGCGGACAGCTACTAACCCGGCGCGGCCACTCCCGCAGGGGCCAAGAAAAAACCGCGCCGGAGCGGGAACATTTGCCCAGTTCGCTGGTCAAATTAATCAGACAGCTGTTCCTTTACAACCGTTCAAGCTGTCTGGCCATAATTCCCCCTATCCCCCCGCAAGGGGGGTCTTTATTTCCCTCTTTAGGCTATAATCCAGCCCGTGAGGGGACTGCTTCTCGCGTCGCTAATAATCCCTCTGATGCTTGCCGGAGGTACCAGCGCGCGCGCGGAATTCAGCGCCGAGGTGGTAAAAACGGGAACGGGGCGCGACGCGAGCGCCCGCCTTTATCTAAACGAGGTGGAGGTTCTGGCACTGCGCTACAGCACGGATAACCGCGCGGTTTTAGTGAAAATCGCATCTCTTATGTCGGTTGCGGTGCGCAGTTCGCCAGGCAGCGTGGCTCCCGTGGAGAAAATAGCAGTAACAGACGGCGTGCTGGTGCTGAGCTTTGACGGCTCGGACGAGTTTCGGATTCCGCTTGCCGGGATTGTCTTCCCACGGGCGGCGAAGAAAACGTTGCCGCGCGAATTGGCGGCGCGCTTTGAACTGGCGCTCAAGCGCCCCCAGCTCGGCGTTTCGCCCGCAGCCCTTACAGTTCCCGTCGGCGAGACCCGCAGCGCGCAGCTTTCCGGCGTGTTCGGCTCCAAAATAGAGGTGCTTAATCCCCATCCAGAAGCGGTGGATGTAACCGTTTCGGGGGACGCGGTCACGCTGGAAGGCCTTTCTCCGGGCACGGGCGCGGTGATGCTGCGGCGCGGCATGAGTGAAGTAGCCCTGCAATTCAAAGTGCAGCTTCTCGCCGCCTACTTCCCGGATCAGGTAACCACCGAACTTGCGGGACCGATGCCTCCGTGGGACGAGCTGAAAGAAGCAGTACTGGCGCAACTGCTGGCGAATTCCGCGGTGGCGCCGGAGGCGAGCGTGGATTTCCTGGGGCTTGAGCGCATAGAGGGTAACACCGGCGACATGATTGCCCGGGTGGTCGCGCAGGCGCCCGACCGCATCAAGGTCGGCCGCGAAATACCGGTAGAAGTCGTTTTCGGCCCCGATTACGCCGAGCCCTCCGACATAATCTTATTTTCCAACGAACCGGAACGGGTGCACGGCCCGGGCTTGCTCTACCATTCGAATCTTCTGGCGGGCGAAAGGGCACGGCTGGTCTACCACCACCAGAACCGCAGCGGGCGCATGCTGAACTTCCGGGTGCTGCTGGTTAACCTGAGCGGAACTAACAAGAAGGTGCTGTGGCGCTCGGGCTGCGCCGGGCCGGACATTTCAACCTACGGCGTGGGTTCCGTGGCCGCCGAGCGCTATCTGCGAAAGCTCAAGGACGGGCAGGGAACCTACCTGACTCTTTCACGCCACGCCACAACCTGCATCTTCGAGCGCAGCCTGCCGCCGGACCAGTCGGTGTCGGGCCTGATGGACCTTCATCTGCTCAGCGGCGACGAGGTGGGAATTATCGTGCTGGCCGAGGAATCGGGCGCCGGAAGATACGGTTCCTATTCCGGAAACTCCCGGCTTTACGACAGCGCGCCGCCGCGATTTGAGCCGGCGGGACTGACGATGCATCATATCTACGATCTCGACGGCAACTGGCTGTTTCTCCGCATGGGCAAGGGCGAGATGCGCGACCGCTCCAACAGCCCCCTCATCGGCGATTACGGTATGCTGGTGGAATACGTGGTGACGCTGATGAACAGCGAGGGCCGCACGAGAAAAGTGTCGCTCACTTTCGACGCCACGGCGGGAGAGGCGCAGGGCGTTTTTCTGATAAACGGCCTGATGGTGCGGACGCCGGTGGTGCGGCCCCGCAGCCCGTTCACGCTGCACGTCTTCCGGCTGGGGCCTTACGAAAAGCGCGAAGTTACCATAACCACCATACCCGCCGGCGGCTCGCATTATCCGGCGAGCCTGGTTTTTTCTTCCGAGGACTGAGCCTGCCGGCGCCTTAGTCTTCGCCCGCGCTCGAACAAACCGCCCCCCGTTTCGTCTACTAAAGCAACACGTTAACCAATGGAGGTTCGGCAAATGATTAAGAAGATTGCGATACTGGGGACGCTGGGACTGCTGCTTCTGGGTGCAGGAACGGCCTGGGCGCAGCTAGGGCCGGGCGCCGGCAGGGGGCCGGGAATGGGCCCGATGGCGGAAAACGCGCGCATCGTGAAGGGCACCATCGACCGCGTGGGCGACGACTGCTTGAGCATCGCGGTTGAGGACATTTTCGTGCCCCGCGAAGGCCCGATGGATGACCCGCCGGATACGGTGCGCGTCGCCGTAGGTGATAATGCCCGTTTCATCACTAAGGAGGGGCGCGATTCCGAACTCTCCGATTTCAGCAAGGGCGATACGATCGTAGCAATCACTTCCTTTGAGGATGGAGAATACACACTGCGCGCCCTGGTGACATCGGACGTTGCCGCGGCTGTGCGCAAGAAGATAGGCGAGCGCGTAAAAGCGCGGCGCGGGCAGCAGGGCCCCGGCGGCAGGTTCGGCGGCCAGCGCGGCCCCGGAATGATTGGCCGGACTCAGATGCCGCCGCTGCTGGTGGGTACATTTGACGGCTACGACCCCGACGGCGTGACGCTCACGCTTCAGGGCGTGCTGCGGCCGACGGGCGGAGACGAGCCCGACATCCAGCGCCTGCCCGAGGAAAAGACCGTTACGGTGCGCGTTTTCGACCGAACGCGCTTCTTCCACGACGGCGAGCGCGCGTCCATCGACGATTTTGAAAAAGGCGAGAATATCATCGCTCTGATTCCGCGCCGGGGCGCGGGGCGTGACGAAGGGCCGGTGCTGATGCTGCTGACGGACAAGGTATCGGCGGAGAAGCTTCGCGACCTGATGCGAGGAATGCGCGAAAACCGACGGGACCGCGACCGCGCGCGCGACAACCGCGGAACCTGGTAATTGCACAAGCCGCTATCGGCGGCGCAACCGTTATCCCGAACAGGGCCTGCATGGTGCGGGCCCTGTCGCATTTTCGAGCGAAAGGCAAATCACGCTGCGCGCTCACGCCGGGCTAACGCGCCGCCGCGCGTGTGAAGCTATGCTAGAATGAATCCAACCTCAAGGAGACATCCAAGCAAATGGCCAGCCTGAACAAAGTGATACTTATCGGCAATGTGGGCCAGGACCCCGACGTCAGGTATTCGGCGAGCGGGACGGCGGTGGCGCGCTTTTCCATGGCTACCAACGAACGCTGGGTAAGCCGCAGCACCAACGAGCCCCAGGAGCATACCGAGTGGCATACCATCGTTGCCTTCGGCCAGCTTGCCGAGCGGGTGAAGGAGTACGTCACCAAGGGGCGGCAGGTTTACGTGGAGGGGCGCATCCGCACCAACTCCTGGACTGATGTCAACGGCATCAAGCATACCCGCACCGAAGTCCACGCCCGCGACGTGCTGTTTCTCGGCTCGCGCGGCGAAGAAAGGGGGCCATCCGCGGGCAGAAAGCCCGGCGGAAAAGAAGAAAAGGACGAAGACGTAATTGACCTGGGGGTGGACGACGATTTCAGCGTAAGCGACCTCGGGCCCGCCGTGGAGATGGACGACTTGTCTCTGACACCGGGGGACTGAGCGCCGCGCCCGCTTCAACGCGCTTTTTAAGTAGCGATGCGCTGAATTCGTGGCAACGCTCACCGCGCTAGACCAGCTTCTTCACTTTCTCCCAGTCGCTCAAGAATCGCTCCAGGCCCGCGTCGGTAAGCGCGTGCTTGAATAGCTGCTGGAGCACTTTGAAGGGCACAGTGGCGATATCGGCGCCGATGAGCGCGGCTTCCTTGAAGTGGTGGGCGTGGCGCAGGCTCGCGGCGAGTATCTGCGCCTCAAAGCCGTAGTTGTCCCATGCGACGACCATTTCCTCCAGCACGTCCATCCCGTCCTGGCCGATGTCGTCCAGCCGCCCGATGAACGGCGAGACGAAATACGCGCCCGCCTTGGCTGCCAGCACCGCCTGGCTGACAGAGAACACGAGCGTTACGTTAATGCGGATACCCTCTTTGGCGAGAGTGCGCACGGCTTTCAGGCCTTCCGGCACAATGGGGATTTTCACGACGATGTTGGGCGCCCACGATGAAATCTCGCGGGCTTCGGCGACCATTCCATCGTAGTCCGTCGCGGTGACCTCGGCCGACACCGGGCCGTCCACGATGGAGCAGATCTCGTCGATACACTCGCGGAACTTGCGGTTTTCGCGCGCGACCAGCGACGGATTGGTGGTGACGCCGTCCACGAGGCCCATCGCGACGCCCTGGCGAATCTCTTCAACGTTGGCCGTGTCAAGAAATATCTGCATACCGGCTCCTACAATATGCGAGGCGGGACGCAGATTCTAGCACATCGGCGCGCTTGTGCTGGCTGCCGGCGACCGTGCGCCCATTTGAAAACCGCCACCATCGCGGCTAGACTGTTAGCCACGCATGGAGACTACTAAAGCCCGCTGCTGTGTCACGCTTGAAGAAGTGGAGGCGGCGCTGCGCGACATCCTCTTCGGCTCCGACCAGCTCGTGCTGGACTACGTGCGCGAGGTGGCCCAGGGCGTGGGCAAGCGGCTCAGGCCCCAGCTTCTGATTATGTTCGCCGATTTGCTGGGCAGCCCCGACGCGCGCACGGTGACCAACACCGCGGCCTGCTGCGAGCTTCTGCACACCGCGTCGCTCATCCACGACGACGTAATTGACGAGGCGGAGACGCGCCGGGGCCTGGCGACGCTCAGCAGCCATTACGGCAACGAGATTGCGGTCATCACCGGCGACTACATACTGGCGCTGGCGTTCCAGCGGCTGACGCGCATCCGGGACTTTACCGTGCTGGAGCTTACGATGGCGGCGAGCAAGCAGCTCGGGCTCGGCGTCATCGAGGAGGTGCGCCACCGCAACCGCCTGGCCCTGCCGGAAGAGCACTACTTCGAGATAATCCGCTACAAGACGGGCGCGCTGTTCGCGCTGGTGTGCGAGGGCGGCGCGTATCTGGGCGGAGCCGACGAAGATGCGATGGCGCTGGCGCGCGAGTTCGGAACTAGCTTCGGGCTGGGTTTCCAGGTGGTGGACGATCTGCTGGACGTGACGCTGACGGAAGATGAGGTGGGCAAGCCGACCTTCAAGGACTTGCAGGAGGGGCGCATCACGCTGCCCATCATTCACGCCGTCTCGGTGGACGCGGAAAAGACAAAGGCGCTGGTGAAGGCCATACAGCGGGAATACTCAGACCACACCGTAAAGCAGGTGCGCGGCTGGCTTACGAAGAGTGGTGCGCTGGCATACGCGGCGGACCGCGCCGACAGGCTGTTCGCGCAGGCTCAAAAAGAGCTGGATAAGCTGCTGCCCGCCTGCGGACGTCCCCAATTCGCGTCCGGAATAGCAAACGCCATTACGCAGGTTACAGACTCCGTGCCCGCGTGGGTGCGCCGGGAGAGCGTGTAGATGCCGCTCCCGGGCATCCAGGGTAACGGCTGTCCGGAGTTCGCCCGTGGATAGCGACAACGCACGACCACATGCACTGGACATCCTTGCCCGCGCCGACCCTGTTTCATCCCCCGACGATATCCGTACCGATTCAGTTGACCCGGCGGTGGTGATGGAACAGGCCTTCGCGTCGGGCATGGTGCCCGCACGGGCGCGCCCCTCGGTGCAAAATTACGTGCTCACCACCGGGCGCCACCTGGCGCTGCTGGATTTTCTGCTAAGTTCGTTTTTGCTGCGCGGCGAAATACGAACGCTGCCCGCGACCGTGCGCAGCGGGCTCAGGCTGGGCGCGGCGGAGACGCTATTTTGCGACACCCCGGTGTATGTCTCGGTTTCGTCGTGGGTGGAAGAGATAAAACTGCTGACGGGGCGGAAGTTCGCCGGAGTTGCTAACGCCGTTTTACGCAAGGTTGCAGGCGTTGAATTAGCAGCAAAAATCATCAAGCCCGCTGGGGCGGTGCGGCAACTGCCCGAAGCACCGGCGCTGGTGGCTTGCGCGCGCGGCTTGGTTGGCGGCGAAGGCGATTGGCTTTTCGCGCTGGGAGGAGCGTCGGAGGCACATCTGGCGACGGCCTCCTCGCACCCTGAATGGCTGATTGCCGACTGGCGCAATCGTTTCGGCGAACACGCAATTGAAATGCTGGCCGCCGCCCAGCGGCCGCATCGCCAGGCGCTGCGCTGGGACTGGCGTATGATGAAGCGCAAGCTGACGCCCGCTGAAGCCGAGCTGGCGCTGGAACTGGAAAAACTGGCGCAGGGCGTTGAGTTTGAAGAGGAAACTTACGCGCTCGCGCCCACCGGCGGGGCAGGCTTGGTGAAAAGCACGTTTGACGCCGGGCTGGTATCGCTTCAGGGCGTGGCCAGCCAGGCAGTTATGCGCCGCTTCCCTCCGCCTGCTACGGGATTGATCCTCGACGCTTGCGCGGGCGTGGGCGTCAAGAGTACGCTCATTGCGCTGCTTGCCGGCGGGGCGGAGCGGCTGGTGGTCGCCGATGTCTCGGTGGATAAGCTAAACGAGCTTGCTGCCAACTTTGAGCGCATCGGGCTGCCGGCGCCGCGCTGCTTCGCTTGCGATATGACCGACCGCGAAGTGGTCTCGAACCTGCGCGATGCGTTCCCGGAGGGTTTCGCCCGGATATACCTTGACGCTCCCTGCAGCGGCAGCGGCACGCTGGGGCGCCTGCCATTTAAGCGCTACGGCCTGCGCGAGAAAACGGCGGGAGAAATGGCGGTGAAGCAGCAGGCGCTAATATCGGCGTGCCGCACGCTTCTGGCGGAAGACGGCGACATCGTCTACATAACCTGCAGCTTGCAACAGGAGGAAAACGAGGAGGTTGTTGCCGCGGCCGAAAAAGCGGTACTGCGCGCCGAAAAGCCCTTCTGGACGGTGCTGCCCACCGAAGATTACCTGGAAGGAATGTTCGCCGCCAGGCTCTCTCGCGACTAGAAATGCGGTGTTGCGCGGCTCCTGCAACGGTGCTAGAATGCGTGTGCCTAGGTTATCCCAACGAAGCCCGGCGGCGCTTGCGCCGGTGCTTGCGCAAGGACATATTCCAGACCGATGACGGACCCTAAGCCGAATGAAATCGTATTTCGGAAGCGCCTGTCGGAAAACACGGTGCGCATTGAAGTCGTGGCCCCGCTGATTGCGAAGAGGGCCAAGCCGGGCCAGTTCGTGATTATCCGCGTGCATTCGCGCGGCGAGCGCATACCCCTGACCATTGCTGACACCGACGCCGAACGGGGCGTTATCACGCTGATATTCCAGGAGGTCGGCACCAGCACCTATTCACTGGGCGAGCTTGAAGTGGGGGATTGCCTGCACGACCTGGTGGGTCCGCTGGGCCATCCCACGCCGATTGAAAATTACGGCAACGCGGTCATCGTGGCCGGCGGGCTGGGCACTGCGGAGATGTATCCCATCGCGCGCGCGCTCCGGGAGGCGGGCAACCACGTGATTACCATAGTCGGCGCGCGGCGCAAGGACCTGCTGGTAATGGTGGAGGAGATGGAGAGCGTCTCCGACGAGATTATCATCACCACCGACGACGGCAGCTTCGGGCGCAAGGGCGTTGTCACCGAGCCGCTCAAGGAGCTGGTGGAGGAAGGCCGGGCGGACTTCGTAATTACCTGCGGGCCGACGATAATGATGAAGTTCGTCGCCGAAACCACCCGCAACGCCGGCGTCCCCACGTTCGCCAGCCTGAACCCCATTATGGTGGACGGCACCGGAATGTGCGGCGTCTGCCGCGTCAGCGTGGGCGGGAAAACGCGCTACGCCTGCGTGGACGGCCCCGACTTCAACGCCCACGAAGTGGACTTCGACGAGCTGATGATGCGCCAGAGAACCTACTGCGACTTTGAGCGCGAATCGCTTGAACTGTGGTTTAAAGAGCATCCGGAACGTGCGCCCAAAGGCGATTAGCTACACCTGCGGTGGCGGATATGACCGAAAAGGAAGCTGGCAAAAAAGCTAAATCGGCGAAATCCGGCAAAGCCTCCAAGAAAAAGGAGGAGAAGCTCGGCCCCGACGGGCTGACGAAAAAGGAGCGCCTGCAGATTAAGCGCCACCCGATGCCCGAGCAGGCACCTAAAGAGCGCATCAAGAATTTCCTTTCCGTGGTGCACGGCTACACGCCGGAGATGGCCTACGAGGAGGCGCAGCGCTGCCTGGACTGCCCCAATCCCCGGTGCATTGAAGGCTGCCCCGCGGAAATAGACATCCCGGCGTTTATCAAAGAAATCCTCAAAGGCGACCTGGAAGAATCCTACCGCATCCTCAAGGCTGCCAACGCGCTGCCGGCGGTGTGCGGGCGCGTCTGCCCCCAGGACGAGCAGTGCGAGCTTACCTGCCTGCTGGCCAAGAAAGGCCCGGTGGCCATCGG
This sequence comes from bacterium, assembly GCA_029932365.1. GTDB lineage: Bacteria > 4484-113 > 4484-113 > 4484-113 > 4484-113 > JAGGTK01. The sequence continues at coordinate 974 of JAOZQG010000023.1, read as the reverse complement.
GCGGCTGGAGCAGTTCGTCGCCGAATATATGCTGGCGAAATACGAAAAAGAGCCGCCGAAGGTTGAAAAGATTACGCCCACCAAAGAAAAGGTTGCCGTGGTCGGCGCGGGGCCGGCGGGCATCACCGTTTCGGCCGACCTTATAAAAATGGGCTACGAGGTGGTTTTATTCGAATCCCTGCACAAGCCCGGCGGCGTGCTCAACTACGGCATCCCCCCGTTCAGGCTGCCGCGCCACATCCTCGACGCCGAGCTGGCCACCATCGAGCAGATGGGCGTTGACCTGCGCTGTAATATGGTGTTCGGCAAAAGCATCACCTACGAAGAGCTGCTGGAGGAGGGCTTCAGGGCGTTCTTCCTCGGCACCGGCGCGGGGGGGGCCCCCGGCCTGCTAATTTGTGGCTTTTGGTAAGGTTCATGGCAGTTTCGTAGAACAGCTGCCCAATATAACATTGGCAAGTTAGAATGGGAAGTCGTACTGGGTGAGTCCCAGCTCTTCCTGCATGCTCTTGAGGTTCTTTTGCAAATTGGGGTTGACCGGCACACCCTCAACCCGAATGTGCTTTTCCATCTCGTACTCTTTTTCGCCAGCGGTATAGATGCGCTCCTGGCCCGGCGCTTTGCGCGAAGCACGCAACTGACGGACGATGCTGCCGGTGATGGCCTTGAACTGGTCGAGGGGAATAAAGTGTTCGATGTCAATGGCCAGGAAAAAGTGTCCCAGCTTGTGGGGTTGCAGATTGCCGTTGGCGTCGAAGCCGCTCAGATCATAGAGGAAACTGCCCCCCTGGAGCGCCGCCGAGAGGATCTCGACCATCGTGGCCAAGCCGTAACCCTTGTGCCCACCCAATAGTTCGCCCATGCCACCCAGGGGGAGGAGGGCGTTGGTTCTGGCAAGCAGGTCCTGAAGGATCTGAGGCGTATCGGTGACGAATTCGCCTCTCTGGTTAATGGCCCAGCCCTCAGGTGTGGGC
>JAOZQG010000022.1 GCA_029932365.1 bacterium | reverse complement strand
TCACGAAAGACTTCGCAGTTCTCGAACGCCTCTGTAAGCCGGTCCATTACAATCAGGTTGGGCGCCAACAGCAGAAAATGGCTCGTGTAGCGAATGTCGGTATCTTCAGAATAGAGGTCATTGAAATACTGCCAGACCATCGCCATCGCCATCACGAAGGTCTTGCCCGAGCCGGTCGCCATCTTGAACGCATACTTTGGCCAGATGTCCGTGCTCGGATCGACCATTACGCTCGCGCCGAAACCCTTTGCCATCTCGTAGATGCTGCGATACCCGCAGACCTCGTAGATGTAGATGAGCGATTCAATCGCCTCGCGCTGGCAACGCCAGAAAACGAATGTAGTCTCCTTTAGCAGGTGCCCATCCTTAAACCAGAACTCCAGCAAGCGCTTAGTGACAGGAGTGACGCCTTCCCAGCCTTTTCTTCGCCACTCGCGCACCGCATCCTTAATCTTCTCAGCAAGCTCCAGCGCCACCTACTTCACCTCCACTTCGATGAGCTTATTCGTGTCGTTCCCGAAAATGTCCACGACCTTTACGAGCACCTTGTATTTCCCTTTCTTCTCGTAGTCATGATGCGCGGTTAGCTCAAGCTCCTTGCGCTTCCGCGTTCTGAAGCTCTGCCACATATTGTGGAAGGTATCGTCTTTGAAATCAAAGTCCACCGCCCAGTAATCAACGAGCGCGTCAAAGTTCGCTTCGTTCAGCTTATCCCTCACTTCCTGTGGAAGGTATTCGGGATTGCTGATGATGAAGTCCTTCAGCTTCAGCGTCACGCTCTTGCCTTTCACTTTAGACTCAACGTCCACGTGATTAAGGTCGAAGAACTTGACCTCTTCGGCATCGGCGCTTCTCACTTCCAGTACTTCTCGCGGAATCTGCACCAGGCGCGGAATCACCTTGCTTTCCGCAACCATCTCCTTCAGCTTATCTACAATCTCGTGAAGTCCCATCTCGAAGTCCCATCCGAGGATGTCCACCTGACCCACGCCCGATGCGGCGCACTCTTTCAGCACATCGCGCACTTCCGCTTCGGTTATCACCGAATCCACCGCGCCGATATGCACCATCCGCCTGCCCTTCTTTCCATGAAGGGTCGTGTATCCCTGAACCTTCTCCGCGCGATAGAGCTTGAGGATGAAGTCAACATACTTCCCGATGCCGTTTTCCGCCAGCTTCGCCTTCTGGTAGTTGCCGAGGTTGAGCACTTCAAACGGCTTGCACCCTTCAATATCCAGCAGCCGCTTCCGCGTTGTGTGAATTGCGAACTTACTTAGGTCTGCCATAATCCAGCGCCTGCCGAGCTTCTCCGCCACCGCGCCGGTTGTGCCGGAGCCGCAGAAGAAGTCGGCAACAATGCTGCTATCATTTGAGAGCGCGGAGACTAATATTGACAGAAGTTCCTCAGGCTTCTGAGTATCGAACCCTACACGCTCGCCTGAAGTTGCTGCCATAGTAGGAACATCACTTATAACGTCGTTTCGCCATTTGCCCTGCTCCCCGGGGTATGTCTTGCCGTAGTAGACTTCTCCGTCTGTTCTCCGTCTCTTGATCAGTGCGTACCGCCTGCCTTCTTCATCAACTTTGTTGTAACGATTGAGGTCTTCGTCCTTATATGGCTCGAAAGTCTGATTCCACGGATAATCTTCACCACTGCTATACCACCAGATTGTGTCATGAGCGTGCTGGAAGATCCCTTTGCTTCGAGTTCCGCGAAAGCCTTTGTTCCATACAATCTCATTCCGCATGCTGTTGGCATCGAAGATTTCGTCGAGAAGGAGGCGGAGGTGAGATGTTACTCGGTAGTCGATATGGACTAGAAGGCTGCCTGATGGGGAAAGTAACTCCCGCATTAGCACTAGCCGGTCATACATCATCTGGAGGTAAGAATCCAGTCCCTTGCCCCAGGTGTCGCGGTAGGCTCGTTCTTCTATAACGGAGGCTTCCTTGACCCATTCCTCGCCTTCCACCTTGACCCGGTAGGAGAAGTCCGCGCCGGTAGCGAACGGCGGGTCTATGTAGATGAGGTCAATCTTTCCGGCGAATTCGGGAAGCAAGCTGGACATTATCCATTTGTTGTCGCCCCATACGAGTTTGTTGCGCCAGTCGGGTTTCTCGGTTGCCCCCTGCCCGTAGAAGAGCGGCTCGCGCTCCCGCTCCGCCTTCGGGACGTTCACGACTTCTACTACCTGAAACGGCAGAATGGTCTTGTCCACGACCGTCCGCTTATCCGGCCAGTACAGCCCCAACTTCGGGACCTTGAAGTCCTTGGCGCTGGCTGCATTCTTGGTCGCCTTCTTCTTGGATTTGGCCATATGTCCCCTCCTGACAACCCCAATTTTACCTAAAAGCGCAAACATCTGTCAAGCCTTTTCCGCTACCATATAGCAGTGTGTTAGGCCGGGTCCGTATGCTATAATCGGCGGTAACTTCAAGTCCGCGCAATTCTACTGCTGGGACATTTCAAGGAGGGGTTATGGATTTTGAACTTACCGAAGAGCAACTGATGGTACGCGATAGCATCCGCAAGTTCGCGGAGGCGGAACTGCTGCCCCTGGGGCCGGAGCTGGACAAGACGCGCGAGTTTCCCTGGGATACGGTGCGCAAGATGGGCGAGCTTGGATTCATGGCGCCGCCGGTGCCGGAAGAGTACGGCGGCGGCGGAATGGATTCGATTTCGTATCTGATAATCGGAATGGAGGTCGCCCGCTGCGAAGCCTCCCACGCGACAATCCTCGGTGCGCACTGCTCGCTGGCCGTGCTGTCCATTTTGCAGTTCGGCACCGAGGAGCAGAAGAAAAAGTACCTCCCGAAGATGTGCAGCGGCGAGTGGCTGGGCGCGTTCTCGCTCACCGAGCCGAACGCGGGATCGGACGCCTCCAACCTGGAAACCGTCGCGGTAAAGGACGGCGACCACTACGTTATCAACGGGCACAAGCAGTGGTGCACCAACGGCAAGGAAGCATCGGTTATCGTGCTTTTCGCCAACACCAATCCCGAAGCCGGCCTGCGCGGGATCACACCGTTTATCATTGAAAAGGACATGGAGGGCTTCAGCGCCGGCAACATAGAAGACACGATGGGCATCCGGGGCAGCCACCAGACGGAGCTGAATTTTGAGAACTGCCGGGTTCACGAGAGCCAGATACTGGGCGGCGAGGCCAACATCGGCAGAGGCTTCAAAATTGCGATGATCATTCTGGACAACGGGCGCATCGGAATGGCCGGAGCGAGCGTCGGCATCGCCCAGGCGGCGCTGGAAGCCGCGGTAAAGTATGCCAACCAGCGCGAGCAGTTCGGGCAGAAAATCGCCAAATTCCAGGCCATCCAGTGGATGGTTGCGGATATGGCCACCGAGCTGGAGGCGGCGAGGCAGCTCTGCTACTACGCCGCCTGGCTCAAAGGCGCGGGGAAGAAGGTGACCGCCGAAGCGGCCATGGCCAAGATGTTCGCCTCCGAAGTTGCGGGAAGGGTCACGGACATGGCGCTGCAAATCCACGGCGGCTACGGCTACAGCAGGGAATACCCGCTGGAGCGTTTCGTCCGCGACGCGCGCATCAAGCGAATCTACGAGGGCACCAACGAAATCCAGAGACTGGTGGTCTCGCGGGAGATATTGCGGAAATACGCGTAAAGGGCTAGGAACGGCGGCAAGGGCGCGTGTCGGCTCTTTTTGCTACGGCCAGTTGACCCCTAGTCAAAGCTGACCGGCGGGAAGTTCTTTATCTTGACGAGTTCGCCTTCTTCCAGGCCTTCCAGGACTTCGTAGTTTTCGTAGTCCGTCCGGCCCAAGACGATATCACGCTGTTCGGGCACGCCTTTTTCGTTGCGCACGAATACGACGTATTCGTCGGTTTCTTCGCCGGGGCGAATCGCGGCGAACGGCACCAGCAGCAGGTCCTCCAGCTCGGACGTGGTTATGCTGATTGCGGCGGTCATATTCGCCAGCAGGCTGCGGTCGTCGTTGTCCACTTCCACGATAACGGTAAACGTCGTCAGGCCGCCCGGGGACTGGGTTCCCTGCGGGAAGACGTTGACCACGGTGCCGTCGTAGACGCGGTTGGGATAGGCGTCCACTTCCAGCTCCGCGCTCTGGCCGACGGCCACGGTGCCAATGTCCACTTCGTCTATGCTGCCGCGCACCTGCACCTGCGAAAGGTCGGCCACGGTGCACAGCGTCGTGCCCTCGGTGAAGCCCTGGTTGCTGCTCACCACGGTGTCGCCTTCTTCCACGAACTTGGCGAGGACGGTGCCGTGGATGGGCGACATGATTGTCGCGTCGCCGAGCGCCTTCTGCGCCTGAGCAAGAGTCACTTTGGCTTCCTGCCAGGCCAGGCGCGCGCTTTTGATGTCGCGCTCGTAGTCGTGCTCCTTGAGCAGCTTCAGCGAAAGTTCGGCCTGGTCTAGCTGAACTTTAAGGGTGTCAACAGATTTTTGCGTGTCCTCAACTTCCTGGTCGGAGGCGAAGTCGCGCTTGTGCAGCGCTTCAATGCGTCTCAGGCGCTCCCGCGCGTTTTCCAGGTTCAGCTTGAGTTCTTCCACCCGGGCCTCGGCCGCTTTCAACTCCTGGGGAAGGGTGCTGGTTTTGGCCTGCTCGTAGCGCAGGCGCGCCTGCTGTTCCGCAATCGCCGCGCGCTGGACAGTAAGGCGCTGGTCCTCCTGGTCCAGCACGGCGATGATCTGGCCTTTCGTGAGGTCGTCCCCTTCTTCCACCAGAAGCTCCTCTATCTGGCCGCTGGCCTCGGACTTGATGCTGACCGTCGTGCGCGGCTCGACCACGCCGGTTCCTTCTACGATGATGGTGAGCGTGCCGCGCTGCACCTTCTCGTAGTCCTTGGGGATTTTATCCTCTGAGCCGTCCCTCTCGCCGCCGGTCTTTTGCCGGTTAATCATCAGCAGCGAGACACCGGCAATAATGACGGCTATTACCAGCACCAAGATAATAAGGCGTTTTAGCATCGTTGGTTAACGGCAGTTACATAGTTTTCGACGCCTGCCAGCCGCCGAAGGCGGCGTTCGCCAGCTTCACCAGCAGGAATATTATGACGAAGACAGCGGCGCTGGTGGCTGTCGCATTCATGGACCGGCGAGCGCCTACCCAGAGCAACCATAGATTCCAGATTGTAAAGAGCGAAATCACGGCGAGCATAGCACTAGCAATCGCATTGTCCACAGAGAACAGCGCCCCCAGCGACGTGTAGTGCATTATGGGTCCAAGATGCTGCCGGGCTTCCTGGATGCTCGGAATCTCGGGGCGCACAACCGCAAGCACGATGCTGTTGAGAATCCCCGCGAGTACCAAAGGATAGTAAGCCCACATCGTGACGCTGACAGATTTGCCGAAGTCAGCACTACCTGTGAGAACAAGCGTCACGACCCACAGGAATAACGCAATCAGCAGAACGTACGCGGCCACCGTGACCGGCGCCAATAGAACGCTTACGATGGAAAAGCCGGTCACCATTGCATCCGAAGCCTGTGCTCCTCCCGCCTGCATAGATAGCGTTATAACTTCGCGCGTAAAGGGCATCATAAGCGCTGCTGCGATGACCGAGATTACGGATGCGACTATGAAGGGCAGCCAGAAATCGTTGCGCCTGGCAATATAGTCATAGACCACTTTCGGCTCCACGAATATCGCCACCAGGCGTTCGCCGAAGGATGGCAGCTTCGGCTTTTCCGCCTCCGGTTCGGACGGCTGTTGAACGCTTTCGGGTGTCATGTTCTCTTCCACTTTCTCCTCCCGGTGGCCAGGTATGGCGGTCCGGCCAGAGAATATGATTCACTCCACCGCTATCAGGTTCCCGAATTCGGGGATTTCTTCACGCAGCGCCGCCTCAACGCCCATTTTCAGGGTGTAGGTTGCGCCCGGGCATCCCGCGCAAGCGCCCTTCAAGCGCACCTTCAGGTCGTGCCCCTCAATGGCCACAATATCTATGTCGCCTCCGTGAGACTGCAGGTAGCCGCGTATTTTCTCGATGACGGCCCGCACCTTGGCTTCGAATTTCTCCTGGGTGTCGCCTTCGGTCGCCGCGGAGCCGCCGGAAGTTTCATCAACCATCATCAAGTTACCTCAGTGGATTGCCACAATGGGTTTTTGCCCGCTGGCGCGGGCTGCGCCATTATAGCAGAAAAATTACGGCTGGCGGGCGCTAGGCTATGAGTTTCCGGCGGACGAGCACGACCTTTCCCAGTATCTCGACTTCTTCGGGATACTTCAGCAAAGAAGGCTTGTACGCGCTGTTTGCTGGCTGGAGCAGCAGGCTATCTTCGTCCTCGAAATACACGATCTTTACGGTGGTCTCACGTCCGCTGATCTGGACAACCGCGATGTCGCCGTCCACGACTTTGGTGTTCGGCGAGACGATGATTACGTCGCCCTCCAGGATGCCGGCCTCCATCATCGAGTCGCCCTTGACGATGAGAGCGAACGACTTGGGATCGAATGCCAGCTCCTCTTCGGTAAGAACCAGCTTTTCCACGTCGTCGTAGGCCTCCACGACGTTCGCCTCGTCGAAATAGCCGGCGGGAACACTGTCAAATACGGGTACGGCGCGCCGCTTTAGGCGCTCCTGCATTGGAGCTTGCGCCTGGAACTCGGCAGGAGCGACCAGGCGTCCGAGGGCGGACTTAATGTCTTGGATGTCCTTGAGAATGTTGGTTTCGCCGACGACAGCGCGCTTTTCGCGAAACTCGGGCGATAGCAGACCGCTTGCTACCACGAGTTCATCATAGGGATAGTCAAGTACCTCGGCCATCTTGCGCATCACTTTGGTTGAGGGCCGGCGTTCACCGTTCTCGATACGTGACAGATAGCTGTTATTAACCCCGATCGCTTCTGACAGGTCAAACTGTGTCATCCCGGCGCTTATCCTGAGATCGCGCACGAGCCTGCCGATTTCCTGGTAGGGCTTGCCCTCAACAGGAGGTTTCTTTTTTTTGCTCTTGCGAGTCTTCTTTGCCATAATTCACCACACGCAATATTTTAGCTAATTTGCCATCCCGGTAAATCTGCCAGGATAGGATATATTATAGCAGAAATTGAGGTTTTCCAAGTCTGCTAGAATATGGGAGCACATGAACCTGGCCATTCTGCGAGAACCGGTTGTCAGAATACCCACGCCGGAGCAGGTCTATCTGGAGTATCCGCTGGCTGGATTCGGGCGCCGCGCGCTGGCGGCTTTTATAGACCACCTGTTAATTTTCGTGGCCGAACTTATCCTTGTGTTCTTTTTCATCTTCCTTCTGGCTTTTCTGGGCGCTTTCTCCGCAAGCTATAACGAATCTCTTGCGGGCTGGTTTGCCGCCTTGACCATAGCCCTATTAATCGGCGCGCTACTCGGCCCGTTGTTTTACTTCATCTTGTTTGAGTATTACTGGAGAGGGCAGACTCCGGGCAAGAAGGTGGCGAACATCCAAGTAATGAGAGCAAGCGGTCTGGCGCTTGACCGCACGTCCGCTATACTGCGCAACCTGTTCAGGATTGTGGACCTGCTTCCGAGCTCCTACTTCGTAGGCATCTGGTCTATGATGCTCACGGCACAGCAGCGGCGCGTGGGTGATCTGGTGGCCGGAACGATTGTCGTGGCGCTGCCGCGCAAGCACGGAATGCGCGAAGTGAGCGCGGGTACACAATCGTTGGGCGCGCCCGGCGCCAGGTCGGCGCTTTTCAGCGGAGGGCGCGGCGAGGAGCTTGAATGGCTTATCAAAGGTTATCTGCGAAGGCGCGAGAGTATCGAGCCAAAGGCCCGCGCTGGGATTGTCAGGGGACTGGCTGAGAAGGCGGGGCTGGAGCCGGAAGGCGATATGGCCGCGCTGGAACGGGAGCTTTATCAGCGGATCACAAGTTAGCGAAGGGGTAGGGCAGCAGGCCGGCGAAGGGCAGAGATTCCGCAGCTCCATCGGCGCTTTCCGTAACGAGTAGAGCACCCTCGCCGCACCAGGGAATCAGCGCCTGCCGGCAGATACCGCAGGGGTAACAGGGATTCTTTTCGCTGCACCAGATTGCGACCGCCCGGATGCGCGCTTCAGGCCCTTCAGTGCTGACCATATTGGCGAGGGCTACACGTTCGGCACACAGAGTGGCGCTGAAAGAAGGATTCTCGATATTGCAGCCGGTGTGGGTGGTGCCTTCAGATGTGAGAATAGCCGCTCCGACGCGGAGCCTAGAATAGGGCGCGTGGGCGTGCGCGGCCGCTTGCTTGGCCCGCGATAAAAGCTCTTGCCAGCTATCGGATTTGGTTTCGTTCCCCATTTATCCGGCAGCCTCCTTGATGAGCGCGATATGCGCCGCCAAATTCGTCCGGGCGGGACAGGCTAGCGCATAAAATCGCGCATCTCGCACATCAAGTATATCGCGTGGACATCCTCCAAACTCAGAGGCTTGACTCCGCCGATGACACCCTGTCCGCGGTCGTAAAGACGCAGGCAATCGGCGGCGGCCGCATCAAGTTCTCCTGCCGGAATCTTAAAGTCGTCCAGCGTTAGAAAAAGACCGACGCTGTCCAGCCAGTCGCACAGAGCCCTAACTCCCGCCTGTGCGTCTTCCAAGTCGTTGCCCTTCGAGGAAAGCTGCATTACGTTTCTGGCGAAATTCGCGAAGGGCGCGGGATTAGTTGGCAGGACGTACCACATCCAGCGGGGCATTATCAGTGCCAGGCCGCGCCCGTGGCTTATGTCCCAGCGTGCCGAAAGCACGTGCTCCAGCTGGTGGACAGGTGAGTTGCCGTCGCGGCCGGCGGTGAAGAATCCGGAAAGCGCCAGCGAGCTGGGCCACTGGACTTTCTCCCTGAGTTTTACGTTTTCCGGGTCGGAGTACAGCTTCTTGCCTTCGGTGAAGACCGTGAGCAGGCAGCCTTCAATGAGCCTGCCCTGAAGCACGGCTTCCTGGTCGCCGTTGAAGTAGCTCTCCATCACGTGAACCGCCATATCAAACACACCGTCCATCGTGTAATCCAGCGGAACCGATACCGTAAGCGCCGGGTCAATTAGCGAGATTTTAGGAAACAGCGCCGACGACCAGATGACGCACTTTTCACGGGTCTCCCAGCGCGTTATCACGGCTCCGGGGTCCATTTCGGAGCCGGTGGCCGCAAGCGTCGGGACTACCATAATGGGAAGCGCCTGCTTTACCGGCGTGACCTTTTCCTGGCCGTGGTTGATGTAGTCCCACAGATTGTCGGGGTCGTAAAATCCCACGGCGATAGCCTTGCAGGCGTCCATCACGGAGCCGCCGCCGAGCGCTAAGACGAAATCGCATTTTTGCTCAATCGCCAGGCGAGCGGCTTCGACACACGTCTCCAGATGGGGGTTGGACTCGATGCCCCGGAATACAGCGTAGTTAACGCCCGCGTCAGCGAGCATATCCTCCGCCCGCTTGAGGAAGCCCAGCCGCTCGGCGCTTCCCTGCCCGATTACCAGAAGGCACTTGTTTCCCATTCGGGCGGCGAGTTCGCCCATTCGTTCGAATTCGCCGATTCCGAAGTAAACCCTGGTCGGGTTGTAAAACGTAAACTTCATTTGCAATCACCTACCATATATGCAGTAGCGCCGTTCCCGTGAAAAGAAGAGCGGCTGTGCCCAGACCGACAATGTAGTTGTCGTCAATCGGCGTCTTAAAGGATTCGGCCACGCCGATTACCAGGGATACCGCGCCGAAATATGCCAGCGCGGGTGCTGTGAGCCAGGTGAAATCGGCCAGAGTCCACAGGTACGAGATGAGGATTGCGCAGTAAATAAGGATAATGCACCAGATGAATCCGGAGACTGTCTTCTGCCGCGACCAGGGCAGGCGCAAGCTGTCTTTGCCCCCGACCAGCGCGGCCGCGCCGTCCCCCCAGGCCAGAGCGAGCCAGCCCGCCGTGGCCAGAACGGGATGACGCAAGCCAAACAGAATTATCAGCAAAAACACGGTTACGAAGTAATGGCGGACGCCGATGAAAGCCCGGCTGGCGACATCCTCCGGCTTGGCCAGTTCGCGCAGCCAGCGCCACTTCGGTCGCAGCATCCAGCTTACAACGACCATTGCAGCGCCGAACAGTATCATCACGCTGAAGGGCAACTGCTTGAGCAAAAACGCCGGAAAACCCGCCAGGATGTGTGCTGTTTTGCGGTATCGGCGGTTGTAAGCAGAGAAGCTCAAGTGCAGTGATTATACATTCACCGCGCCGAGCCGCTCGCCTTCCTTATTCGTAGGGAGCCGCGGTGAGCGGAAGCAGGGCGGAGACCGCGCTCGGCAGGATATCGTCGAGCCGGGCGCACGCCAGGCTGAAGATAAAAGAGAGGGCGTCGTCGCTTATCTCCAAAGCGCTAAGGCCTGACAGCGGAGTGCCGGCCATAGGCTTAAGGGCTTCCAGGTGCTCCCGATTAACGAATACGACGGAGACTTCGGCCTTGCCGTACAGCTTGTTGAAGCACTCATTGCAGATAAAGGCCTTCAGGTCGGGCGCCGCGGCTATCTTATCTTGAGGGAACGAAGTGCCGCAGAGCGAACATTTGGTCTCGCCTCCAAGCAGCCCTAAAAGGTCAAGGACGTGCACGAGAAACAGTGCCAGCCGGGGCAGCGGATCATCGGATGGGCTGCTGCATAAAAACTCCGTGCTCAGTTTGAAAAAGCGGCGATTCGTATCCTCCGGGGCATCCAAACCACCGAGCGTAGCCAAGACAACTCCGGCGACGCGTATCGCCAGGCCGTTTGCGCGCCACTTGCTGAAGCGGTCGGTCAGCTCGACATTCGCCAGCACCGGTATGGGTGAGCGCCCGCGTGCCAGAGTAAAATACCCCAGGGCTGGAGCTATGAGCAGTGGGGCCAGCTTAGACTGCGTTTCCAGGGCCGAGATAGCGCGCGCCCGCAGGATGCCGCGGTCGGGCTCGAACAGCGTCGCAAGACGGTCCCGCTCACTCCAGGGGGAGGTTTTGATAAGCAATGCGCGATAAGTGTGAAGATTCGGCGTCCAACCCACAATATGATTATAGTAATGAGCGCGGCATCTTGCTATAATCACTCGGTTTATTACCCCAGGAGCGACGTGAAGTGGATTATATCGTGAGATCTTTATCGTGCGTTGTTGTAATTGGCCTTCTTGCGGCACTTACGGCCTGTTCGGGTGATGGGCTGAAGTGCGAAAGGTCTTTCCAGGCGCGGGAAAGCGGCGGGTCGGCCTACTGGCTGGACTTCGACCCTCTGGCGCCAGCACAGGCTCCGGTGCACCGGAGCGCGGAAGATGTGGCGTCGTATCCGGGCATAGAGCAGGACGGCTTTCGTGTTGTGGCAGTTGATGGGAGACTCGACCCGGCGCAGCCTCCCCAGGGATTACGCATTCGGGTGGAGCGTGAATGTATCGTCCTTGAACTGGCGGAATCCACAGAAGGGGATTTATATTTATACGTCTTCTATGACAGCGGCGCGGTGCATCCGGTTGAAATGTCACGCGGCGAAGCGCTGGGGGAAGAGTACATATTCCTTGCGATTCCCGATGGGCCCGGCGTTGTGGCTGTGGGCACGGCGCGGATTCGCTCCGCCGGCGAGCCGATGGTGCCCGCGGGTGAGATAGTCCGCCTGCGCTTTGCCGAGGGCAGCGAGGTAAGCCGGCGCGCCGCGTCGGTATCATCGGTGCCCAACGACTCAAAGGCTGCCGTGGAGGATCTCGCCGTGGCGGTCAATCCGGACGCCACTGTTAGCCTTTCCTGGACCGAGATGCATCCCGGGGATTACGATAACAACGGCAAAGTGGAGATTGCCGACATCACGCCCATAGCGATGATGTACGGGCAGGACATTGAAACGTCCGACGACCCGGGGCGCGTTGACCTGGTGGACGGAGACCGCGACGAAAAAGTCGGCATCTCCGATATTACGCCGCTTGCTATGTTTTACGGCACCAAAATTACAGGTTACAACGTGTACCGGACTCTGCTTGACGGTCCGGACGAGGATCCGGACATTGAGGACACGGGACGATGGGAATACGCCGAACGGGAAGGGGCGGAGCCGCCGGAGCAGATGCCGAGCGCGCTCAGGGATTACGCCGATCAGAATTTCCGGCTGCCCTACACCTTCCGTGATGAGACGCCAGAGCCGGGCTACTATGCCTATTATGTCCGCCCGTTCAGCCAGGAATCGGACGACCCCAACGAAGGGTGGCACTCGAACATAGCTAAGACTTCGCAGCCCACGGCCATGGCCACGCTGGAGCTTGAAGTAACCACCGATCCGCCTTACTTTTTCGTGGACAGCGACGTTGTTGTCCGCGTGATGCTAAACGACGCCGCCCTTGCGTTTTCAGTGAACACGCGCTTTGAGTATCGGTCGGATATTTTAGAATTCGTGTCCGCCGAGCCCTCAATGGACGGATTTGACCCCAACGTGTTTTACGATGCGGATTATGGTGGCGACCCGCTGTTCGTCGGCGCCCGGATAGGGGAGTCGCTTTCGGACCCCGAAAATTACGACCTGGTCGGTTTCAACGCAACAAAGCGCGCTCCGGCGCCACCGGTAACGGGCAGCGGCCCGATAGCGTTTTTGACCTTCCACGTAATCGGCGGAGACGGCCCATATCCGGAGGCATTCAGGTTCCCGCAGAGCACCACCAATATCTGGGTTTGGGGCGAGGAGTACAACGTGCCGCTGCCCGGCCCTCAGCTGGGCGGACCACAGTTGATCAATATCACCAACGAGTAGCTAGCGGCTTAGTCGCCGCCGCGCAGGTATCCGGCGGCTGTATGGTGCCTGTCGTGGCAGATTACGGAGCACGAGCCTGTGTCGTCCAGTGCGAAGTGCAGCAGTGGTTCTCCTTGGAGAGTGGCCGCACGAATCGTCTTGCCTTCGCTTCCCCCGTGCGGATTGTGGCACTCAACGCAGGACGCGTAAGCCCGGTTGAAGTGCAGGTCGTGCAGGCTAAGACCGGTTCCAAGCGAGAACGCTGAATCGGGATTTACCAGCTCGAAGTAGCTGTGGCAGCGCAGGCAGAGCCCGTTGCTTTCAATCGGGTCGTAGGCTAAAAGCTCGCGGGCGGCGCTCATCTCAAACGACTCCACGGTGAGGTTAGCGGTGAAGGGCTGGTGCGGCGGATGGCAGCCGGCGCAGGAAACGGTGCCGCGCCGCAGGCTGTGAGTGTCCGACAGAGCAAAGGAGCGGCGCTGCTCTTCGTGGCAGCTAAAGCACCACTCGCTTGCGTAGTCGGCTCGCGCCCAAACCATATTCTTCAGTGTGCCCGCAAAGACGTCGTGGCAATCAAGGCAGGGCAGATGGGCTCCAACGCTGCGGGTGGGATGGGTGAGTTTCGGCAGCGGGCGGTCAACCATCTCTTCTTGGTGGCAACTGGAGCAGGTGGCCCGAAGGAGACTGTCCGAGTCGGCGCGTCCGTTGCGGGAAAACCGATAGCGAAAAATCCTCAACGGGGGCAGTGCCTCCGCCGCCTGATGATGGCATAGTGCGCAGGTGTTTCCGGGGTCGGTCAGCTCATTTGGGTCGTCCGGAGAGAAGTGGCAGCAGGCGCACGACAAGGGGGAGTGCCTGTCACTCAAGCTGTGAGCTGTATGGCACGCTGTGCAATCGGCTTTAGCCGTATGTGGAGAGGTTGCCGCAGAGTCGCGGACAGATTCGTTTTGCCCCTGCAATCTGTCCGACCTGGCGGTTTCGGCCCATGAATAAGCGACGATTAGCGCCAGGGAGACCAGAATGATTGCGGTGTATGTTGGCCAGGCGCGCACTTTCAGTAGTTGGTGAAGATGCGGAAGTTCCCAGACGTGTGCTCGGCGAGGTTTAGCTCTTGCGACGCGGCGCGCGGGCGGTGCTTTTCGCTGCCGGGCCCGGAGACGCTTTCGCGCACGGTCGCGGTAAGCGGGTGGAAATCATAGCCTACCGGCAGAAGCTCCCAGGGATTCTCTATCGCCGGAGGCCGGGCGATGCGCGAGGTCGTCGTGGGTTGAGGCTCGGTGCTTTGTGTTTTTGGAGCGCCCGCCGGAGTCGAAGGTCTCTCTTCGGTTTTCGTTCCTCGCATCACGACCGGCGGAACCAGATCGACGGGCGGAGAGCCGTCCCGCGCGGAAGCCGTTTCCTTGCCCCGGGGCTGTTCCTGCCCGTTTGCCGCGTCATCCGCGCCGGCTTCGGGTGAGGCTTCGTCCGCAGGAGCGGGCTGGTCGGCTGCCGGCGGTAACGCGCCTTCTTCAGGTGGGGCCTCCTCGGGAGGTTGGGCACGCGTGAAAAGCCGCACGGTGGGAGTGTAGGCCACACCATAGAACGCGCCCTGTGAGTTGCGGTCGGAAAGCGAATCGTTTACCACCTGGTATCCGGCGTAACCGCTGAAGACATCGGTAATCTTTACCCGAAGCCCGGCGTCAAAGCGCGTAACCCGTCCGGTATCGAAGGACGGCTTGCGGAGGCTGTAGATGTCTATCAGCCCGTTGGCGGTAAGCTGCAAGGCGCTGCGGGACTCGTCCCACGTGTACAGGTCGTAATCCACGCCCAGTCCCAGCGAAGTGGCGTTGCCCCGCTTGGTATCCGAAGTGTAATGCTGGGTGGTGAATATAGTATGGGCATGGAGTTCCTGGGTGAAGTCCGTGCTGTAGAGCAGAGAACCGTAGAAGCGGTGGAGGTCGTCGTCGACGCTGGCCGACGAAAGCGCCAGGCTGTCAAAGCCCAAAAGCACGGTAAACGCGTTGCCCGGCGAGAATTTGGAATCCGGGGTCGCCGGGATGGCGGGCGGCGTGCGCTCCAGCATCATCCTGACCTCGATTCCCCAGCCGTCGGCGTCGCTGAGGTTTGAGAACAGCGGATTGAAAAGGATATCCGCGCCGGAAAGCTCGTTGCGCATAAGTTTACCGCGAACCTGAAGCCGCTCGTTCACGTTGTAGCCGAAGTTGAAGAAAGTGGCGACGTCCCGTCCGGTTGCCAGGTCGGTGGTTTCCTCGTAGGAATCCTGCCCGTACTCAAGGATGACACGGTTCTCAGGGCCGATGTTGGCATCGTGGATGCGGGGATGGCGGTCAGCGCGCGCGGGTGCGGGCAGGTGGCAAAGCACAAGCGCCGCAAGCGCGAAAAAAAGCGCCGTCCTGCTGTGGGTAAGCGGTGTCATCCCTTCCTTCACCGGTGGCTGCGTGATTATATCACGGCTGCTTGAGGCCCAGTGTTGGCAACAGCAGCACCACCACGTTGTAAGTGGTATGAAGAAACACCATGGTCCAGAAGCTTTGCCGGATAACGTATACGATGCCGAATACGAGTCCTACGACGAATAACGAGACCATTGCCACGGTTCCTTGATAGAAGTGGCCAGCGGCGAATGCGGCCGAGGTGAGCAGCACCGCCAGGTAGAGGAGTACCGTGCTTTTCGAGCGGATGCCGTTGGCGATGACGTAGCAACGCATGAATTCCTCGGGGAGGCCGGCGGCCAGGAACATAACGGGCGCACCTACGGCAAGCACAAGCCACGGGGATTTAAAGTAACCGCGTAGAGCTTCCACGACAGGGTCGACCTGTTCCACGCCGCCTGACGCATGGTAAAACGAATGGATGCCGTTGACCGCGATAATTAGCAGAAGCACTACAATCGCAATCCATGCGGCCGAGGACAGCAAGGGCTGTTCCTGCAAGGTTAGCTGCACCATCTGAAGCCTGTTGAATATAAGCATCAGCAGCAGGCCGATGCCCAGGAACACGATTAGGTTGATTCCGATTGTGACTACGAGCAACCGGGGCACATCGGACGCTGAAATCTCCGCTTCTTCCGCCGGCCCCATAACCTCTACCGCAGCTATGCCCAGGTAGATGCAGATGTACGCCAGCAGCACTATGGAGTATTCAAGAATGGCCACCACGCGCGATTGCCTATACGGCCGGAGCATAGACTATATATTAGCGCATATTCGGCTGAGAATGGGCGGCTCGCCGCTGAATAATTATGCGGGGGAATTGGGCTGACAGGCTGAAGCGCCGTTAGCCGTGGATGATTGTATTCAGGAGTTTAGGCGCAGTGGCTTGCTTTCTTATGGTGAACGCACCGCGCACTTCTTTTTCCACGGCATTTTCGTCGCAATCCGGCCTGGCGTAAGCCTCGGCCAGAAGGTCTCCGGGCGCAACCGTGTCGCCCGTTTTCTTGTGGAGCACAACTCCTACCCACGGATTAATAGGCTCGCCTTGTCGCGTCCGACCGGCGCCCTGGCGGTGAGAGAACTGAGCGATGCTCAGGGCGTCCAGACGGGCGATTTGTCCGGCGGATTGCGCAGTAACCTTCACGACACGGGTTTTGCGTTCCAGGTCGTCCATTGCCCGGACGAACGCTTCAATGTCGCCCTTTTGGGCGCGGATAAACGCGTATAGCTTATCCCGCGCTTTTCCATTGGCAATCGTCTGGGCCAGGATGCCTTCTCCCTGCTCGCGGCTTTCGGCTTCGCCGGCGAGTTTTAGCAGCGCACCGCCTAAACCGATGCACAGCCTGCTTACCTCGCTTTCCGTATCGCGCTCGTCGGCGATGCGGATTACCTCGGCGACCTCCAGCGCGTTGCCGACTGAGTTTCCCAGCGGCTGGTCCATAGCGGTTATCGCCGCTGCGACTTTCGGACGGAAATTGCGCGAAACGGATACCAGTTTTTCGGCAAACGCGCGAGCCTCGCTTTCGCTGGCGAAGAAGGCGCCGCTTCCGTGCTTGACGTCGATGATGATGTGAGTTGCTCCGGAGGCCAGCTTCTTGCTCAGAATGCTGGAGATAATCAGTCCCGGCGGAGGCACCGTGCCGGTAACGTCGCGCAGCGCATATAGCTTTTTTTCCGCCGGAACCAGCCCTTCACTCTGGCTCATAATGACGCAGCCGACTTCGCTGAGCTGGCGTAGCGCTTCGGCGCGCGTCAGCTCGGCGCAAAAGCCCGGAATGCTCTCCAGCTTGTCAATGGTGCCGCCGGTGTGGGCCAGGCCGCGACCGCTCATTTTGGGAACCCTGTATCCGGCAGCGGCCAGCATAGGAACCATCAGCAGCGAGGTCTTGTCGCCCACGCCGCCGGTGGAGTGCTTATCCAGCACGGGATGGAACTCGTCAGGGAAGTCCCAGCGGTCGCCGCTCGCGAGCAGGGCTTTCGTGAGGGCTGTCGTTTCCCCGTCGCTTAGGCCCTGGTAGTAAATCGCCATCAGCAGCGCGGCCATCTGGTAGTCGGGCACGTCTCCCGCAGTGAAGCCGGCGATAATCCTGTCGATTTCCTGCGCCGTAAGCTCTTTTCCGCGCTGCTTCTTTTCGATGCAACGGAGCATATCCTGAGTATATTACATTGCAGAAAAGCTAAATAAAGTCGGAGGATGTGACCGACAAAAACGGGATTAGATTCCGTAAGCCTTCTTCAGTTCGTCGGTGAAGCGCTCGTCGCTGAAGACGCTGAGTTCCTTAATCCGCGCGAAGTCGCGTATGACGATGTTCTTGCGCCGGTATAATTCAACGAGAGTGTCCAGCACAAGCTTGTCCACTTCAACGCCGGTCAGGGTGCGCTCGGGGCTCTGGAAGGTAAGGCGGAAGGCCACGCTTTTGTGGTCGGGCGGTATCTGCTTGCCGCGGTATATGTCGAAGGGGTACGCGTCCACCAGCAGTTCGGTGCAAGCCTTGCGGATGACGGCGAGCACGTCTGCGGTCTCTATGTCCAGCGGCACCAAGACGGCCAGGTCCCGTTCGGTCCGGGGGTACACGCTGTAGCGCCTGAGCTGCAAGCGACGTTCTGCCATGTCCGCCAGGGCGTCCAGGTTCAGCTGGGCGAAGGCGTAGCGCTCTTCTGCGCCTTCCGTAACCAAAGGATGCAGCTCGCCCAGCACGCCGAGAAGCTTCCCTGCGGCGCGTAAGGCGAAGGTGCGTTCCGGCGCCAGCGCCGTTTGGCGAGCTTTGGCATATTCCAGTTTCTCCCCGCTGATTTCCGATATAAGGCTTTGGAGGATGCCTTTCAGCACGAACAGCGGGCTTTCGCTGCCGAAGTGGGGGGGTAGATGGGACGGCGCAGTGAAACTGTCGCCATATATAAGCCCCAGCGCCTGCTGCTCGTAGTGCGTTCTGCCGTCCATCTCAAGCGTGTGGCTGACACCCGTTTCAAACTCGGCCAGGCTGTAGATCCGGGCTATTTCAAAGCAAAACGGCGGCTGCTCGGAATGGCGCCGGTTGTGCTCCGCTCCGGCCAGCATTCCGGGAAGGAGCGAGCCGATGAGAAACGCCTGGTCTACGGAATCCGGATTTTGCACGGGAACCAGGTTGTGGCTTTTTCCGAAAAAGACATCAGCCCTCTGCGGCGAAAGGAAGGCTTGATTCATCACCTGCTGGCCGCCGAGTCGCGCCAACAGGTCTTCTATGCGTCGAGCGAATGAAAGCGACCTTTCCAGCGCACCGCTTTTCAGCGGGATGTTGAGGACCTTTGCCTTCAGGGAATCGAAGAGGTTCAGCCGCATCACCTCTTCGGCAAGGTCTTCCCAGATTTTGATGTCGTGGCGCCAGCTGGGGGGAACGGCGGTGAAGCGCTCGCCGTCCCTTCTAACGGTCATACCGAGTTTTACCAGCGAATCAACGGCTTTGTTGGCGTCGATATCCGTTCCAAGCAGCGCGTTCATTTTTGCGCAGTCGAACGCTATCGGTTTGGCGTCGCTTTTGTACTTGTTGGCGTCAACGAAGCTGCCCTCGACGAATTCGGCGGCACCGATGTCGTGGGCGAGACGAATGAAGCGGCGTGCCGCCACGGGAGGTAGCTGCGGGTCTATGCCGCGCCCGAAACGCAGCGAGGATTCGGATTGCAGTCCCAGGCGCTTGCTGGTTACGCGGTTGTTTTTGGGGTCGAAGTAGGCGCTTTCCAGCAGGACGCGCCGCGTGCGCTCGCCAATTTCGGATTCAACGCCGCCCATCACGCCCGCGAGCGCGACGGCCTTTTTTTCGTCGGCGATGACCAGGTGGCTTTCGGTAAGCGTGTATTCCACGTGGTTTATCGCGGTGAAGCGTTCGCCGGATTTCGCCCTGCGCGCCGAGATTGCGCCCGCAAGCGCATCAAGATCGAAGGTGTGCATCGGCTGGCCCAGCTCAAAGAGCAGGTAGTTGGAAAGGTCCACGATATTGCTGATGGGATTTACCCCGCACAGCGACAGGCGGTAGGCCATCCAGTCGGGCGCCGGCCTGATTTTCACGCTGCCGAAGTAGCAGCCGACGTAGCGCGGGCAGAGGTCAGGCGCGGGGAGATGAATCGTCGGGCGGTCGCCTCCCTTGGCCTTCAGGTCGATTTCAGCCAGCTCGGGCATGTGCAGCCTCCGCCCCAGCGCCAGGGCGGCTTCGCGCGCGATTCCAAGATGCGAGAGCAGGTCGCCGCGATTGGAGACGGTGGCGAAATCTATAACGCAGTCCGACTCGACCTCGGCGGCGCTCATCCCTCCCGGTTTGACCAGCGGGAAGCGCACCGGCGCAAGGCCGAGCTCTTCCAGCGTGGGGATGGTTCCGCTTTCGGCGTTCAGAAACACTTCGTAGCCGGCAGGTATGGCGGCGGCGCGGCTGGTGAACGGCTTTTGCGCGCCGTTCACCTCCACGGAATATGCGAGCTGTTCGTCCCCACTGGCGGACTGTCCTGTGACACGTCCAACGGTGAGATCTGCGACAGCCGGTTGCAGCGGGATCAGGAGTTCGGCTTCCACGCCGCGTTCCGTAAGCGCGCGCGCCAGCTCCGCCGCTTCCGGCAGGCGGTTGACGAATTCCGCAAGCCAGGAATAAAGGATGCGCATGGCTTTGCCTTAAGGGTTGCGATTATAGCAGAGCCGAAAAGCGTGCGGTATCGGTTATCATAGTGCCATGCTGGAATACATCTACAGACGACGCAGTATCAGGAAATACTATCGTGACCGGCCCGTTGAGCCGGAGAAGGTGACGGAGCTTCTGCGCGCTGCGATGGCCGCGCCAAGCGCAAACAACCGCCAGGGCTGGAGGTTCATCGTCGTGGACGACCGCGAGACGCTGGACAAGCTCGCGGAGCATTACCCGAACGCGGATATGCTTTTCACAGCTACGCTGTGCATTGTGCCGGTTGCGGATATGGAGACGTTCTATTACCAGCAGGATCTCGCAGCGGCGACGCAGAACCTGCTGCTCGCTGCGCCGGAACTGGGTCTGGGCACGTGCTGGTGCGGTATGAAGCCGGAGCGGCAGGAGTGGGCTCACGAGTTCTTTGAAGTTCCTGAAGGCTGGTGGGTGTTTGCCCTCATCGCTGTCGGCTATCCCGCCGAGGAGAAGCCGGCGAATACTTGGTACAAGGCGGAGAACGTGTTTCGGGGGAAGTGGGGGGAGAAACGGTAAGCGGCTCTACCGAATAACCGTCAAAGCCAAAAGTTTGCATTCCGTAGATGTATTATCTACAATAGTAGATGTTATGTCAACACGTGATCCTGCGGAATCTCTATTTCCGCGCACGCGGCGGCTGATACTTCGCGAACTGGTTGCCGCCGACAGTACCGGTGTCCACCTGCGCGAGCTGGCGCGGCTCACCGGCCTGGATCCCAGCGGCGTGCTGCGAGAATTAAGGAACCTCGAAGCTTCAGGCATTGTGCTGAAAAGGCGCGTCGGCGCGCAGGACCGTTACCGCCTGAACCCGGATTGCCCTGTGTATGGGGAAATCAGGGGACTCGTATTGAAGACGCTGGGGCTGGCGGATGTGTTGCGGGAAGCGCTTCAGGCATTAGAGGAGCGGATAAGACTGGCCTACATTTACGGTAGCTTCGCCAGCGGCACCGCGCGCGCCAAAAGCGACGTTGATTTGATGATCGTGGGCGATCTGGGTCTGAAGGACCTTGCCGGCCCGCTGGCTGAGGCCGAGCGTTTGCTTTCGCGCGAGGTGAACGTGACGGTTTATAGCGAAGAGGAATATCGTTCCCGGCTGAACGAAGAAGACGGTTTCGTCGCGCGGGTGCATCAGGGCGCGAAGATTATGATAATGGGGAAAGCCGATGACCTTAAGTGAAATGTTACATCACGGTGAAATTGAGCGTTTGCCAGCGGGGAAGCGCGAGGTGTCGGATCTCGTCACGAAAGCGAACCGGCGCCTGGAGGAAGCGTCCAACGAGGATAACTACGAGGACTCGCGGCTGGAGATGGCCTATATGGCCATACTGTTTTGCGCCAGCGCCGCGCTGAGGGCCAGCGGATACCGCGTGACACGGGGGGAAGGTCATCATGTCCGCACGCTGGATACGCTTCGCTACACGCTCGGGCTGCCTTCGGAGAAGGTGAATTACTACCAGATGCTGCGTCGCGCGCGGAATACGGCGCTCTACGACGAGCTGCTGGAAGTACCGCGTACGCAGCTTGCGGAAGCCCTGGAGGCCGCGCGCGAGCTGCTGGACATCACGAGTTCCTGGCTGCACGAAACTCATCCCGAATTGCTAGATTAGGTGCTATATCCCGCTTACATTTGCAGCATCGCGGACAAGGCCTGCGTAATCGTGAAAGGGCGCGCTTCGACTTCGGTCGGCGTCTGCGACAGGTTCTGGTCCTGTAGGGGATCTTCAAGCCTAGAGTCGCGACCCTCCGCAAAAGCGGGTAAATCTTCTAACCGCGAGCCCGCGTTATGAGAATCGCGACTGGAAAGTCGCGACTCTGGTGTGGGGAACTATAGCGCGGGCAATTCGTGAATCTTGCCCGCCAAAGGCGGGTAAACCCCTACAAGAGCCGGGCTGGTGAGCCCTCCTGCACCTGCGGTGTGGCGGATAAACCCGGCGTACTCGTTGGGGGGACGATTCGTGAATCGCCGCTACGAGGGATTCTCATCATTCGAACAAGGCGGGGCGCGGAGACCTCGCCCTACAGGCGCAGCGGCTGTCATTCCTGATAGAATAAGGCATCCGTGCTTAGAGGGAGGGACGATGAAATATATTCTCACCATACTAGCGGCGCTCATCGCCGTGAGCGTTATGCCTGCTCCGGCGCGCGCCGATTCGCCGATTACGTCAACGCCGTTTCACGAGGCGTATTTCGACCTGGCGATTGTCTGGGACGCGCGGGAAACGGGCGTGCTGGACCTGCGGATGGCGCAGTATCTTTCATCGCCGGACGTGCCGATTGACGCCAAGGTTGCAGTGATAAACGCGCTGGA
>JAOZQG010000021.1:9788-22097 GCA_029932365.1 bacterium | reverse complement strand
GCGTGTGCACCTCGGCGCCGCCAAGCTCGTTGGGCGTGCATTCCTCGCCGGTCGCAGCTTTCACCAGCGGCGGGCCACCTAAAAAGATGGTGCCGTAGCCCTTGACGATGATGGCTTCGTCGCTCATCGCGGGCTGATAGGCGCCGCCCGCGGTGCAGCTTCCCATTACCGCGGAAATCTGGGGGATGTTGCGTGCCGACATAATCGCCTGGTTGTAGAAGATGCGCCCGAAGTGCTCCTTGTCGGGGAACAGGTCTGCCTGCAGCGGCAGGAAAATGCCGCCGGAGTCCACGAGATAGATGCACGGCAGGTGGTTCTCGATGGCGATTTCCTGGGCGCGCAGGTGCTTTTTAATGGTGATAGGGTGGTAGGTGCCGCCCTTCACCGTGGCGTCGTTGGCCACGATGACGCACTCCACGCCGCTGACGCGCCCGATGCCGGTGACCAGCCCGCCGGAGGGCACCCACGAGTCGTACATCTCCCAGCCGGCGAGCGCGGAAAACTCCATCCACGGCGTGCCGGGGTCTAGCAAGAGCTTCAGGCGGTCGCGCACAAAAAGCTTGCCCTGCTCCAGGTGGCGCTTGAGGTACTTGCCGCCGCCGCCCTCCTTGACCTTGGCGACGCGCTCGTTGAGCTCGGCAAGCAGCGCCCGGTTGGCTTTGTCGTTTTCCCTGAATTCGGAGGATTTCGGATCAATCTTGCTGCGTAGGCGTTCCACGGCCGATATTTTAGCAGGTGAGCGGGGAATTGCGCGCACTCGCTCCTGCAAAACCGCTAGGTTGCACATACAGCGCGACGGCGGGCAAACGCCCGCGCCGTCAACGATGAACGCAGGTGCCTTGCCGCAGACCGCTGTGCTATTATCTCAGGCGGGATGAAACCCACCGTTGTCATTGTGGGCGCCGGCGAGGTCGGCTCCTATCTGGCCCACTTCCTCTCGCACGAAGGCTACACGGTCAAGGTCATTGACCTCAACGGCGAGAAGCTCCGGACCCTGCAGGAGCAGCTAGACATCGCCGTGATTGAAGGTAGCGGCGCCTCGCCCGAAGACCTGCGCAAGGCCGATTGCAAGAACGCTGACCTGCTTCTCGCCACCACCGATTCCGACGAGGCGAACCTCGTCGCCTGCCTGGTTGCAAAGAAACTCGGCGTCAAGCGCACCATTGCGCGCATAAGGCATATGGAGAGCCAGGGAGGGCACCACTTCTACCGCAACCAGCTTGGAATCGACCTGGTCGTGGATCCTGACGCTCTCGCCGCGGTCGAAGTGGAGAATCTCGTGCGCGAAACGGGCACTGTGGGAGTCGAGTACTTCGCTGACGGGCACGTGCAGCTCAGCAAGATAGTGCTGGACGAGAAGTGCAGGATACTAGGCAGCCCGTTGCGGGAAATTGACTTCCCGTGCGACAGCCTGATTGTTGCGGTCATCCGGGGCAGCGACATACTGATCCCGAGCGGTGACGACACGCTCAAGCCCGGTGACCAGGTGCTGGTTATCACGCGGGCGGGCGACAGGAGCCTTATGCGACGCGTCTTCAGCAGCGTATCTCCGCCGTCCAAATACGTGATGATACTCGGCGGCAGCAGGATAGCGCGCACCATCGCCGCGCGGCTGGCGGGCCACCGGATTACCACCAAGCTCATCGAAGCTGACCGCACTCACGGCTGGGAAATCTCCCGCGCGCTGGAGCGGGTTCAGATAATCCACGGGGACGCAACGGACATTGAGCTCCTGCGCAGCGAGTACATTATGGATGTAGACCTCGTTATCGCTGCCGAAGGAATGGACGAGCTGAACATCATCTCGTGCCTGATGGCGCGCGAGCTGGGGGCGAAAAAGACGGTGGCGATTATCGAGCGCGGCAGCTACCTGCCGCTGGCAACGAAGCTGCGCGTGGATGTCACGCTGTCGCCCCGGCTGCTCGCCGCGGGGAAGATACTCGCGTTCGCGCTCAGCCCCAACATCCACTCGCTTTCGCTGGTGGGGGACGGCGCAGCCGAGGTTTTGGAGTTCGCATTGCGGCGCGACTCCTCGGTGGCGGGCAAACCGCTTGCCGAACTGGACCTGCCGCCGGGGGTTATCGTTGCCGCGGTCAGCCGCAACAGCGAAGTGATTATTCCGCGCGGATTCACAGTGCTGAACGGCGGCGACACTATAATCATTTTTGCAATGGCGGAACATGTGCCGAAGATAGCGCATATGTTTGCCTGATGCGGTGACGACAGCTCTGAACAAGGGGGGAGCGCCAGCGCGTGGTGACTGAATGAACTTTCGCATTGTCGCAAAGTTCCTGGGGTTATTCTTCTTCTTTTACACCGCGGTGCTTGTGGTGCCGCTGCTGGTGGCGCTGCATTATGGCGAGCTGAAAATCGTGGAGGCTTTCGCCGCGGTGGCGCTCTTCACCTTCGCCCTGGGTGCGGCGCTCTATCTGCGGACGCGCAAGACGACACAGCAGATGTTCCGCAAGGAGGGACTGCTCGTCGTCTCGCTGGGCTGGCTCCTGATGGCGGCGATAGGTGCGCTGCCCTTCTACATCTCCCGCTGGATACCAACGTATACCGACGCGTTCTTCGAAACCATGAGCGGCTTCACCACCACGGGCGCCAGCATCCTCACGGATATTGAAGCTCTCCCGCACGGGTTGCTTTTCTGGCGGTCGTTTACCCACTGGCTGGGCGGAATGGGCATTATCGTGCTGTTCATCGCCATCCTGCCGATGCTGGGAGTGGGCAGCAAGCACCTGTACCGCGTAGAGATCCCCGGCCCCAGCAAGGAAACCTTTATGCCGCGCCTCAGGCACACGGCGATGGCGCTCTGGGGCATTTACATCGGCATATCGCTTGCGGAATTCCTGGCCTTGATGGGGTGCGGGCTGGACTGGTTTGAGGCATCCACCCATACGTTCGGCACGATGGCTACCGGCGGCTTCTCCACCCACAGCGCGTCTATCGCGGCGTTTCACAGCCCGGCGATAGAGTGGGTCATCATCTCATTCATGCTGCTGGCGGGCATCAACTTCTCGCTTTATTTCCACGCCTTGCGGGGCCGCTTTCTCTTTTTGCGCGACACGGAATTCAAGGTTTACCTGATCATCGCCGCCCTTGCGGTGGTTGTGCTCTACGGCGTGAATTTCGCCGCCCGTGCCGTGTCCATCGACCATCACGGTTTCCGGTCGTGCGTATTTCAGGCGGTCTCGATACTGACGACGACCGGATACACCACCGAGAACTTCGACGCATGGCCGGCGATTTCCCGCATACTCCTTTTCGGATTGATGTTCGTGGGAGCCAGCGCGGGCAGCACCGGCGGCGGGCTGAAAGTCGTCCGCATCATCATACTGGCGAAATGGGCCTGGCGCAGCGTCATCCGAACCTTCCATCCATCCAGTATTCAGCCAATACGCGTCAGCGGAATGACGCTGACGCAGGATATGGAGGACCAAGCGACGGGCCTGTTTGTGGCTTTCGTGGGGCTGTTCGTGTTCGGTACGGTAGTTATGAGCGCGCTGGGCTACAGCTTCGATACGTCTATGAGCGCGTCAATAGCCTGTCTGGGAAATATCGGGCCGGGCCTGGACCTGGTAGGCGCCGCCCAGAACTACTCCTTTATCCATCCCTTCGGCAAGTGGGTGCTTTCCGTGCTGATGATGGCCGGCCGCCTGGAAGTTTACGCGGTTGCCGTGCTGTTCGTTCCCGCATTCTGGCGCAAGTAGGGGCTAGCCCACGAGCACGTCTTCCACCGGATAGTGCACGGTATCTGGCTCCGCCTGGCCGAATGCAATCGATCCGGCAGTGATGGGCCCCACTCTCCCTGCTACCATCAGGAGGCAGAGCATTACTTTGCTCGCGGCTGAAAGCTGGGCGGTTATGCCTTGCGAAAGCCCGACCGTTCCCAGCGCGCTCACGGTTTCGAACATGACTTCGTGAACGCTGAACGGTTCGATATGGGCAATGATGACAGTGACCGCAGCGAGTGTGGCGAACCAGACTGTAATCAACGCATAAGCGTTGAGCAGCACGCCGGCGGGCAGCTTGCGGTGATAAAGCACGGTAGAAGTGCGCCTGCGGAATACGTTGAGCGTTGCCAGGCTTACAATGAAGGAGGTGGTCGTCTTCACGCCACCGCCGGTCCCTCCGGGGCTGGCTCCTATCACCATAAGCAGTAGCGTTACAAGATATGCCCCCGGTGTTATAACCGCATAATCTACGGCGCTGAAGCCGCAAGTCCGGGGGAATACAGCCATGCCCAGCGCTTTCAGCAGGCGTTCCCCCGGAGGCCCCGCTCCCAATGTCGCCGGATTGTTCCATTCAAAGAAGAGCACCAGCAGGAAGGACGCGGCGAGGAGCCAGGCAGTCGCGCGCAACACAACGATGGAGTGCAGCGACAGCCCGTGTCGCTTGCGTGCCACAAACCGGTCCCAGAGGTCGACAAGCACAATAAAGCCGATGCCTCCGAGTATTGTCAGCGCGGGCATTATGATACCCACTAGAGGATCATTGCTGAACGACGCGAGGCTGTCGGAGTAAGTGGAGAACCCGGCATTGTTGAACGAGGAGACCGCCTGAAACAGGGAATCAAAGAACCCGGCACCGATCCCGCGGCGGGCGGCGAAGGACGGGAGCATTACGAGGAAACCGAGCAGCTCAAAAACCACGGTGACCGTAACAGCCATAAGTACAACCTGGCGCAACCGCCCGACACTCGGCAGGTTGAAGCCGGTCTTTACGGTCTGCTGCGCCCCGGATGACAGCTTGCGTCCCAGCAAGATGACGATGAAGATGTACGCTGTGGCGTAACCCAGGCCGCCGATTTGTATTAGCAGGAGTATGACGGATTTGCCGAACGCGCTGAAGTAAGTCGCGGTGTCGACGACGATAAGTCCGGTAACGCAGACGGCGGACGTGGCGGTGAAAAACGCCGTTCCCAGAGGCGACCATTCTCCTGACGCCGCGGATACGGGGAGGGCTAGCAGAAGCGTGCCCAAGGCGATGATTGCAGCGTAGCCACCAACCAGCATTCGTGCAGTATTGGGGCGTCGGCGGCCTTTGATCACAGAGCCGATTCTAGCACACGCTAATCTTCATCTGCGCTTGCAGCGGCTCTTTCCTCCTCAGCCTTCAGCGCCTTGGAATATTTGCGCAGGTCTCGGTCCCAGCCAATAACAAAAAGCTGGTCCGTGCCGGTGATCAAGAGGTCTGGCTCAGGCACAGCGCGCGTTCTGTCGGCGTGTTGAACAAGCACGATATTCAGATGGAACCGGGAGCGCAGCATGGCTTCGCGCACGCTTTGGCCTATCATGCTGGGCAGCGGCGAAGTTCGGGCCAGCGAGAATCCGTCGCTGATGATGCGGACATCATCCAGCCCGGAGAACAGCAGGAAATGGGCGAGGTTGTTGGCGGTGTCTCTTTCGGGAAACACAATTACGTCCGCTCCCACTTTGCGCAATGCTTCGGCGTGCTGCTCATTGCGGGCCTTGGCTGCCACGTGTCCTACGCCCAAGTGCTTAAGCGCAAGCGTGGCGAGGATAGAGTCGGCGATGCGACTGCCGAGGGCGACTACGGCGTAATCGAATTCCTGAGCGCCGGCTTCCTTAAGTGCTTCTTCGTTAGTTGCGTCGGCTTCGACGACTTCAATGAACTCGCTGGCGGCCTTCTGCACGGTGTCACGGTCAGCATCAATGCCCAGGCACTCGTGGCCCAGCTCGTGCAGAGCCCGCATGAGCGCTTTGCCGAAAGTATTCAGCCCGATAACCAGAATGCGCTTCTTGGCAGCCATTTCGTGGTGCCTTCAAGTCTAGCACAAGATGAGCCATTGCCTCACGTGCGAAGAAGCTCATAGTTAGTGGCAGGTGCGGGGTGGCCGGAAGCTGATTGAAGAGGATTAGCCGCCGCCACCGCTGAGCCCGCGGGCGAACGCGCGCAGCGCTTCCTTATCGCTCTCGCTCAAGTGCGCCAGCTCTTTTGCCAGTAACTCCTCCATTTGTTCCACCGGCGAACCGGTTTCTTCCGCTTTCGCGCCCTTCCGCCGGTAATACAGCGGAAATCTGAAAGTGTATCCGAATCCCACCTCCAGGTCTTCCGCGTCTTTGTCCAATCCCGCAATTAGATAGAGGTCCCAGCTATCGCCACCCGGCAACAGGTGGCGGTAGCCCGCCAGACTGTATACCTGCCCGGGTCGCCGGTCGGTATATGTATGCCCTCGCACCTCGGCCAGCACCTCGCCGTGCGCTCCCGCCGGGCGCGTAAGGCTCACGCCGTATTCGAACGAATCGTCCTGTCCCCACAGCCGGTTGGTCTTTTCCAGTATGCCGACACCGAGGTTCGCCACCACCCGCGCTTTCCCGTAATCCTCGGCCAGCAGCAACCGCGCATGGATGTCAGTCGCATCCACGCCCACGCCCCGCGTGGCATGGCTGGAAGGCACGCTCACCTCAAATGCCACGCCTGCGTCCGGCCACCCATCGCCCGGGCGGTCGTGCAGCAGCATCTTGGTGCCAACGTGGAAATGCTCCACATCCCAACTCTTGTCCTCGCCTTTAAGCGGGGCTTTGGCGAAGTCCAGCACGGCAAAGGCCTCGGCTATTCCGCCCAGCCCGCATCTGAGTTCTCCCACAGGCAGCCGGTAACGCAGCGCGCCCTCTCCTGCCCAGACATACGCCCCGCCCAGCCGCCACATTCCTTCGCCGCTGCCAATCACCACCGGGTCGCGAGTCCACAGCGGCGCTTCGGCGGCCGCGGGCAACGCTGCCGCCAGTATCAGAATTACCGTGGCCAGCGCTGCGGCTGCGCGTATTCCCTCTAATCGTTCCATAGGGGAATTATAAGCCTCCATTTGCCAACATCCCCGCCCTATGCTACATAATCCCATCGTGCCTGCCGAATCCGAATTGATTTTCCAGGCCGCGCTGGCGCGGATTCCCGGCGTGGGTGCGCGCTTTCTGCGCGAGCTGCACACGGTTTTCGGCAGCTATGCCAACGCCTGGGAAGCGGCGCCCGCCGAATGGCTGGACGTGCCGGGCGCATCAGGGGGACTGCGGGACAGGTTTGAAACCGTCCAGTCCTCGTTTGACCTCAAGGCGTTCTCCGCGAAGCTGAAGGAGGACGGGATATTCCTGATCGGCCTGGACCAGCCCGGCTACCCGGAAGCGCTCGCCGCCATCAGCTCACCGCCTCCGGTGCTTTACGCCCGGGGGAATATTGAGCCGCTGCTTCCTGACAAGATTGCGGTTGTGGGCACGCGCAAAGGCTCGGATTACTACCTCAAGCGCACCCGCCAGCTGGCGCACGACCTGGCGTCGCTGGGGCTTTCTATCGTCTCCGGGATGGCGCTGGGAATCGACGGCGCGGCGCACGAGGGCGCCCTGGAGGCCGAGGGAATGACCGTCGCCGTGCTGGGCAGCGGCATTGACGTGGTTTATCCCAGCCAGCACGAAGCGCTTTATCGCCAGCTTGTGGAGAAGGGGCTGGTGCTCAGCGAGTTTCCGCCGGGCACTCCGCCGGCCAAGGAGAACTTCCCCCGGCGCAACCGGGTCATCGCCGGCCTGAGCCACGGGGTGGTGGTGGCCGAAGCGCCGATGGGTTCGGGTGCCCTGATAACCGCCGAGCTGGCGCTGGAGAATGGCCGGGAGGTGTTCGCCTTCAGCGGGAGACCCGGCTTCCGCTCCTCGCAGGGATGCCACGAGCTTATAAAACACGGGCGCGCCAAGCTCATCGACAATGCCGACGACGTGGTGGAGGAATGGCCCCAGCGCAAATCGGAGCTGCTGGAGGAGCAGGTCAGTAAGCTTAAATCCCAGCCCGCACCGCCGCCTGAGCCCAAAGCCAGGCAAAAGGTCGCGGCGAAGGCCGCCCCGAAGGCTGCGGCTAAATCCGAGCCCAAGCCCGAGACGATTGCGCCACCAGCCGAAGCGCGCGCGGAGGAGCTTGAGCTTCTGGGTAAAGTAAGCTACGAAAAAACCCATATAAATGATGTTGCACGCGCGACGGGTATGAGCATTGCGGAGCTGGCCGCGCGCCTGACCATGCTGGAACTGAAGGGTCTCGTAAGGTCCCTGCCCGGCGGATATTACCAGCGACTGTAACCAACTGGGGCAACAATCAGTGGCAACCACAATCACCAAGAACAAACCGTTGATTATCGTTGAATCGCCGACCAAGGCGCGCACGCTTTCGCGCATCCTGGGCAAGGGCTACCACGTTCTTTCATCGCAGGGGCACGTCCGCGACCTTCCGGAGAAGGAACTGGGCGTGGACATCGAAAACGGATACGAGCCGAAGTTCCGCGTCATCGGAGCCAAGAGCAAGGTGGTCAGGAGCCTGCGCGACGCGGCGAAGAAAGCGGGGAACGTCCTGCTTGCCACCGACCCCGACCGGGAGGGCGAGGCCATCGCCTGGCACCTGGCCGAGCTTGTGGGCAGGTCGGCGCGGCGCGTGGAGTTCCGCGAATTCACCCGGCGCGCGGTGCGGGAAGCTGTGCAGCGTCCGCATGAAATCAACCAGCAGCGGGTGGATGCGCAGCTTGCGCGCCGCGTTCTGGACCGGCTCGTGGGCTACCGCATTTCGCCGGTTCTGTGGCGCAAAGTTAGGCGCGGGCTTTCAGCCGGACGTGTCCAATCCGTGGCGGTGCGCCTTATCTGCGAGCGCGAAGAGGAGATACGCGCGTTCAAGGCCGAAGAGTACTGGACGCTGGAGGGCAAATTCGCCGGAGACGGCGCGTTTTTCACCGCGCAACTCGTAGAGGTTGACGGCAAGCGCATCGTTCATCCCGCGAAAAACCAGAACGCCAATACGCGTGTTATCGCCGGCGAGAAGGAGGCTGCGGAGCTGCGTGAAGCACTGCTGCCACTAGATTACGCGGTGGATTCGGTGCAGGAAAAAAAGATTTCCAAAGCGCCCGCGCCGCCGTTTATCACCGCGACGCTGCAGCAGGCGGCGTTCAAAAAGCTGGGCCTGCCGGGCAAGCGCACGATGCGCGTGGCCCAGGAGCTTTACGAAGGCATAGACGTGGGCGAAGGGCCGGAAGGCCTTATTACTTACATGCGCACCGATTCGCTCAGGGTAGCGCCGGAGTTCGTGGAAGCCACCCGGCGGCACATAGCCGACGTCTTTGGAAAAGACTACCTGCCGGAGAAGCCGCGCCGCTGGAAGAGCCGCACCGGGGCGCAGGAAGCCCACGAAGCCATCCGCCCGACCAACCTGGCGTATACGCCGGCACACGTGAAGCGCCATCTCAGGCGCGACCAGCTCAGGCTGTATACGCTCATCTACAACCGGTTCCTCGCCTCGCAGATGGCCAGCGCGCAACAGCTTCAGCGTCAGACTGAAGTAGCCTCGTCCGGAGGGGATGTTGCAGCCCGCTTCCGGCATACCGTTACCACGGTGAGCTTCGACGGCTTTCTGCGCGTGTACCGCGAAGAAAACGGCGAGCGCGAGAAAGCCGGGCCGGAGGAAAAACTCTCCGGCATCCGCGAGGGAATGGCGCTTGACCTGAAAGAACTCAACGCCTCCCAGCATTTCACCAAGCCGCAGCCGCGCTTTACCGAGGCGTCTCTGATCAAGGCACTGGAGGAGCTGGGCGTCGGGCGTCCGAGCACCTACGCGCCTATACTGGATACGATTGTGGAGCGGGGCTACGTGGTGCGCGAAAACCGCAACCTTGCGCCCACAGAATGGGCGTTTTTGGTGATAGCGCTGATGAAAGACTTCTTCCCCGAGGTGGTGGACGTTGAATTCACCGCGCGGATGGAGGAGCGCCTGGACCTGGTGGAAGAAGGAAAGGGCAGGTGGCAGGAGCTGGTGGACAGCTTCTACAAGCCGCTGGCCAAAGAAATTGACCAGGCGCTGGCCGACAACAGTAAAAAATACAAGCCCGAGGCGAAGGTGCTGGAGGAAAAATGCCCCGAATGCGGCAAGCCGCTGGTAGAGCGAAGCGGGCGCTACGGCAAATTCGTGGCGTGCAGCGGCTATCCTGACTGCCGTTACGTTAAGCGAGGGGATAACACCCGGGGCGCTTCCGGAAAGCCGCTCGGCGAGACCTGCCCCAAGTGCGGGTCGCAGCTTGTCGCCCGGCGCAACCGGTGGGGATGGGAGTTCGTGGCCTGCTCGGCGTATCCCAAGTGCGACTATGCCAGAGAACCGCAGGTGCGCTGCCCCAAATGCGGCGGCGAGCTGAAGCGTCGCCAGGCCGCGAACCGCCGGATATTTTACATATGTGAAAACAGCCCCACTCCGGGCGAGGAAAAGGACGCTGCGCCGGGCAAGACCTGCGACTTCGTTCTGTTCGGGCGCCCCACGGTGGATAAGTGCGAGCTATGCGGCTGGTTCATCGCCGAACGCAAGCAGCGCAATCAACTGGTGCGGTTCTGCTGCAATCCGGAGTGCGCGAATCATTCGGGCATAGAATCAACCGATAGCGAAAAGGAGTGAGCCGCGATGGCAATGGTGGAACTTTCGGTAGTGTGCCTGGGCACCGGCACGACGAGCGTAAGCGACGTGGTGGCCGTAGCCGAGCGAGAGATACGCGCCAGCGGGCTGGCAAGCCGGCTGAATCCCATGAGCACCACGCTTGAGGGCGACCTGGGCGACATATTCGCACTGGTGGAGCGCATCCACGACAAGCTGGAAGAAGCGGGGTACGGCCGCATCTCCACTTCCATCAAGATAGACGACCGCCGCGACCGTCCCGGCCCGCGGATGGACGCCAAGCTGAAGTCGGTGGAAGAAAAACTCAAGTAAGAACGCTACTCGAAACTGATGACGAGCCGGCGCAGCGCCAGCAGCGCGTTATCGTCCAGCCCCGTCGCGCCTTGCAGCGGCACGAGCCCCTGTCCGTAGTCAGCTTCGATGCGCACCCGGGGCAGATGGGGTATCTCCGCGACCGCTACGCGTGTGCCGGATAGGCTCGTCAGGTCCGGCTCCGTCCGATCTCCCGCGCGGGGGAAAAGGTGCTCCCCAAAAAGCGGGGGCACGCCCGTCAGCTCGCCTCCGCCGTAGCTGTCCACAATCATATACTGCGGCGCCACCCGCGATTTGGCCATCTCCCGCGACTGGCTGTGGTTCCAGGGGATTATCTGAAAGCCGCCGATTTGACCACGCGGGCTGGTGGAGATATCCAGCACCCCGGCGTGCGTCGCGCGTACCGCCCCCACCGGCGCCAGGTAGCTTCCGGGGAATCGTCCCACGCCGGTTACCCGCTTTTCCACCTTGCCCACGGCGCTGCGCGTCATATTGGCAAACGCGGCTTCCACCCGGCCACCCAGTTTGTTTTCAAAGGTAAGGCTGGTCAGCATCGTTTTGGGCGCGGACACCTCGACGAGGAACACGTCTCCCGGCTCGGGCGCGAAGCCCAGTCCCAGCCTTGTGGCAATGCCGTCGCGCCGGCAGCGTACGCGCGCTCCTTGCACCGGCGAGAAGCTGCCGCCGAAAAGGTACACGCCGCTTTCAATGTCCGTGTAAATCGCGTAGTCCACCGGCGCTTCCGGCTCGCCATCGAGGGCGCGGCCGTAAAGCTCACGCGGTGCGATGGTTATGGACGAGCCACGGTCCAGATGCGCCAGTCCGAAGATTTTAATGTGTATCGCGTTTACCGCCGAGGCGACGACCGTGCTGCTTTTGCCCCACAGCGTGGCGTGAAACGAAAGCTCGCGCACCGCCGTCGCCGGGCGCAGGACATGGCCTAAGACGTAGGTGTTGTCGTCGTCCGGCTTTCCCCGGGTAAGGTCGGTGAGCCTGATTTCGCCGTCCTTGCGGTTTTCAAAGCTGAGCAGAAAATGATACCGCGCGGCCTGCAGCGATTCGCTGGCCGCGCCCGCCGCAGATGACGGCATAGATACGGCCAGCAGCAGAAAAATAAGCAGCGGCTTGATGACTGTGCGCATACTTCCAAGCAATGCCACGGGCAGCTTCACGCCGCTACTCCCCCAGCTCGTCTTCGCTGAAGAAATTGGCGATTTCCGCGCGCGCCGTATCGGCGCTGTCGCTACCGTGCACTAAGTTGAGCTGGGTGCTTTCGGCCAGGTCGCCGCGTATGGTGCCGGGCTTGGCATCGGCGGGTGAGGTCGCGCCCATCATACGGCGCACACGCTGAATCGCATCCTCGCCTTCCAGCACCATCGCCACGACAGGTCCGCTCGTGATATGGGCAACAAGCTCCCCAAAAAACGGCTTGCCGCGATGCACGCTGTAATGCTTCTCCGCGAATTCGCGCGACATAGTCAGCATCTTGAGCGCGCAAATATTCAGGCCATCCCGCTCGAAGCGCCCGATTATCTCGCCCACGAGACCGCGCTGAATCCCCTCGGGCTTAACGAA
>JAOZQG010000021.1:0-9778 GCA_029932365.1 bacterium | reverse complement strand
AGACGAGCGTCCGCTCAATCATTCAGCTTCGAATCCTCCTGCGATTGCAGGCCCTCCAGTGTGCGCTGGTGCAAGGCGCTGATTTCCTTGGCCGAGATGTCGGACCATCCGGATTCCTGCGCGAAGTATTCGGCATTGTAGTGCTCGCGCTCTAAAATCGCCTCCAGCGCTGCGACGACTTCACCGTCCAGCCAGGCGCCCTCCTCGTCGCCGAAGCGCCCGATGTGGGGCTTGGTGAGTTTTTTGCATTCGGCGAGCGCCTCGGACGGCGTCTTGCCCCGCTTGTACGGGCGCTCCTGCATCATGGCGTGGAAGATATCGGCGACCGCCAGTATCCGGCCCTCCAGCGGTATTTCGTCGCCCTTCAGCTTGTAGGGATAGCCCGTGCCGTCCAGCCGCTCGTGGTGCATCCCGGCGATGCGCGGAACGTCGCGCATCTCCTTGGTGAAGTAAACCCGGCTGAGTATTTCAATGGTCCGCTTGGCGTGGGACCACATCACCTTGAACTCCTCGGGCGTGAGCTGCCCCGGCTTCATCAGGATGGCGTCGGGGATGGCGATTTTGCCGTAGTCATGAAGCACGCCGGCGACCCGGATGAACTCCACGCGCTGCGGGCTGAAGTTCAACTGCTTTGCCAGTGCGACGGCGACGCCCGTCACCATCTTGGAGTGATCCGCCGTGGTCGGGTCTTTGGCGTCCACGCTGGTGGCCAGCACTTCGATGAAGCTGTTGAACTGCTTCTTCTGATCTTCGTAGAGCTTCGCGTTCTCGATGGCCACCGAGGCGCTGCCCGAAAGCGCCGCCAGCATCTGTTCGTCGGCGGAGGTGAAGCTCTCGAATTCCAGCTTGTTAAGCACCTGGTACACGCCGATGAGCTCGTCTTTTTTATTCAGCAGCGGCATGCACAGGATGCTCTTGGTCAGGTAGCCGGTCTCGCGGTCGACCTCAGGGTTGAACAGCGGATGCGAATAGGGGTCGGCGATATTGAGGGTCTCTTTTGTCTCGGCGACCGCGCCGGCGATACCCAATCCCACAGGCATGCGGATTTCACTGGCCAGCCCTTCGCCCACGAAGGTGAATATCTCTTCGGACTCGTCGTCGTAGAGCCAAACGGTGCTGCGGTCGGCGTCGAGCAGCCAGGAGCACTGCCGCGCCAGCTCGGTCAGAAGCTCCTTGAGGTCGAGCTTGCCGCTGACGATGGTGCTGACCTTCATCAGCGCTTCGGAGTCGCGCTGCATCTCCTGGTAGGCGCGGCGCAACTTGATGGTCTGCACCACCGGCGTGAGTATCTCCCTGAGGTGGGTCAGCGTTTCCGTAAGGAACTCGTAGTCCTCGCGCGAGTTTCTAAACTCAAAAAGCAGCACTTCGGTAATGTTGCCCTCGCCGTCCGTCAGCGGAAGAAAAAACCACTGGTCGACGCGCTCGCGCAGTTTGGGTATTACCTCTTCGACATCGGCCGAGCGGACCAAAAACGGCGCATCCTCACCGGCTTTGGCCAGCGATTCTTCGGCAAGGTCCCGCTTGAACTCCCCCAGAAGCGCTTCTTCCACTTCGCTCAGCGGAAGCTCCTCGCCCGCCAGGGGGAACTCCCTGCCCACCATCTTTTCTTCCACCGGGAAGCGGGTAAGGCAAAACGGCGGGATGAGGTCTTTCAGCCCCCGCTGCAGCCTGCGGCCGAGTTCCTCAAAGCTGGTGCTGTCGGCGATTTCGCGGTGGAGCGTGAGCAGCTTCCCCAGCCTTTCCGCTTTATCCGCCACGCCCCCGCTGCCTTCGCTCATCGGTTCACCCGTTCCCAGTTGTAGGGGATTTCGTCGCTGTCATAAGGCACCCGAATCTCGTCGGGCTCCTCGTAGTTGTAGAGCCGGTTCGGCAAATTGAGCACGACGACTTCCTTTTCGCCGATGTTTTTAAAGCCGTGCATTACCAGCGGGGGTATGGTAAGCAGCCCGAAGTTCCGCTCGCCCAGGAAAAACTCGTTCACCTCGCCTTTGGTGGGCGAATCCTCGCGGCTGTCGTAGAGCACGACTTTGGCCATGCCGGAGATTACACAGAAGCTGTCCGTCTGGTCCTTGTGCGCGTGCCACGCTTTGACGACTCCGGGATAGGCCGTGGTGATATAGGCCTGGCCGAATCCGGCGAAGCTCTCCCAGTCCACGCGCATAACTTCCATGAGGAACCCGCGCTCGTCGGTGACGGGTTTGAGCCTCCTGAAGGCGACGCCCTCTATCACACGGTGGATTATAACACAGCAGATGCGCGCTCCCGGCTCTCCGCAAGCGCCGCTTCACGCCGAAGAAATATCTTCCTGGATGGACTCAGCGCCGCCGGTCTCTGATATAATCGTCGCGACGAAATGCGTTATTACCAGCGAACGGAGCTGATTGCGAAACTGAAAGAAGTAGCGCTGCTGGAAGGCGACTTCGTGTTGCGCAGCGGCAAGCGCAGCAAGTACTACCTGGACAAGTACCTCTTTGAGGGCATCCCCACGATACTGCGCAGCCTGGCGCACCACATGGCGCGGCTGGTGCCGGATGACGTAACCCGGCTCGCGGGCGTGGAGCTCGGCGGGATTCCCGTGGTGACCGCGCTTTCGCAGGAAACCGACATCCCCTGCATCTTCGTCCGCAAAAAGGTGAAGGATCACGGCCAGTCCAAATTGGTGGAGGGGGTCTTCGATCCCACCGACCGCGTGCTGATGGTGGAGGACGTGGTAACCACCGGCGGCCAGCTCATCGAGATGATTGAGCGGCTCAAGGACGACGTGGGGCTTTCGGTAGTGGGCGTAATCGCCGTGCTCGACCGCGACGAGGGCAGCCGCGAGGCCTTCGCCGAAATCGGTATGCCTTTCAACGCGCTGTTTTCCCGCGAAGACCTGGGCTTTTAGCAGGCGTCCCGCCTCGCTTTGCTTCGCCATTGTTCCGGCAGAGCCTTGCCTAGCACCTCTAATATAATGGAAGCGAAGATGCGCGCTGGGAGTGAAGCGGAAAACAGGCTGCGACGGTTTTCAGGGGGGGGACATTTGCCCCACCATCCACCATTTTCGCGTTATCCCCCATTGGTGCGCCGTGCCGCGTTTCGCGGGACACCCTACAGACAAGAGCCTTCCCCAGCGCATCCTTCAGTTCCGCCAACAATGCTTCATCAACTCCCTCCGGACAGGGATACGCTCTAAGCTCCGCCAGCGCGTCGCTCCATTCCTGGGTACCCACCCGGCCTTGGCGGGGTATTGCGCTATCTCGTTGTCCCGCCGCCTAGAAAGGCGGCGCTATCCTGTGTTGGTTTTCGGCGCCCACGGTATTGCCCTGAGGGGCTCACCACCGAAGGGGAGACTGCCCCTCACCGTAGATGGTTTGTCCGCCGTCCGGTAGTCTGACAACCGATAACTGAAGACTGACAACTGAAAGCCGCAGTTCCGTAGCGGTCGTCGCGATTATGCCGTGTTCTGTTCAGTCCGCGGTGTCCGCGGGATCCTCGCTGTTTGACTCCTCAGGAGCGTCCTCTGCTTCAATGCGGGGGATGAGGTTTTCTAAAAACTCAACCGCTTCCTGCAGCCATTCGCCGGTCGCAACCTGGTAGGAGACTCCGTTGAACCGCTCCTCCTCAGAATACACCGTGGCCGTCTGGATGAACCCGTCTTCGACGTCCGGCACCCGTCGCGCCAGCGCCGTGAGCTGGTCTAAGGTGAGGTTGGTCTCAAAAGTTTCACTCAGCGCGGAAAGCACCGAGGGCAGCCGCCGGTATGCGCCTTGCTTTTTTAGCGCGTTGAGCACCGCGCGCATCGCCTTTTGCTGGCGCTGCATCCGGCCGATGTCCCCCATCGCGTCGTGGCGGAAGCGCACGTACTTCAGCAGCGTCTCGCCGTCCATGTGTTGCCTGCCCGCCGGTATGTCAATAACGAGATCCTGCGCGTGGTCCACGTACTTAAGCGGCTTTTCCACGTCAATGTCCACGCCGCCAAGAGCGTCCACCAGATTGACGAATCCGTCGAAGTTTATCAGCACGTAGTAAGGGATTTCCACGCCCAGCAGGTCGCGCAGGCTCGACTCCACCCACTCAACGCCCGCGCCGTCGTGCTGCTGCCCGTAAACGTAGGCGTGAGCCAGCTTGTCGTAGCTGCCTTCGGGCAGACGCACCCGCAAGTCGCGCGGCACCGAAATCACCCGCGCCTGCAGCGTCCGCAGGTCCAGGTTCGCCACCATAACGGTGTCGCTGCGGTGGGGCGGATCGCGGTCTAAGCCCACGAACAGCACGTGGATGTTGTCCGCGCCGTGGAAATACGGTGGCAGCGCCCGGCCCGGGGTGATGGTTTTGGCGATAATCTCGGCGCGGCTGGTCTGCACGCCGGTCGCGGTGTAGACCGGCCAGAAAAGCCAGGTGAGCAGCGCGAAAACCAGAATCCCCGCGGGAACGAAGATTAGCAGCAGAGTCGTTTTCTGCCGCCGGCGGAAAGCCGTCACCCGCCGCTTCACCGCCTGCTCCATCTGCCAGCGGGAAGGCTGCGACGCCGGCTTGCGAGGACCCCGGGGCGTGTCCGAGGGCTTGCGCTTGCGCCGCGCCTTGGCCAGTATCTTTTCCGAGAGCCTATCCACCGGATTGCTCCATGACCAGCTCATTGTAGAAGTCCAGCGTCGCCGTGTCGATGGGCGTGCCCTTGCGCATCAGGTAATTTAGTCCTGAGGCGATGACCGCGCGGCACAGCTCTTTCAGGCCGTCGGCGGCGCGCGCGCGCAGCTCGTCTAGGCCTTCGTAGTTGCGGCCCGGCTCCAGCTTGTCGGCGCAAAAAACTATGCGCGCCTCGCGCACCATCCCACAACCGCCTACCGTGTGGTGGTATACCGCCGAATACACAACTTCGTCGGTAACGCCGAAGTCGCGCTGCAGGCGGTGCGCGCCCACTTTCGCGTGCAGCAGCGCGGGAACGCACCTTTCTAGCTCGCTCGGAGCGTAGCCCAGCGCCTTCGCTTCGGAAAGCAGTCGCTGCGTCTGCCAGTGTTTGCAGTTGTCGTGCAGAAGCGCTGCCAGCTCGATGCGCTCAAGTTCGCGCCCGTCGCAGCCGAAGCGTTTGGCCAGCTCCAGTGCATAATCGCGCGTCCGCACCGTGTGCCGGTAAAGCTCGGCGGGAAGCTGCCCCGCCACCATTTCGGTCGCCCGCTGGATGTCCGCTTTCATCAGTCCTTGCCGAAAAGCCCCAGTTGCATTATACGACGGCTCTTGGAAAGCGATTCCTGCTTCAGGTCTTCCAGCTGCGCCAGCACCACGCGCGCCCGCTTTATAACTTCGGGCGGCAGTCCGGCCAGCCGCGCCACTTCCACGCCGTACGATTCGTCGACGAATCCGGGCACGACCTTGTACAAAAACACCAGCTCTTCGCCCACCGAGCGCACTTCCACTTTCAGGTTGCGCACGCGCACGAGAAGCTCCGCCAGCTCCGTAAGCTCAAAGTAATGCGTGGCGAAAAGCGTCTTGGGATGCGCCCGCTTCCCCTCGTGCAGAAACTCCACGACCGCGCGCGCGATGCTGATTCCGTCGTAGGTGCTGGTGCCGCGCCCGATTTCGTCCAGTATCACCAGCGAGCGCCCGGTCGCCGAGTTCAGAATCTCCGCGGTCTCCACCATCTCCACCATAAACGTGGACTTGCCCAGCACCAGCGCGTCGGTGGTGCCGATACGGGTGAAGATGCGGTCTACGATTCCGATGCGCGCGCTCTGCGCCGGGACGAAGCTCCCCATCTGCGCCAGTATCACCACGAGCGCGACCATCCGCATATACGTGGACTTGCCGCCCATGTTGGGGCCGGTGATAAGGTTTATCTGCACCGCGCTTCCATCCAGAAACGCGTCGTTGGCCACGAACCGCTGCCGCCCAACCATGCGCTGCACCAGCGGATGCACGCCGCCCTTTATCTCCAGCACCTGCGACGAATCCACCGTCGGGCGCGCCCATTCTTCGCGCCGCGCGGTTTCCGCCAGCGCCAGCACGTAATCAAGCTCGGCGATAGCCCTCGCCGCGGCGTGCAGTTCCTCGGCGCGCCCGCGCACGAACGCGACCAGCTCTTCAAACAGCTTGCGCTCCAGCGCTTCCGCGTCGGCCTGCGCGGACTGGAGTTCGCGCTCCTTGGCCTGCAACTCTTCGGTGACGAACCGCTCGGCGTTTACCAGGGTCTGCCGCCGCCGATAGCCGTGCTCTTCGCGCACCAGGTGCAGGTTGGGCTTCGTCACTTCAATGAAGTAGCCGAACGCGTCGGTGTGCTTGACTTTGAGCGACCGGATACCGGTTAGCTTGCGCTGCCGCTCTTCGTAATCGGAAAACCAGCTTTCGCCGCCGCTAACCACCTCGCGCAGCCGGTCAAGCTCCGCGTTGAAACCTGCCTTAAACACCGTGCCGTCGCCCAGCTGGCGCGGCTCGTCCGCCAGCGCCCCCAGCCGTTTGTGCACTCCCGCGCAGTCGGGCAGTTCATCTCTCAGGCGCATAAGCAACGGATCCTCGCGCCCGCGCAGAACTTCTTTTATCTTCGGTATCAGCGCAAGGCTTTCGCGCAGCTTCACCAGCTCCAGCGGGTTGGTGCGGCCGAGATTCGCCCGGTTGGCGATGCGCTCGATGTCGTCGACTGCATTCAACGGTTCGGCTAGCGCAAGCGTCGCCGACTCGTCCTGCGCAAGCTCCGAGACCGCGTCCAGGTGCGAATTGATAACTGAAGGCGTGGCAAACGGCGCAGTGAGCCGCTCTCTTAGCAGCCTGCGGCCCATCGGCGTGTGCGCCGGGCCGAGAATCCCTAAAAGCCCGCCTGCGACTTCCGGCGGCCCCGCGCCTTCCTGCAGGCGCTCAAGCTCCAGGTGCCGCACCGCGCGCCCGTCAAGCTGCAACCGGTCGTCCAGCGAGAAAGGCTGCACGAAAAGCTTGGGCTGCTCCACCTTGAATACGTCTTTGAGGTAGCGCACCAGGTAAAACAGCGCAATCTGCGCCGCCGCTACTTTCGCCAGCCCGAAGCTTTCCAGATGCTCCGTGCCGAAAAATTTTTTGGCGAAAAAGGCCGCGTCCTGCGCCGATATTTCCTTAGTGAAGCTGTGCACCACCGCCATCGGATGCAGCTTTTTGAATTCTGCGATTTCTGCGCGCCCGGCGAGAGATTCGTCCAGCAAAATCTCCTGGGGGCAGATGCGCTCAATCTCGGCGACCGCGCGCGCCACCTCGCGCCTGGCGTCAAGTTCGGTGAAGGCCACGCGCCCGCCCGACGATTCCAGCAGGCAAAATCCCAGCTTCCCCCGGTGCTCCGCGAGCGTGAGCAGAAACACGCCGCTGTCGTCGCTCAAAAACTCGTCTTCCACCAGCGTGCCGGCGGTGATGATGCGGGTCACGGCCCTGTGCACGAGTTTTTTCCCCGGCCCCGGCTGCTCCATCTGGTCGCACACCGCGACCTTCTCGCCCGCGTCCACGAGCTTTTTGACGTAGCGCATCATCGCGTGGTGCGGGATGCCGCACATGGGCACGCGCACGCCTTTGCTCGCCTGGCGCGAGGTCAGCACGACGCCGAGTATCTTCGCCGCGCGCTCGGCGTCGGGGCCGAACATCTCGTAAAAATCCCCGAGCCGGTAGAGCAGCACCGCGTCCGGGTGCTCCCGCTTGATTGCCACGTACTGCTTAAACAGCGGCGTCAGCTTCTTTTCCGGCAGCGGCAGGTAATCCCCGCCCGCGCCGTCCGTGTCCTCGGTATGCTCGGTGTGCTCCATCGCGCCCGGCTATTATAGCCCCCCGCGCTGCGCCATCATCCCCGGTCATTGCGGTGGTATAATCCCTGCCCTGATATCTACTGGAGGTTATCGTATGCGATTTGGCATAGGAATTTTGCTGCTTACGCTGCTCGTGCTGGCTGCGGGATGCCAGCAGGCGGCGCAGAAGGCCGCCGAAGGCATGGCTGAGCGGGCGATTGAGGCCCAGTCGGGCGGGAAAATCTCGGCCGATATAAGCGGCGACACCGTGACTATCACCGATAAGGAAACCGGCGGGGAAACCCTCGTG
This sequence comes from bacterium, assembly GCA_029932365.1. GTDB lineage: Bacteria > 4484-113 > 4484-113 > 4484-113 > 4484-113 > JAGGTK01. The sequence continues at coordinate 1,762 of JAOZQG010000021.1, read as the reverse complement.
CAGACGGGCAAGGGCGGCCAGAGAATGCCCGAGGGCTGGCCCGCCGAGCTGCCCAAGTACCCCGGCAGCACCATCCTGAGCTCCACCCGCCAGGAGGCCGACGAGGGCGTGGCCTTTCACGTAATGCTGCACACCTCAGCCACCGCCGCCGAGGTGGCCGACTTCTACGCGAAGAAGGCCAAGGCGGCGGGCTTTAGCCAGATGAATAAGACGGAGACGCCAGACGGTTTCTCGCTTTACTACGACTCCGAAACGCGGGGCTTTGCGGTGACCGCCATAGCCGACGACGACGGCTGCGACGTGGCCCTGCAGCTCGTTCCCAAGTAAGCGGGGAGGGCGGCAGTCCTTTGCGGGGCAACCGCCCGGCGCTACTTAAAGCGCCTGCTTGATCGCGTCAACTTTATCCAGCCGCTCCCAGGGCAGATCCAGGTCCCAGCGCCCGAAGTGCCCGTAGGCAGAAACCTGCCGGTATATGGGCGCGATGAGGTTCAGGTTTTTGATTATCGCCGCGGGGCGGAAGTCAAACACGTCACGCGATCGCAGCAGGCCTTCAATGCGCTCCACGGGCACGGTCTCGGTGCCGAACGCGCACGCGTTTATGCTCACCGGATGCGCGCAGCCGATGGCGTACGCCACCTGGATTTCCAGTTTGTCCGCCACGCCCGCGGCGACCAAATTCTTCGCCGCGTACCGCGCGTAGTAGCTTCCGCTGCGGTCCACCTTGCTGGGGTCCTTGCCGCTAAACGACCCGCCGCCGTGCCGCGAATACCCGCCGTATGTGTCCACGATTATCTTGCGGCCGGTAAGCCCTGAATCGGCGAGCGGCCCGCCCTTGACGAACTTCCCGCTGGGATTCACCAGCACGCGCTCGGCAACAACCTTGCCTTCGGGGAACCACCTTTCGGGCACGATGGGCGCAACTACAGCGTCCAGCATCTCGCGCTTCATCTTTTCCGCGTCAATGTCCGGCTTGTGCTCCGCGGCCACGATTAGCTGCTCCACCGCCACCGGCGCGCCGTTTTCGTAGCGCAGCGTCACCTGCGTTTTGCCGTCGGGCCCGATGTAGTCAATTGCGCCGTTCTTGCGCACCTCCGCGAGCTGCTTGGCCAGCCGGTGGGCGAAAAATATCGGCAGCGGCATAAACGTGCCTTCGCTGAGCGCCTCGCTTTCGCGGCAGGCGAAGCCGAACATCATCCCCTGGTCGCCCGCGCCCTGGCGGTCGAACTCGTCAACCGCCGTGCCCTCGCGCGCCTCCTCCGAAACCCCGACGCCGTTTGCGATGTCGCTTGACTGCTCGTCAATGGACACGAGCACGCCGCAGGTGGCGCCGTCGAAGCCGAAGGCCGGCGAATGGTAGCCAATCTCCTGCAATGTGCGCCGCGCGATGCCGTTCATGTCCGAGTAGCAATCGCAGGAAACCTCGCCCACGACCATCACCAGCCCCGTGGTGCACATAACTTCCACCGCGACGTGCGCGCGCCTGTCCTTGGCCAGAATGTCGTCGAGGATGGCGTCCGCGATGGCGTCGCAGACCTTGTCCGGATGCCCCTCGGTCACCGATTCAGAAGTAAATACCGTAGAGTTCAATTTGTCTCCCGCAATCCGTGCTGGGATTCATTTTAGCACTTGCGCCGGTGTCACCGGGTTAAGGCTGTAGCAGCAGTGCTGCTCCTTACACACGAATAGCTGTCGAAAAGCCGATAACGCTCGTCGGCGGCGAACGCGCTGGCGGAGGAGTTCTGGTACCGCGGCTACTTTTTAG
>JAOZQG010000102.1 GCA_029932365.1 bacterium | reverse complement strand
CCTGCTTTCGCGCATGGACCGGTTGTGCGCTGAAATCCGCGCACGCCTGGAAACTGCCGAAGAAATGCGAAAATCAGGTCCTGAAGGCGCTGCCGGAAGTCACGCCGCAGGCGTGATAGGGCGCGACCCTTGTGGCGCGCCCGCTCTTGTAGGGGCGATTCACGAATCGCCCTCGCGACCGGAACCGCCGAATGCCAGCGTCGAAAATGCTAATCCCTCAAAGGGGGCAGTTCGTGAACTGTCCCTACAATCCAACAATCAACAACCAAAAACCAACAACCGCGCAGCTCCCCGCGCACCCACGTGAGAACAGGGCGCGCGTTGCGCGAAGGGCGCGGGGCCTACCCGGCAAGCGAGGACAGGTCGCTGAGGAAAATCTTCTTGTCCTCAGCGTCGGCGATTTCGGCGCCGGCCTCGCGGGCCAGGCCGAGAAAGCGGTCAAACTGCGCGTGGTCGTTCGCCAGCGAATACGCGCGCGCCATCGCTTCGTAGGCGTACGCGATGTCGTAACCGCCGATGCGGTGCTTCTCGCAGATTTCCAGGCATCGGCGCGCGAAATGCAGCGCCGGGTCGGGCTTGCCCAGCACGGCGTAGACCCGCGAGATGAGCCATTCGCCGCGCGCGTGGTTAACCGGCCTGCCCGCCTCCAGCCAGTGGTAGCAGGACGCGTGCGCCGCGTGCAGCATCCGCTCGTCGTCTTCGGGCGTGCGGTCAGGCTTGTCCAGCAGCTTCCAGACCAGGTCGTTCAACTCGGCGCCCAGCCGTTTGTGGTGCTCCAGCTCGTTGCTTTCATTTTTTTCGGTCATCTATTCCTCCCCAAGCCGTTTTCCGGCTCATGTCGCATCCGGCGCGCTGTCGCGGTTCGCGTCACCGCAGCTTCCGGTCAGCGCGCGCGTTAGTACGGGTTTTCAGCGGGCTGGATGATTTTCAGCAAGCGGTTGAGGTCGGCGCGCGACGAATACTCAATGACGATTTCGCCGCCTTTGCCACGCGATTTGACGCGCACGCGCGCACCGAAAATTTCCTCCAGGCGGGCGACGATGTCGCGCAGGTACGGGTCCTGCACCGCATCCGCCGCGGCTTTGGGCTTGCGCGATCGGCTGCGGCGCGCCAGCCGCTCGATTTCGCGCACCGTCATGTTGCCCGCGATCGCCTGCGCCAGCGCCCTGTCTCGCTCCTTGGCCGGCACGGCGAGAAGCGCCACCGCCTGTCCGCGCGTAATCCGCCCCTCGGCGATGGCGGCGATGGCGGATTGGCCCAGCCCGAGCAGGCGCAGCGAGTTGCTTACGTAGCTGCGGCCGCGCCCCACCGCGCGCGCGATGTCCTCGTGGGTGAAGCTAAACTGCGACGAGAGCAGCTGGAAGGCGCGCGCCTCGTCCACCGGGCTCAGGTCCTCGCGCTGCAGATTCTCCACCAGCGATACCACGAGCACCTGCTCGTCGGTCAGGTCGTGCACCACCGCGGGTATGGTATCCAGGCCCGCCTGCCGCGCCGCTTCCAGCCTGCGCTGGCCCGCGACGAGCTGATAGCGCCCGCTGCCGAGCAGCCGCACCACGACCGGCTCCACCACGCCGTGCTCCTTTATGGATTCAACGAGGCTTTTCAGCGATTCGGCGGAAACGCCCGCGCGCGGCTGATAGGGATTGGAGTCGATGGCGGAAAGCGCAAGCTCTGCCGGCGCCGCACGCTTCGCCCCGGCTTCGCCGAGCGGCACCGCGGGAATGCCCACCTCGCCGGCGAGCTGCTGCAGGCCGCGTCCCAACCCCTTCTTCTTCGCCACGCAACAATTGTATCAGACCCCTCGCCGCACGGCGAAATGCACTGTATAATCGCACGCGGCAAATGGCGAACGGCGAAAAATACCTCCGCGGCGCAAGCGCGCTCGTTCTCGGCGGAACCGGCGGCCTGGGCGCCATCTGCACCCGCCATCTGCTCGCGCACGGCGCAACCGTCTTCGCCACCGGCCGCAGCGAACCCGCCGACCCCGCAGCACATTTAGGCATCGCGCCCGACGAACGGCTGCGCACCGCGCGCCTGGACTATCCCGCCGACAGTATCGATGAAGTCGCAACGCTGGCGCGCGAGCACCTGGGCGAAACGCTGGACATCCTCGTCCACTGCATCGGCCCGGTGGTGGCGAAGTCCATAAATGACACTAATGGAAAGGAATTAGCAGACCTGCTGCGGGCCAACGCCATAAGCTTCCAGGACGCGATGCGCGCCTTCGCGCCGTCGCTTACCGACGACCGGGGCCGCGTGGTTACCTTCACCGTGGCGGGCGCGGACGCGCTGGTTTCGCGCAGTATGCTTCCGGGGTACTTCGCGGCCAAGTCCGCGCTGCTGTCGCTCGTCAGAAGCTGGGCCAAAGTCCTGGCGCCGCGCGGCATTGCCGTAAACGCCATCGCCCCCGGCATATTCGGCGGCGAGCTTGATATAGAGGCGGAGGAGCGCGTCCCTGCCGGGCGTGTGGGCGAGGCCAGGGACCTGGAGCAGGCGCTGAAGCTGCTGCTCTCCCCGGAGAGCGGCTACATTACGGGCAACAACATTTCCGTCAGCGGCGGCTACACCGTCTGAACGGCCGGGCTAGACCTGCGGGCGCACCAGTCCGCGCAAAATCCCCTGGATCTGCAGATTCTGCACGATGGTGTCCGGATACGCCGGGTTGGCCGCGCGCAGGATGTTGCGACGCCCCTCGCGGAAATAATACTTGACCGTGGCCTCTTTGTCGGCGCTACTTTCGCTATCCACCAGCGCGACCACGATATTGCCCGGCTCGGCGCTCTGCTGGAAGCGGAAGATGCCGATGTCGCCGTCCAAAATCCCCGCGTCGCGCATCGAGTCACCCTCAATCTTCAGCGCGAAGAAGCGGTAGTTGTCGCGCTCCCACTTGTTCAGCGGGAAGTCGCAGAAGTCCTCGAAGTTCTCCTCCGCGAGGATGGGACCGCCCGCGGCGATGGCGCCGATGAGCGGGATGCGCCGTTCGGCCGGGGGCCTAAGCACCTGCAGCGCCGGCTCGGTCAGCACGATGGAGCGCGACCGGCGCGCCGAGCGCTCGATGAAGCCCTTCTTTTCCAGCGCGAGGATGTGGTCGTAGGCGCCCTTGACGCTGCAGTTGTGCAGCGCCGCGATGTCGCGCACCGACGGGGAGTAGTTGTTCTCCTCGTAAAACGAGTAGATGTGCCGCAGAATCTCTTTTTGCCGCCTGGTCAGATTCTTGCCCATACACAATTATACTATACGCAAGTTTTACTTGACAAGTGGGGGGATTGAGAGGGTAGCGAGGGGCGCGCAGCGGGTAGCCCGAAGAGTACCTGGAAGCAGGAGGGAGACCTGCAGGGCGGCCACCTGTCCTTTGACCAGCTCAGGACGCTGAGCGGAGCCGAAGCGTGGGCCGCCGACCTGATAGCGGTATGGTCCAGCGGCGGGGCACAGGCTTCGGCCGTGAGTTTAGCTGAACGGTCCCTGCCCTACAGAAGACGGCGGCCATAGATGTTTACCCGATTAGGTGGGACCGCCCTACAGGTGCCCGTTAAAAATCCGTTTTGCCGGAGAAGTTGAAGTCTTTGATCTTTGCGACCGGCACGACGGCGCCGCCGCCGAAGAACGCCGAGCTGAAGCGCTGCTCGCGCGTCAAGCCGTCGTTGTTCGCCAGCGCGGTGAGGATATTCTGGGTGAACCGGAAGTTTTTCAGCCCTTTGGTTATCTTGCCGTTTTCGATGAGGAACGTGCCGTCGCGTGTCATTCCGGTAATGACGGTCTCCATCGGGTTAACGACGTTGGGGTAATGGAAGCGGCTCACCAAAACGCCGTAGTCGGTGGAGGCGATGAGCTCTTCTTTTGTCTTGTCGCCCGGTGCCATTACCAGATTAACCGGCAGCGGCTCTTCGCGCCCGATGTAGTGGCCGGTGGAGTCCACATTTTCCTTCGCGGCGGTCTTCCAGTTGTGCGCGTAGCCAGTTGCCACGCCGTTTTCTATGAGCATCAGCTTCTGCTTGGGCACGCCCTCAAAGTCGAAGGGCAGCCCCATGGTGCGGGCGTCCTCGGCGTCGTCGTAGATGGTGATGTCGCCGCCGGTTATCTTTTCGCCCATCTTGCCAACGAGGAAGCTTTCCTTGTCGTGCACCATCTTGGCAGAAAAGCCCAGCCACGAAAGGAACATCATCATCGTGGCGACCGCTTCTTCCTCTAAAATCACGGTGTATTTGCCCACGCCGACCTCGTCGGATGGATTCTTGCTCGATTCGGCCTTGTTGATGGCGATGCGCGCCAGGGCGGCGATGTCCATCTTGTGGAAGTCGCGCTGGAAATCCTCGTAGTAGCCGCTGCTGTCGGAGCCCGTGTAAAGCACGGTGAACTTTCCAGCGGTGGTGTTGCAGACGGTTCGGACGCCATGGGAGTTGACCACGCCCAGCGTTACCACCGTGTTGCTGAGCGTGCCCGCAGCTTCGTAGGAATCGCCGGCAAGGTCGAACACGTCCTTCAGACGATTCGCGCGGTCTTCGGGGGTGAGCTGCGCGGTGTTTTCGTAAAACTCCACGTTGAAGGGATAGTTGAACTCGCCGCGCGGCAGGCCCGCCCATTCGTCGTCTTCCTGGCTGACCTGCGCCATATCGCAGGCGTCGTCCACCAGCGCTTTCATTCCTTCGGGGGTCACGGCGTTGCCGCTCGCCCGCGCCACGCGCTTGCCAATGGCGGCGCGCACGCTCACGTCGGCGTTGCGCTCGAAGTTGTTCTGGTGAATCTGGTTGTTGGCGAAGCGCGTGAGAGCGGAGTCGTTGGCGAACACGACGATTTCGGTCTCGTCGGCGCGGCTGGCCTTGACCGCGGCTTCAGCCATATCCAGGACGTCCTGGGCGAGTTTTTGCGCCCGGTCGCTCGTCAGGTAGAGGTCGTTGTTGCTCATTTGGTGCTCCTTTATCCCCGAATGCCGATTTGAACGTTGCGGAAGCGGGAGGGGGCCACGCCGTGCGCCACGTGCGCCGTCTGGCTCGGCTGCCCCTTGCCGCAGTTGGGCGTGCCCCAGATAACCCATTCCTCGGGACCGCAGATTCGGTCCAGGCTGCCCCAGAAGCGGGGGGTGATGCCGGTGTAGTTGGGATTTTTCAGCATCCGCCCCAGTTTCCCGTTGACAATCTCCCACGCTATTTCGGTGCCAAACTGGAAGTTGACCCGGCGGTCGTCGATGCTCCAGCTGCGGTTGGTGCTCATATACACGCCGTCTTTGGTATCGGCGATGAGGTCGTCGAAGCTGCCCTCGCCGGGCTCCAGGTTGATGTTGGTCATGCGGATGATGGGGATGCGGTTCCAGCCGTCAGCGCGGTTGGTGCCGTTGGAGCGCGAGTTGCCGACGATGTGCGCAGTCTCGCGGTTGGTAAGGTAGTCCAGGAACACGCCGTCCTTGATGATATCCACGCGCTGGGCCTGCACGCCGTCGTCGTCAAAGCCAAAGCTGCCCAGCCCGCCGGGAAGCGTCGCGTCTGCGGTCACGTGCATAATGTCGCTGCCGTACTTGAAGCTGCCCTTCTTCTCCAGCGTGACGAAGCTCATCCCGGCGTAGGCCGCCTCGCTGCCGAGCACGCGGTCAAGCTCGATGGGATGCCCGATGCTCTCGTGCACCTGCAAAGCGAGCTGCGGGCCGTCCAGCACCAGCGTCGTGGTCGTGCTGGGGCATTCGTCGGCGTCCAGAAGCTGCACCGCTTCGGTGGCTATCCGCTGCGCGTTGCCGACAAGGTCGTAGCTGCGCACCACCTCGAAGCCCGCGGTGTGGTACTGGCCGCGGAAGGAGTTAGGGTAGCTTCTGCGCTGGAATTCGTTGCCCCGCACCGCGACCGCCTCGATGCCGCCGCCGGCCTCGATTATGGTCTGCTCGATGTCGCTGCCCTCGGTGTTGGCGAACCACTGGTGCTCGCGGAAGCAGTCGGCGCTGGAAGTCGCGTTGGTGATGCCCTCAACCTTGCGCATTTCCTCGTTGGCGGCCAGCAGCAGCTTCAGCTTGTCCTCAATGCTGACGGCGAAGGGGTCTTCCTGCACGGGAGTGGCCCAGGTTTCCTTGTGCGCCGGCTCGTCCACCAGCCGCACGTCTTCTTTTTTCAGCGTGGCCGAAGCCTCGGCGATTTCGACCGCTAGCTTCGTGATGCGCGCCACTTCGTTTGCGCTGAGTTCGCGCGAGCTGGCGAAGCCCCAGCAGCCCTTGTGCAGCACACGCACGCCAAAGCCGGAGTCGCTGTCGCGCTGAAGCTCCTCCACCTTGCCGTTTTTGACGGCGATGCCTTCGTGGGCGCGCTCTATCACGCGGATGTCGCCGTACTGCACGCCGAACGTTTGCGCGGCGTTGAGAAAATTATCGGTGAGTTCTTTCATGAATGCCTCCGGGCGCCGCATCCGGCGTTCGCCGGGCGGGCGATTGCGCGCCACATTATAGCGCGATAGGCGATGCGGCAAAAGGGCGGCGGCTAATTTTGGTCGATGAGTCTCCATACAGGTCTTTGGAGCAAAACTGCGAATAGTGCTATCATAGCTACGTATAATCTTCCAGGGAGGAGGACTATGAAGAGGAAGTTCATGCTTCGGGTTGCCGCCTTTACGAGATTAGTGCGTTATGACTCGGGACTAAAAGTATTATGCGTAGTTTGTTCCTGTTAG
>JAOZQG010000001.1:48309-59738 GCA_029932365.1 bacterium | reverse complement strand
ACATGAGAAGCGGTTCTTCAGGCCTTTCGTAGTTCCCGGTAAGCTCGCTCAGGATCTTTAGCTCCTGTGAAAGCGACTTTCTCATTAGAAGCAGATTATGGCGCTGGGCGACAACTTCCTCCAACGTGGTAAGCCCGGGTCTCTGTATGAACTTGAGCCGGAGCAGCGGAACCTGTACCACCTTGCGTGACAGGAACTTGAATTCAATCTCATCGCCGCGATTCTCAATCACAACCAGCAGGCGCAGGTAATCATCTATCAGCACGTCCAGGATGTGGTAAAAGAAAATGATTGACTTGTCGTTGAATAGAAAAAGGTCCTCCGGGATGTTCAGGAGGAACTTCTTGAGATAGATCGGGATGGGTTTTCGATGCAGGGTGAGCACGAAGTTCTTGCCGAGGTAGATGTTTATCTCACTTTGTTTAAGGTAGTCGCGTCGCGATTCCGAGAAATAATGGACGATAAAGAAGCGGTAGCCGCTTTCCTCCTCCACCTTCGGCTGGTAGATGTCGGGGGTGACGCACTCCTCCACCGTCAGGGGGTGGAAATCCAGGCGCTTCTCCAGCAGTTCGACCACTTCTTGCACAGGTGTGTTCTCCAGGTCGAAGTCCAGCCAGACGAACTCAGGCGAGCGGACGAATGCTACGACCTCTTCCATTGTGCCTGGGGAGATACGCTCCAGCTCTCTGCCGACAATACGAAAGCCACTTACGGGTGTTCGCACGAACTCATTTTAGTCGAGAATCGTCGAGGAGCGCAATCGGGAGGTTTTGACCTACCGATTCTGGGTATAACCTTTTGAGTTGCGTGATGGAGTAAACTTCTATGACCGTTTATGAGTTTGACGGGTTCACCCCCGAAATCGGCAGCGGTTCCTACGTATGCGATTCCGCCAGCGTTATTGGCAACGTGAAGGTCGGGCGCAAAACCTTCATTGCCCCCGGCGCGATGATCCGTGGTGACTACGGGCGGATAGAGATAGGCGACGGTGCCAGTATTGAAGACAATTGCGTGATACACGCCCGCCCCGGCGAGATTACCCGCGTCGGTTCCCACGCGACGATAGGGCACGGCTCTATCCTCCACAACTGCACGGTCGAGGACTACGCCATCATCGGGATGGGAGCCATTGTAAGCGACTGGGCGATTGTGAAACGCTGGGCGGTTGTCGCCGAAGGCGCGGTGGTTCGCAACGGCTTTGAAGTTCCTGAAGAGATGATAGCTGTTGGTGTGCCCGCGAAGATTCTGGACATAACCATTTCTGATAACTACAAGGAGGACTGGCTTCATTTCAAGGGCGTCTACGAGCGATTGGCCGGAGACTTATATCCCCGCACCTTCCGGGAGATTCCATGGGAATTCAAGCAGTGAATGGCGGACGACGGCCCGGTGTGAATAACGTCGGACGCCGGAACGCTTTTGGGCGAACAAATGCTCAAATTCACTGTCTAAGAAGTAGGTAGAGAACGATGAGTGTAAGGTCGCTGATCAGGGCGCTGGTGGTGCTGGCCATTGTCGGCCTGGTAGCCGCTCTGGTGCTGACCGGCACCGTCGACCTGCAATCAGCCTTCGGCACTACCCAAAGGGAATTCGCCCAGGCCCGCGAGATGCTGCTTGAAGAGGATTTCGGGGTCGGGATATACCTTGGCGGCGATTTCCGCCGAACGGTCAGCTTTCTCGGTAGGCCTGCTTCCTCCAGCGAGATGGGCCGGACTAATACCGCCGAGTACTTCGTGCCGCTGGGACGTGCGAGCACGCCCGCCGATGCTCAGGGAAAGCTAAGGGTAACGGCTGAGGATAATGTAATAACGTTGGTAACTCTTACCCTTCATCAGTGGGCTGACGGGACAGGTGACAGAGATCTAAGATTCGGCGGGATAGAGCTCGAGGAGATGGAACCGGAGTACCTGATTGAGCTTTTCGGCAAGCCAGCCGCGCGTTTCGTCGTGCTGAACAACAAAGTTTTCGCCTGGTTCCTGCTTCCGCCCTTCAAGACGGAAGAGGGTGTGCAGTTCGACCTTTCCCGCACGATGGAGGTTACAGCAAATTTCAACAAAAGCGACGGCCGGCTGCGCAAGCTTAGCGTGAAAGTGCCCAAACAGAAGGATCAGTAGCTCCTGGCATCTGCGATTAAGCCGGGACGCAGGCCGCAAAAAAGCGATGCTGTAGTTGCAGAAGACGTTTGCTCCATCTCGAAGCATCTCTTGCGATGAAAAGGCTAATCCGCACCGGCCGACTGCTCTGGACGAGGGTGCGGTCTACGGTTCGTGCTTATAATCGGGTATTAGCATGAAAAAGATTGTGGTAAACTATATGTACGCCTAAGGGGCGTAAAAGAGCCATGCTAATAAAGGAAAAGTGCGCGGATTGCGGGGGCACGGGCATTACGTTCATCGAGACCTCCTCGTTCCTCGGCCTAGTAAAGAAACAAACACCGGTTACGTGTACGAAGTGCGGGGGCAGGGGATACATGCTTAGAATGCCCGAGTGCAAGTACTGTGGCGGCCGCGGCTTGGTCGGCAATGACAACGCCGTCTGCCGGGTATGCAACGGCACCGGAACCGGCGACGATTTCGCCTGGGTGCCGCGCTCGGAATTGCTTCCGGGAAAAACTTTTCAGCGGGTGTGCCAGATTTGCCGCCAGCCTACGACACACGAACTGCTTACCGGGATTGTCCAATCAGAGAAAACCACCAGCTGGGAAGAGGAGGCTGGCCTGCGGCAGACCAGCACTGTGGACAGAGTTCAGGTTCGTTGTACCGAATGCGATGATACCTACTGGATTACCGTAGACCCCGATATGCACCCGGAGGAAGTCACGCCCGAGATGGAGGACTATCTCGCCCATCAGCGCAGCGCGTCCGATTTAGGGCCTGAAATTCGTCAGTAGTCCGTCCGTGCCACCTTTCATCGCGAACCGCGGTCGCGGCGTCCGGATGCCTCATGCTATAACTTACGCATGTTGGTCTTAGCCAACCTGGCCGTTGAACATCCCGCTTGGTCGCCACCGCCGGAAGTCCTGTCCCGGCTGATAGATGAATTCCCTGATGTAGAATTTCACTGGAATAGGGAACGGCGCGACTACTTCCGGCGCGCCGCGGAAGCGGAGATTATCTGGGGGTGGCAGCTCACTCAGGATATTTTCAAGCTGGCCTCAAACTTGAAATGGTATCACTCTTGCGCCGCGGGCGTTCGCGGCAGCAGATTGGACGAGGTTGCGCGCTCGGAAATAACACTCACCAATTCCTCTACCGTAAACGCCCCGGCTGTTGTAGAGCATCTCCTGGGAATGCTCCTTAGCTTCTTCAGGAAGCTGCCCGACCTGGGTGAACACCAGCGGAAACATCACTGGGGCCGCGATGAGTACTGGGATTCGTGGCGGGACCTTAAAGAGCTTTCCGCAATGACCGTGGGACTGTTTGGATATGGCGCCATTGGCAGCAGGCTGGCAGCGGTTCTCCGCGTGCTGGGCAGCCGGATACTGGTCTGTCGGAATCGCCGGCTTCCAGCCCAACACTCGGATGAAGTATTCACCAGCAAGCAGGCCCCGAAGGTGCTACGCCAGTGTGATCTTGTAGTGAACGCACTGGCGGCTACAGGCGAGACCGATGGGTTTTTTAGCACAGAAGCGTTCGCCCAGATGAAGCCCGGTGCGGTGTATGCCAGCGTCGGCCGCGGGTGTACTACCGACGAAGCTGCGCTGATGCGGGCTCTAGGCTACGACGAAAGAAGCGACCGCTGGGAAGAAGACGGTTGGCTGGGAGGCGCAGTGCTGGACGTGTTCGCGGAAGAACCGCTGCCTTCGTGGTCTCCGCTCTGGAAAGCTCCCAACGTCCTGATTTCACCGCACTCGGCCGCGGTCTCTCCGCATTTCTGGGACCGGCAGTCGGCGCTTTTTGCGCGCAACCTTCGGCACTACCTCGCCGGCGAACCGCTGGAAGAAGTAGTGGACTGCCAGGCGGGGTACTGACACTTGGAGTATCCGAACGCCTGCGGAATTATGGGCCAATCGGCGGTTCAGTAAGCAATGGAAGCGGATTCGGGGAAAATAATTGAACATCGGCTGGGCAACGGGCTGCTGGTTCTGCTGAGGCAGAATCGGGTTGCTCCCGTTGTTTCTCTCAGCTTCGCTTACCGTGTGGGCAGCAGATACGAACGGCCAGGCATGACGGGTGTCTCGCACCTGCTCGAACATGAGATGTTCAAGGGCACTCATAAGCATCCCACGGGCGATTTCGACCGGCTTCTCACGTCTATCGGTGCGGATAACAACGCATACACCTGGATGGACCGCACCGTGTATTACGAAGTCGTCCCGGCGGACAGGATAGATCTGGTCCTGGAGCTGGAGGCCGACCGGATGCGAAATCTTGTGTTCGACGAACGGGAACATGCAAGCGAATTGGCTGTGGTGCGAAACGAGTTGGAGCAAAGCGACGACTCACCGCCAACTTTGCTCTTCAAAAACCTCCGTGCCACAGCGTTCATCGCTCATCCCTACGGCATTCCGACAATCGGGTGGACGCGCGATTTAGAGCGAATAACCGTTGAGCAGGTGCGCAGCTACTACGACCGCTACTACCGCCCGGAAAACGCTGTGATTGTCGCTGTCGGCGAGTTCGATCCCGATATGATGCTGGCAGCCATAGAGAGGCATTTCGCCGCGATTCCGCGGGGTAAAAGTGTGGATTTGCGTGTGCCTTCCGAGCCGGAACAGACTGGGCAGCGCCGTTTAGTGCTTCGCCGTAGCGGACGTAACGACTATATTCTTATCGGCTGGCATACACCTGCCAGCAGGCATCAGGATGCTTACGCTTTGGAAGTCCTGGAGAATGTCCTTGGAAACGGGCGTACGAGCAGGCTCTATCAGCGGCTGGTCGAAACGGGCAAGGCGGGAATGGTGAGCGCATCCAGCAGCTGCTTTGCCTATTGCGATCCGTTTTTGTTTTTGGCAAGCGCCGCGCTAAATGAGGAAACAACGCCTGAGGATGCGGAAAAACTCATTTTTGAGGAGATAGACCGAATTATCAGCGAGGGCGTCACAGAAAAAGAACTCGCCCGGGCCAAAAAGCAAGCCCGCGCCGGCTTTATTTACGGCCGTGACTCGGCTGAGAGCGAGGCCGATACAATACTGACCTTCGAGACGGCCAGTTCCTATAAGAATATCGACCGTTACTTGCCGGGGATTCAGGCCGTGACGGATGACGACGTCCGGCGGGTGGCGGGCCGGTATTTCGGCGCGGCCAATTCCACGGTGGGGTACTACCTGGGAGTTCGCTCGGGCGGCAGCCCCGTCCCGGAACTGGAAGATCCGGCTATTCGCATAGCTGAACCGCCGCACCGCAGCGCCTGGGCACCGGGGGATTCAGCTATGGGCGTTAATTCTGCGGGGAACACGCCTATTCGCGCTGAGGATGTAGCTCAGCGGCGTATGCCCAACGGCATGCTCGTTCTGGTCAAGGAGAGCCGACACAACGATACCGTCGCTATATCAGGACGTATCCGCTGTGGCAGCGTGTTTGAGCCCAAAGGTAAGGCTGGACTGGCTCATTTAACCGCCCAGTTGCTTTCGGAAGGCACTAAAACCCGCACGAAGCTCCAGATTGCCGAGCTGCTGGAAGACAATGCGATGAGTCTTTCTTTCCAGGCTGAACGGGAGTATGTATCGTTCGGGGGAAGGTGTTTGCCGGAAGATCTGGAGAAACTTATAGGCTTGCTGGCGGAGGAGCTGCAACAACCGGCGTTTCCAGAAAAACAACTGGAGCTTGTGCGTGCCCAAACTCTCAGCGCAATAAGCCGGATGGAAGACGATACCTTTCAGCATGCGTTCAGGACAGGCCAGGCTAGAATGTATGGTCGGGACCATCCTTACGGCTCACCGGTCATCGGATGGTCTGACACGGTTAAAGCCCTGGCGCGCTCCGATATAGTCGATTTTTACAATCGCTACGTAACGCCGGCCGGTTTCATCCTGTCGGTTGTTGGGAACGTTGATACAGAAGAAGCGGTGGCGCTTGTTAGCGGACAGCTCGGCGGGTGGTGCGGGGATGTCGCAGAAGATACTTCCCTGTACGCGCGGTCTGAGGAGACATATGAGCTTAAAGGGGAGCGGGTCGAGCTGGATATGCCGGGGCGTTCAAACGCAACCGTCCTGATTATGCGCCCCGGGATTAATCGCCTGGCGCCCGACTATTATGCGGCGTCGGTGGCGAATTATATTTTCGGTGGTGATTTCGCCTCGCGCCTGAACGAGAAGCTGCGTACGGTTGAGGGCCTGACCTACGGAAGCTACAGCTTCGCCAGTGCGCGCAGGGGTCGCGGTCCATGGGTAATCTACATCCAGACGAATCCCGCCAATGTAAAGCGTGCGACCGAAATGGCGCTTGCTGAGTGGCGTCGGATGTACGAGGAGGGAGTTACCGAGGATGAACTTAGCGGCGCGAAGTCCTATTTGACCGGCAACTTCGCCGTGAGGCTAAGCAACATCGGTGCTATTGCGGGCGCGCTGGCGGAGATTGCGCACTACGATTTGGGTATGGACTACTTTGAGCGATATCAACACATTATCAACGGGCTGACCAGAAAAGAAGTTAACCTCGGGTTCCGGGACAACTTCGGGCCCGATAACTACATAACCGTAACCGCGGGCGACTTTGATAATCTGGCGCGTTTATAGTGTGCGAGGGGTAGTGCGGGTATAATAAGGACACGCAGTATATTTGCGCGCTAAGTTGAAAATGGACGGCCGATTATCTATAATCACAAGGTTAGTTGGGAAACCGGCTAAGGAGGAACGTGCGTTGAGCGCCAAAAACCGGCAAAAATTGAGGTCACTTGGACTAATCTTCGTATGGGTAGTCATTGTCGCAATGGCTCTAGCCTTTGCGCCGTCGTGCGGTGGTGGTGGTGAGGATGCCATCGTGGCACCCCCCGAAGAGCTTGAAGACGAAGAGGGGCGGGTATCCAATCGCCCCATTATTGTTACCATTTCGCCGCGCGTTGCCAGCCCCGGGCAGACTATCACTATTGCAGGCCTGTACTTCGGTGACGAAGAGGAAGCGGATTCTATGGTGACGTTAGGAGGAAGGCCTTTCACCGTAGTTTCCTGGAGCGATGAGACAATAGAGGCGACAGTCCCCCAGAACGCGACGAGCGGGATCGTTGTAGTGACAGTAGGCACGCTATCCAGTCAAAGCGGAACGAATGCGCAGCTCTTCATAGGGGAATCTCCGCCGACCGGGACGCCGCTCATTGTCCACCTCTCGGATGATACGGCCTCCGTGGGCTCGCGCATAACGGTATACGGCTTCAATTTCGGAGCCTCGCGCGGCGATTCTGTCGTGACCTTTGCGGGAAAGGATGGTGCGCGCATTCCGGCCACCGTCGTGACGGAAACGGTTAACGGCGAGAGTCGCGAGCAGTGGAGCAACACGAGCATTCAGGTCATTGTGCCCGCTGGAGAGCCCGGCACACCAACGGTCACCGGACCCGTCATTGTCACGGTAAACGGAGTTGATTCCAACAGCAACTTCTACTTCAATCCTCTGCCTGCCATGCCGGGCACGAACGCGCCAATTGTCACGGGGATATCTCCTGAGAACGGACCTTCTGGAACAACGGTAACGATTACCGGAATTAACTTCGGCTATTCGCGGGGAGTGTCGATTGTCACAATCGGCGGTTTGAGGCTACAGGTGGTTTCTTGGTCGGACACCGAGATTGTAGCTATTATCCCGCAGGGGGCGACTACGAATCTCATTCGTGTTCTCATCGGGGGGCTCGCCGCCGAATCCCCGCACGCGTTCGTTGTGGATGCGGTTCCCTTCCTGTCCGCAGTCGTGCCCGAAGTATTGCAGGTCGGCCAGGGGATGAAAATCTACGGACGCGACTTCGGTTCCAGTCCGGGAAGCGTCATATTTACTCCGCAGAGCGAGGCGCCCGGTCAGAGCACTACGACAGTGAGCGGCACGAGCATTACGAGCTGGTCGGACTCCGCGATTGAGATTGCCCATCTTCCCAGTCTAAACTCGGACGCCGGCGTTCCGCTTAAAGTGACCGTGAGAACGGGAGGCGGCGTTCCCCAGGTGTCCTCAAATTATATTACCGTTAGCGTTTACAGCCCTGTCCAGGTTACTCTAAACGTTGACTACACGACCGGCGTTGCCGGGGATACGGAATTCACTTTCGATGTAGGTGTAGGCGGCGGCTCGGCCCCGTACGATGTGTCCATCCAATTCGGTGACGAGCGGTCGGAATCAGTAGGCGACATCAATAACACGAAGACGTTCACGCATACATATCTCTCCGCTGGCTCCTACACTCCCTCTGTTCGTGTTACCGACGCCACGGGCAATCGCAGCACCATAACCGGCGATACCATCACCATAGTGGGGCTTGCCGAGCCCGTCATCCGCGACGTGAGTATCGTGGAACTTGACACGGGTGCGAGCAACGAATTCCGGCCGAACGCCGAAGTCGGGGAGTACTTCGGGTACTACCTCGGGCAGGTATTCAACTTCGACGAGTCCTTTATCCCAATACTGGATGATCCTAGCGTGGGCTTGGCGGGAATGGAAACCTATGCCAAACGTCAGTGGCCGCTATTCATACTGGAGGGCAGGCCATACGCGTACCGCGTGGGCGGCGGAAGCCTTGTGCAGATTGAAGGCTTCAACCTGCTGGCAGGCCAGCTACCCGGCGGTCACGGTCATATTTTGCAGCTTAATTACACAGGTACGCCGTATACTGTCGCCAGCGGTTCCTTCGCGATGTGGGGTGACGACTTCATCCGGTTCCGCGTGCCTGATGTGCCTAATCCGATCAGCGGGGATATTGGCATAGTTTTCGATGCAGTGAGCGGCAAGGACCCCATAGTATCGCCCACCAAGCTGGTGGCCGCGCCAGTGCTGACTGATTACACGCCCAATTCCCCGCATATGGACCAGAAGATTACGATTACTCTTAACGATGGTGTGCCGCCTCAGGTGGGGGACTTTGTTGGAACCAAGGCCTACCTGTTCTGGACCTTCCCCGCGACGATCGATGGAGGTGGAGCCTGGCAATTTGATCGGGATGGAGATGGTGACAACGACAATTACCTACTTCCGGTCGGTTACCCGATTACGATTCTGCCCGGTCAGACCAGTATCACATTTGACCTCAACAGAATCTATCAGGACGCTCCCTATCCCGCTCGTGACCCGGGCGCCGGAGTAGTGGGCGTCGTTGGCGTAGTTCCAGCCCCCGGCACCTGGGAAGTGTTTCTGTGGGTAGGCTCAAAATCCGGCGCCTTCAAGGGAGTATTCGCTAACTCCGGAATCGTCTCTAACGACCTGGCAATTGTGAATGTGCAGCAGCCGTAACCGCTGCGCCACAGGAAGCAGCAGAATGCCCTGAGGGGAGCGGGAGCGCTCCCGTCGGATATATCGTGTCCGGTGCCTGGATAACTGGTAGGTGATGGTTGTGAGGCTGCTTCTCTTTCTGCCCGCGGCGCTCGTCGTTCAGCTTATCTTGTGCGCGATAGCCGTTCAGGCCGCGACCGCAACAGTAGTACACCCGGAAATTATTATTGAGGAGCTACGCACCCTTCCCCGCGAGGGAATCGCCAGCAACGTATCGCCCGCTTACATCTATCCCGATGTGCGCCACGTCGGCGCGTATGTGCGCCTGGAGGTGCGCGGATTCGTGGGCGAGCGGAAGCTCACGGCGTTCGTAACAATGTCCTCCGGGAGCGATGTTCTGGCGAAGGAAAAAGAGAAGCTGAAACTGGAGACGGGCCGCTACGAAATAATCCTGCCGGAGATGCTCGACTTGAGTAAGGTTTTTGGCGAGCACAGGATCAAGCTGTATGCCGAACTGGCGCTTCCGGGCGCGCCGGACGTGAAGCGCGATTACTTCTTTTTGGTGAAAGGGAGGCAGCTTCCGCGCGTTGAGGTGCTGGATTTCTGGATGCAGCCTGCGAGATTCAACGAGCGGACATATCTGGAGCCCGGGAACGCGATTGAATGCTGGATCCGGTTCAGTTTGCAGAAGTCGGGCGAAGCACCGCTGACCATTAGGGTAGCGGGAGAGATGGACGAGGAGCGTGATTTTGAAGTAGATGTTACAGACGACTACCAGGAGTACGACGCGTGCTGGGATGAGAAACGCGGGCCCAGGCGTGACGGTGACTACGTTCTGGCCTTTGAAGCCTACCTTCCGCGCTTCTTTTACGATTATGCCGATGTCAGGCATCCGTTCACGATATACGTGGCGTTTATGGCCGAAGGCGAAGTTTTAAAAGTAGTCGGTCTCCGGGAGACGCTGGAGGACTACTATCCGGGGCTTCATCGCGATACGGACGAAGAGGCTTTACGACTCATACACATACAGCGGGCGCAGCGCTGGTGGCTGCACCCATATTCCGGCGTCGTTGAAAAAAGAGGCCGGGGACGGTTTGATGACCTCTAGTGCAGGCAAATGCAATCTGATGATTAACCGGTTCGCTTTGCGCTGGGCTCTTGTCGCAACGCTGATTGCTTTCGGGTTTTCCGCGTGCAGGCAGCCGCAAGAGGAAGAAGGGCGGGCTTTCCCCTCGACGGGCCTAACAGTTGAGCAGAGCGCATCCCCGGCCCGCAGGCTGGTTTTTGCCTCAGGGGGCCGCCTGCGCATTCTGGAGGGGAGTAACCTGAGAACGCTTTGCGAGCGTGGCAACGAGCAGGTTTCCGTGGGCGTCTTTGACGTGGATGCGACGGCGGGCGAGGCGGCGCTGGCGTACGGCGGATCCGTCGGCGTGGTGCCGCTTGGGGAGTCTGCAAGCAATAGCCACGAAGATGCAAACGGGGAATGGTACGACCTGCGCTCCCTTGCCGGCGAGGACTTCTATGTATCGCTGGTTGGCTTTGTGCCTGGCGGCAGAAAGGTGGTTGCGGGTGGCTACCGTGCCAGCGCGCTGGACGAAGGATTCCATCTGCTGTCGATCGACCGCGATGTGGAG
This sequence comes from bacterium, assembly GCA_029932365.1. Classification (GTDB taxonomy): domain Bacteria; phylum 4484-113; class 4484-113; order 4484-113; family 4484-113; genus JAGGTK01. The sequence goes on along the minus strand of JAOZQG010000001.1, from coordinate 48,763 downwards.
AAGGCTTCAAAGACAACCGTGCTGGACAAACAAAAGCGACTGCTGCTGCGGGATCTCAGGTTCAGCCCGGGGGGCAGCGCCTACCTGCATCTGGTGGACGAAACTGTGCCGTCGGATTATGTGTACCGGATTGTTGACGGGGAGCTCGTGCCCGTCTTCGATACAGAAAAGCTGCTTGGTCGGGGCACGGGCGAAGGCTTCGAGGTTTCGTTAGCCGGCCTTGGTGGTCTGGTAATGCTAAGGCTGGTTGACTACATGGCGCTGGGGGAAGACTTGTACCTCGCAGTTTATATGCTGTCGGAGGGTAAACTTCCGGAGAGCGAAGAAGAAGCCGACACCGGCCTGGCGGAACATTGCGAAGTATGGCGATTCAACCGTGAAACTCAAACCGTGGAAAGCCGCTACGACTTAAAGAATCCACAGCCCGACAAGCTAATCGACATGTACTTCGCGA
>JAOZQG010000001.1:0-48299 GCA_029932365.1 bacterium | reverse complement strand
GGCTTGATATAGAAGACGGAGAAGTTGAAGAGTTAAGCAGCAGCGAGCTGCCCGCTGAATTTCACAGCCTGGGCGTTTTCCCGGAGGCCGATGCCTGCGCGGTGGTGTATGGTTCCGAGGAGCAGTTGCGCGTGGACGGGATTTCGCTGGCGGGCGAGAGATTCCAGACGGGGATCGGCGTCGGGCGCGCCGATGTGCGCTACCTGCCCGCGGATTAGCGTTTCGATTTTCCCGCCGAGCTTGGAAGGGCACTGATTTTTTAAGTTGCCCGTTTCGCGCGACCCAGGAAATTGGTGACCGCTTCGTCCAGTTAAGGCAATTGGAACGGTCCGGGTTCAAATAGCGCTTCACCAATAAGCAGGCCTGCGCTACTTCACTTGCGGCACGTCGACTTGAGCAAGCAAGCTTGCGCGTTTGGGTTGCGTTAAGCCTATCTTTTGCCTAGAATAATTGTTTGGTTCACCATCGATATACCATGGACTTTGGCGGTAGAATCCAGCGTGCAAGGGACCGCCTTGACGGGCACCAAATAGATTCGATGCTCGTCAGCAACCTGAAGAATATTTATTACCTTTCGGGCTTTAGCGGCACCACGGCGGTAATTCTTATCAGCAATGAAAATCTGCTGTTCCTGACCGATTCCCGCTATTACGACCGCTTCAAGGAGGAGGTTTACGAAGGATACGAGCTTATTCCTTTCTACCAGGAGAGCCTGGGGCGGAAGCTGAAGGAACTGGCGGCCGAGTACCGGCTCGGCCGAGTGGGAATCGAAGCTGAACATATGCCGCTGGCTCAGTTCGAGGAGCTGAAGGAGAATTCCGGAGCGAAAGTCGTGCCGCTGAAGGGAGTCGTTGAAGAGCTGCGCCTGGTCAAGGATGACGAGGAAATCGCCGCGCTCAAGCGGGCCATTCGCCTGAAGGAAGAAATCTTCACGGAACTGGTCGGTTTCATACGGAACGGCGTGACTGAAGCTGACCTGGCGGCTGAGTTCGAATACCGTTTGCGTCGCAAGGGCGCCCGGATGGCGAGCTTCCCGCCCATTGTGGCCTTTGGCAAGAATGCGTCCAAGCCGCACGCTACCTTCACCGACCAGCCACTCGTCCCCACAATGCCGCTGACCTTCGATCTGGGAGTGGAACTCGACGGGTACTGCAGCGATATGACACGCACCATATTCTACGGCGGCGTGGCGCAGGGCTGGCAGGAAATATACTCTATAGTGCGCCGGGCGAAAGATGCGGCGGCCGAAAGCGCCCGCGCCGGGATGCGCTGCGCGGACGTAGACCGCGTCGCGAGAGATATCATCAGCCAGGCCGGATACGATACTTACGAGGTGGGCGGCGAAAAGCGCAAGTACTTCGGGCATGGCCTGGGGCATGGTGTTGGCGTGGAAGTCCACGAGGCCCCGCGCCTGAATAACCGGAGCGACGAGACGCTAAAAGCCGGATCCGTGGTGACGATTGAGCCCGGAATCTACCTGCCGGATCAGGGCGGCGTGCGCATCGAGGATATGTATGTGGTTAGGGCTAAAGGCCTGGAGAACCTTAACACTCTACCGACGGATATAATGGTGGTAAAGCAGGCTTCGGCATGATAACCCCAAACGACTTTCGAACGGGAACCACATTCAAGAAGGGTGGAGACCTGCTGCGAGTCCTGGAGTTCCAGCACGTCAAGCCCGGCAAAGGCCCGGCTTTCGTTCGCGTCAAGCTGCTCAACATACGCACGGGCGCCATTAATGAGATTACTATGCGTACCGAGGAGAAGCTGGAGGATGTGCGCATAGAGAAGCGCGAGATGACCTTCCTTTATCGTGACGGCGAAAATTACGTCTTTATGGACAGCCGGGATTATGACCAGGTTCCGGTGCATACTTCCTTGCTGGGCGAAAAAGCACGGCTGATTAAAGAAAACGATGCTGTCTATATGGACCTTTACGAGGAGGAGATACTGGGAGTAGACCTGCCCGCGTCAGTAATCCTGAAAGTCGTTCAAACCGACCCGGGCGTGAAAGGCGATACCGCGACGACGGCGACGAAGGCGGCTACTCTGGAAACCGGGGCGGTTATCCAGGTTCCGCTCTTTATTGACGAGGGGGATTTGGTAAAAGTGGACACGCGCACGATCAAGTACCTGGAGCGCGCTAGAAGGTAGTAATCAGTGTGCATTGCGTGATCGCGCGCGCAAGGGTAGCTGTAAACGGCCTGAATTGGGTATAATAGACCGGTAAACTTCACCCAAGAGGTGTAGAAATATGATGGTAAGTAACAGGCTTTGGCTCTTGGTGGTTGTGGTTATCGCCGCACTCGCCGTGGCCTGCGGCGGTGGCGGCGGTGGTCCTACACCGATTACGCCTTCGCAGCAAACTGGCGGCGGCGGTGAACCACCTGCTGACGAGAGCCAGCCGTTTTCGGTGGTGCTTACAGCGACCCCTGATCAGGGGCCGACACCGCTGACGGTTAGCTTCTCGGCGTATGCGTTCGGAGGCTATCCTTCGTACTCCTACGAATGGGATTTTGACGGAGACGGAGTGGCTGATTCGAACGCTGTAGACCCGTACTGGACATTCAATAACAGTGCGGTTGTTGCAGTAAAGATAACCGATTCGCGTCACCAGACGGTTACAGTAAGCAAGTCTATTACGGTAACCGCCCCAACAGGCGAGCCCGGTGGGACTGGAACCCAGCCGCTGGTGGTGCGATTCCAGCCTTCTGTCAACTCCGGCCCCGCGCCTCTACGGGTGCAATTCACGGCGCTGGTGTCAGGCGGAAGCCCGCCATATGGGTTTATTTGGGACTTTGAGGGCGACGGGATGCCCGACAGCAACAGCGAGAATCCCATACACGTCTACGCGCAACCCGGTCCCCAGACGGGCGAAGATTCCTACCTGTATTATCCCGTGCTCACCGTAGTGGACAACCGTGGAGTTGAAGTTTCCACGGCGGACGACCTGGACGGTGACGGCCAGTCTGACTGGCGCGTCGCGATAAACGTGGTGCCGCCATCAACCTTGCTGGCGTATGCCGCGGCCAATCCGGGCTCCGGGCAGGCCCCGCTGCCGGTAGTTTTCAGCGGTGGCGCTTCGGGTGGCGAGCCTCCCTACGAGTTCTACTGGGATTTCGGTGATGGCACTTACCGCGACTTTGACTCGGCAGTGGTGGCTCAGCACACCTATACCGCCCGGGGCGTCTATAACGCCCTGCTAACAGTCAGGGACAACCAGGGCATGACGGGAACAAGCGGTATTGTTCCGGTTTACGTTAGCCAGGAAGCCACGTTCTCGGTTTCGATTGAGGCTGACGCGACGGAGGGCCCGGTGCCCTTCAGCGTACAGCTTACCAGCTACACTGAAGGCGGCAAGGAGCCTATCCACTACAACTGGGAGGTATTCACTGACCTTGTACCGACCGGTGATGAGCCTATTATCGTGCTTCCGCCCACGTATCCGACGCCGATTAAAGACCCTCAGGCGATTGTGGTGCCGGACACGACAACCGACCCGAATCCGGTGATCACCTTTGCCACTTTCGTCGGTCAATACGTGGACTTGAACGGCAGCGAAGCTTATGAAAGCGGTGAAGGGGTAGGTGCTCCTTACGTGGTGCGCCTTGTGGCCAAGGATGACAACGGCGTCGAAGCGGTCAGCAATCTGATCCGCATCGAGCCTCGCCAGCCCGAGCCGGCAACGCTATACCGCGCTGAGCGCACGCCCACACTCGGCTGGTCCGCCTATGGGGGGCTTGCTGTCGACGGCCCTCTGCCCGCTTTTGGTAAGCGCGCCAATCCCGCGGTAGCATCGCATGCATCCGGCATGGTGTACCTCTTCGGCGGAGATATTTACAGCGACTACGGTGAATTCACTGGCGTCGTAGACCGCGTAGTGTCCTCCTACGCGCTTAATCTGACCGGCACCGACCGTCCGCCCACGGGCATGTTCGGCTCTGTCGCGGCTGGCGATGATGAGGCCGAACCGTATGAAGACGGCGGATTTACTCTGCTAAACTCGTTGCAGGGACTTGCGTACGCGTATATCCCCGGCGGAATGGGGATGATCCCCACGGTAAAGACGCCACCGACCTTAGGCAACGGCGGACCGCCGGATTGCGGCAGCGCCTTCATGACGGGCAGTCGCACGCTCCAGAAAAGCGTGCAGTTTGTGGAGCGCGGCTCGGCTGCAGCAGTGATAGTGCACGAGGATTGGGACGTCAATCCGGGCGGCTTTGGCGCCTGCCCCGGATGACAGCCGCGTCCAGACTTAGGCCCAGGTTGGGCCTTGAGTAGGGGTGGCTACGGTGTTCCCGTAGCTTACGTGTTCGGCGGTCGTGACGATTCCGGCAATCCGCTGGATGTGGTTCAGAAATACTATCCTGAGACTTACGGTACCGAGGATATGTTCCCCATCCTGTTTGATCCGGCGACGGGTGAGCCGATTGCGCAGTTCGTGAACGCTCAGACTGATATTTGGTCAGACCGTTATATGTTGATTGACTACGACTGGCTGCCGCAGAACGGCCCATGCGCTAACATACCTCAGGTACCGGACCGTCCGCCGGGCGGCGGCGGCGGTGGTGGTCAGAACGCGGCGCCCCTGAATCCGCTTCCCGAACCGCTCTACGGGCATGCTGCGGTAGCTCTCGAGTCGAAGGGAAATATCATCCCGCCTCCGGTGTGGCCGGAAGGGCCGTACTGCTACGTGTTCATCCTCGGCGGCATTACGGATAGCGGCGTGCCGACTAACGCAATGCGCTGGTTCAATGTCTGGCAGGAACCGCCTGAGCGCGAGGAAGGTGAACCTAGAGCAGGAGATTACTCTCTCGTCTCAGAAATGCCGATTGAGCGTGCCTACCACAGCGCGTTTGTAACCCTGCCCGACAAGCTTACTGACGAGCCGTGGCGCATCGTAGTGGTCGGCGGATTCGACCGAAACGGCAACTACATTTCCCAGGTGGATGAATACACCTTTGATAGTGTCAACAACCCGGTAATGGGTTCGTGGAGAACTGTGGCCAGCGTGCCTGAAGCCGCTGCCGGACAGGCTGCCGGCTGGCAGGTTGACGACCGCGGCACGGTCTATCGGCAGATGTGTGGTCGCACCATTGACGGTTACACGGGCTCAGTCTACGACGTCCTGGAGAATGGCTCATTATCGCTGGCGCCTACGAGATTGGTGCCTCGCGGCTGGGTGGGTGCTACCCAGACTAAGGTGTATAACGAGTTCTACACGCCCGGCGGGGACTTTTACATTATCGGCGGGCTAACCCAGATGGGTATGGATACTATTGTTGAGCATTACCGGCCGTAGAAAGCCGGAAGTTCGTGATCCCGATGGTTGGGAGGACGTAACCTGATGAAAGTGCTGAGAGTAATTTGCGCTCTGGTGATACTCATCGTTGCCGTCGCCGCTTGTGGCGGCGGCGGCAACAAGGGGAATGTAACCCTGCCAAGCCAGGCGGGTGGTGACGATGACGATAGCGATCTGAGGATCGTCACGTATACTGCATCTCCCACTACCGGCGGCTCGCCCTTGGGTGTCAACTTTATTGTCACTATAGCCGGCGGCGAGCTCCCGTTCACCTATATGTGGGACTTCGACAATGACGGGGCGTTCGACTTCTACGTCAACGAGGTCGCGAGACGCACGGAGCAGGCTTACCACCTGTATTACCTGCGGGATGCTGACATCGAGCAGGGGTCGTCTCTGTACCAGGGCGTGGTCAGAGTAAGGGATGATGCCGGCGTGGTTCGCACCAGCGAGCCGGTGTCTATTCTCGTCACGGACGAACCGCAGTTTGCGCTCGATTCTACGCTAACCCGCATAATTAGCGACAATGTGATCGGCTACGACCAGGAAGGGGAGCCAATTTATGTCTACCTTTCGGGAGAGCCGATTTACTGCCGCGTGTTCCCCGACCCGCAGAATCCCGGAACTCCTCCGTACCGCTACCAGTGGGACTTCGACAGTGACGGGCGGACAGACTCGACCCAGCAGAATCCGCAGTACACGTTCACCGTGCTGGAAGGTGAGTCCGAGGCCTACGTGATTAAGCTCACGGTAACGGATGCCAACGATTACTCAATAACGCGCCAGTTCCCCCTGACGGTCATCAAGGAATTGCCGGAAGAGCCTACGGGGCCTCCGGAGCTTATCGTGAATTCCTCTCCCCCGATCAGGTCCGATGGGTCAATCCTGATTGAATTCGATTCGAGCAGCGACGATGTCGACGAGCGGGAACCGGCGATGAACGCCAGCGTAACGGTGGACCCGGACCATCCCGGCGTGCTGCCGTACGGCTTTTACTGGGATTTCACCAATGACGGTGTCTACGACGCCAATACGACTTCGGTATCCGTGCCATACTACGATGCCGACCTGAATATCTCGGTCAATCCTTATAAAACGTTCGGCCACGTTTCGCGCAATTTCACTCTTGCGCTCCACTTCGTGGACGGTATCGGCCAGATAGTGCATCTTGAATGGCCGGTTCGCGTGGTGGACCGGGCATATGAGCCGGTGGTGAATCCCCTGATTACAGAGACTCTGGTTGATATCGACGGTGATGGCGCTTACGCGGTGGATAACGACGGCAACTACGCCGAGCAGAGCGCTGCCATTCCGCAGGGAAGCAGCAGGACGGTTCACTTCCGGGTGCTTGCCAGCGGCTCGGAAGGGCCGGACAGTTATCGTTTCCAGATTGACATTCTCGGCGACGGCGTATGGGCAGAGGATATCAACGAGGGCACTGAGGAGAGTCCGATTTACGACCAGACGCTGGAGTGGGATCCCGACTACGACGGGAATTACGAAGATGTCGACCTTGATGAAGATCCGGGCGCAACCAGCGTGGCCAGAGTGGGGATTACTGAGCAACCCGGCAACATAGCGGAAGCCATATTCGAGATTGAATATCCGGCCGCTCTGCTGCCTGGCTACAAGGGCGTTCGTACTAGGGTCATAGTTGTCTCTGAGGGCGGGCTTGAACTAACCAGCCGTACTGACAACGTGCCGCTGTCGTTTGTGGTCAGCCGCGATATCAATCCGGGTCCCACAGGAGACCCCCTCCAGGCACGGCGCGACTTCGGTGCGGCGGCGGTGACCGTCATTGATGATAACGGTACGGACGGAGACCTGACCGACGACTTCTTGGTCGGGCGGCGGGTGTTTCTCATCGGCGGTATGGATGGCAACGTTGCCCTGCGTAGTGTCCAGCTTATAAAGCAGGAATATCTGATGGGCGCTGGAAATTGGGCGAGTCAGGTGAGCGTTAGTGATCGCTTGCCCCTGTCCACGCCGCGAGGTCAGCTGGCTGCCGAGCCGCTGGGCAGCCTCACTCGAGGTACGAATTCGACCGGCATCTACGCGATTGGCGGAATAAACAGCAGCGACCAGACGCTTTCCGTGGTGGAGATGCTGCCGAGCTTCGACGGTGACAGCACGGATTACCCGGTCGTGCCGTGGACGACAGTTGGCTCAATTGGCAACAATAACACGCAGCTAAGGCTGATGCCCTCTATCCGTGGCATAGCTTACGGTGGCGGATCGTCGCTTATCTTGATGGGCGGACTGCAAGGCGACCCGCCGAGTGAATTCGTGAGTGGAACCAGTTGGGTATTCAGGCCTGGAGACAATGCTTGGTTTAGCGGGGTTGTCAGTGCGATGCCGACTCCGCGCTACGACTTCGCATTGGTTCTCGACTTCCCGTACCTGTATGCCATTGGAGGACGCAACAACTCCGGCGTGAGTACGCGAACGGTGGAGAGAGTGCGTCTAGATACGGGCGGCTGGGAGGCTATGCCGGATATGAAGTACGCCCGCGCCGGCGCTGCTGCGGAGATTATCCAGGGGAAGATCTACGTTTATGGCGGAGTCAATTATCCCCAGGACCAGGGCGCTCCTGAGTTCGTTAACGCATCTGAAGTATTCAACCCCGACACTTATGTCTGGTCCGGGACGGTTGGACCGGCGCAGGGGCGTGCAGGTGCAGGATCGGTCGCCCTGTTCAGCTATTTGGACGAGGACGGTAATCCACTGCCCAACGATACGGTGTGGATTATCGGAGGCGAGACCGCGAACGGTCTCGTGTCCACTGTAAGGCAGCTGTACATCGAAGCAGCGGCCAACATAGACTAGTTCCGTATGGCGCAAACTAAGGAGGGGCGTGCCCTAGGGGGTGCGCCCCTTTTTCTTGCATTGTTCGGAATTGTCCGCGGACGGTGGCTCAGTAGGAACACATACAGGCTCTTAGCCGGCAGCGACCGGCTTAGGCGTTGTCGCGGTTCAGCTCCTCAGCAAGCGAAGCGAGGTATCTTTCGTTTGGAAACATCTGCACGCCCTGCTCTAGGTACTTCCGTGCAAAGTCGTATCTCCTACGTTTGAGCTCGATCTTCACCGCCAAACGCCAGACCGCTGGGATATAGGGAATCAGTTCGACCGCCCGCTCGATGTGGTAGGAGGCGTCGGCGTAATACTCGTGGCACGCGGAAGTCAGCGCCAGATTGAAGTGCTGCTTGCCGCTTGTCTCGAGTTCGTGCAGCGACGCAATCTCGTGAAGCAGTTCCGATTTCTCTCGCACGGTGTCTGGAAGGCTTTCGGCTTTTTCCCAGGCGTCGGCGAGCCTCCGTTCCCCGATGGCGATACGAACGTGTAACAGCGACACCTGGTCCTCAACCAGCGGGATTATGGCCTGAGCCTTGCTTCCCATCTCGCGTGCGTGCTCGAACTCTCCCCGGGTTGCGGCGTTGAAGGCTTCAGCGAGTGCCTTATTGGCCTCGTCTAATTGCTCGTAGTAAGGCGTAAGTTCCACGCCGCACCCGGGGCACTTCTCCGGGCGACCGGAAAGCTCGCCGCGGCATACGGGACATTCTTTCAGCTGCGCCAACAGCAATTCGCCAACCAGTATACCCGTACTAGTAGGAATAATCCGCGATTAGGCCTGTGGCCTTCTCAATGTGTTCTTCCAGCAGGGTGAGTTCCTCGGATTTGAGAGCCTCCTTAATCTTGTTGGCCATCTCGCTAAGGCGGGAGATTTCAAGGCTGTCAATTTTCTTTTCACCCTTCTCGGCGGCGCGAATGAGCGCGGTAAGGTCCTTGAGCGTATTCTCCGCTTCATACAGCACCTTAGAGCGCTCACGCTGCGCCAGCATAGAGCCGGTATGGCGGCTCACATCGCGCTGGGCGTGGGCCACTTCGTCGGTCGTAAGGCGCTTCTTGGACGCCTTAATCGTGATGGACTTGCCCTGGCTGGTCTTGCGGTCTTTGGCGGTGATTTTCACGATTCCGTTCACGTCGTAGTCGAAAAAGACCTCAACCAGCGATTCTCCCCGGGGCGCCGGCGTGATCTCGGAGAGTATGAATTCGCCCAGTGATTCGTTTTGCGAAGCTTTATCGCTTTCGCCCTGCAGCACGTGAATGAGCGCTTCGGTCTGGGCGTCCACCGTGGTGCGGTAAAGGCTCTTGCGCGAGCAAGGTATGGCGGTGTTGCGGGGGACGATGCGGGAGAACTTGTCGCCCTCGGTTTCAATGCCGAGGGTGAACGGCGCAACGTCCACGACGACGAACTCCTCCAGCGATCCCCGCTTGATACCAGCCTGTATGGCCGCGCCCATGGCGACGCATTCTTCAGGATTAATGTCTTTGAGCGCTTCTTTACCCAGTTCTTCCCGAACCAGCCGCTGCACCATGGGCGTTCTCGTCATACCGCCTACTAAGATTATGGCGTCAACCTGCTCGGGCGTCAGATTCGCATCGGATAGCGCAAGCTGTATCGGCTGCTGGGTCTGCTCCACCAGGTCGGATACCAGTTCCTCGTATTTCGCCCGGGTCAGAGTTTCGTGCATGTGAAGCGGTTCCTCGCCCTCCGTATAAATAAACGGAAGGTTAACCTCCGTTTCCAGAAGCGACGAGAGGTCGATCTTGGCCGTTTCGGCGGCTTCCTTCAGGCGCTGAAGGATGGCGCGCTGCTGCGACACGTCGGGGATATTCTTCAGGTCGACCTTCTCCTTGTCCTTGAAGCGCTCGATAAGGTATTCCACAACACGGTAATCGAAGTCGTCGCCGCCTAGGTTGTTGTTGCCGGTAGTGGCAAGAACCTTGAAAGCGCCCTCGACCAACCGGATAAGCGAAACGTCGAACGTGCCGCCGCCGAGGTCGTAGACAAGGATGGTCTTCGCCTCCGCGCCCTTGTCGAAGCCGTAGGCCAGGGCCGCCGCGGTGGGCTCGTTTATGATGCGCTCCACTTTAAATCCCGCGATTTCGCCTCCGTCCTTAGTGGCCTGCCGCTGCGCGTCCGTAAAGTACGCGGGCACAGTAATAATGGCCTCGTTCACCACCGAACCGAGGTACGTCTCCGCGTCGAGCTTCAGCTTCTTGAGGATGACCGCGGAGATTTCCTGCGGCGAATACTCCTTTTCCCCGATTACGATGCGGCGGTCGGTGCCCATCAGGCGCTTGATGCTGGTAACTGTGCGTTCGGGATTGGCTACCGCCTGGTTCTTCGCCGGGTCGCCCACGAGCAGTTCACCTGTGTCGGTGAACCCGACTACGGAAGGAGTAATAAACTTGCCGCGCTCGTTAGGGATTAGCGTAGGCTTGCCGTCAATGACCGCGGCAACCAGGGAGTTAGTGGTTCCCAAGTCGATTCCAACAATTTGCGTCATGATATCTCCTATAATTTCGAGTTGGCCTTGCCCTTCTCCACGCTCTCGCCGGGACGATTGCGCACTACGACGACCTGCGCGGCGCGCAGCACTTTGTCCCCCAGCGTGTAACCGCTAAGCTGAACCTGCGAGATGGCCCCGTCGGGCTTGGCGGGGTCTTTCACCGTCGCTATCGCCATATGCCGGTTAGGGTCAAACATCTCGCTTTCCGGTATCGGCTCCACGCCGAATCTCTTCAGCTTGGCAAGCAGTAACCGGTAGATGGACTCCACGCCCGTCAGGACGCTTTGGGGAATCCCCTCGGTGCTTCGCGCCGACGCGAGCACTCGTTCGCACGAATCCGCGACTTCCAGGAATCCCTCAATGGCGGACCTTATAGGGTCCAGGTTCGCTACGTTTTCCACCTTGCCGAGAAGCCTGCGAAGTTCCGCTTTTAAGCCGTCAAGGTCCTCGCCGACGCGGTCAAGTCCTACAACCTCCAGCGCCGGCAGCTGCAAATTTTTCACATTCCGCTGCAAACGAAACAGCTCGATGCGAATACGATTTAGCTCGGTCTGGTATTCGTACAGGCTGTGTCCGGACACATCCCCCTTGGGGGCGACTGGCGCGCCCCTGCTTCCCAGGCCGAATACTAGATTGTAATGTTGCTCCGAACTGAAGTCAACGCGGCTGGCGGCCCGTCGTAGAATAGAATCGCTTTTCCGCGTCCGTTTCATACTACGGATATGTCTCCCAGCTTGAAGTAAATCTGTATCGAGTCGGCCAGTTTGGCGATTATTTCTTCGGGAGGAGTGTCATCGGGTTCAAGCTGCGAATAGTCCGGCCCAGGAACCGTAACGTGCAGGTTTAACTCTTCAAACACCGAACCCACACGTCGGTCTCCCAGCACGATCTGGCGCAGCCTGCCCGCGTCCACCGGATTGTAGGCGAATATGTCGATGCGCTCCCGCTTGCGTGGATTGGTAAGATTCGCGTAAGCGTCTTCAAGCAGCATGAAGTCGGACGCGTGGCGCTCCGGGTCGAATATCTTGACCAGCCTGAAGTAGCTTTTTTCTATCTGCCCTTTCGTGGCGTTCTTGTTGAGCCCCAGTATCCAGTAGAATTGATTCGCCTTCTGGTAGTAATCCACCATCTCTTCGGTCTTGGCGACGTATGCCTCGTCCGCTTCCTGCATCTTGGCGACGAACACGTCTGACAGCACCCGTTCCACTTCGCCCATCGCGACCGTGAGATGAGCATGGATGTGCGGGTCACGGTCTATCATGACCTTCCAGCGGCTCATCAGTTTACGCCAGTGCAGTGCGGATAGGTCGAATTCCTCAGCCGCCATATAGGCGATAGCCATGTTCTGCAGAATGGCCAGGTTGTCCGGGTCGTATTCAATGGCTTTTTCCCATTCGGCGATGGCGAGCTTCAGGTTGTCCTTCTGCGCGAGGGTGTAAGCGTTTAGGTTAAGCGTGTAGGCATAAAGCTTCGGCAGGTGCTGAAACTTTTCGTCGAGCTTCTTGAGGTCTTCCCACGTCTCCATTGCTTCCTGGGCGTAGCCCGCCTGCAAAAACGCGAGCCCGATTTCGAGAAGCTGGGAGAGCTTGGTTTCATCGTGGGTGGGCCGGCTCTGCGATGCCTTTAGCAGCTGCTTCCAGTAGGTCACCGCCAGTTTGCGGTCACCTTTCTTCGCTGAGGCTTTTCCCAGAAACCACAAGCGCTGCATCTCCTGCAAATCGCCTTTGGCGTGCTTGGTAAGAAGCTCCAGCGCGCGGTCGTGCAAACCGTCGTGGATGTAGAACGCCGCGAAGGGAATGGGGCTTTTCACGTCCTCGGGGAATTCAAACTCCTTGAATGTTTCGCTTCCTTCCTGTTCTTTATCGGAAAGATAGGCGTCCAGTAGCAGCGGGATATTCGCCGGCAGCAGGGTTCCGCGCCGCTTGAGGTCCAGAAAAACCCGCCAGGCCTTACGGGTTTGCTTATTTTGCAGGTAGCAGTAAGCTTGCGACCGTTCCAGTGTCGGTGCATCTGTCGTCCAGGTGATGTCGCGGTAGTAGATAAGCGCCTTCGCATATTGACTAAGCAGGTGGTAGGAGTAGGCCAGATAGGTCTTGGCCTCGATGCTCTTCGGCAGGATGCGGTGTGCGACCTCAAGAATCTGCACCGCTCTCTCGTATTCGCTGTCAAAGAAGAACCGTTTGGCGTAGTTGAGCAGTAAATCAACGATAACGCTTCTTAGCAGGCGGTCGTTTCGGTTTGCTTCGACGCTTTCGAGAAAGTTGTTTAATGCGTCTTCCCACTTTCCTTCCTGTATTAGTTCGAAGCCGTGCAGAACTAGGATGTAGGAGTAGTTGCGCTGCTCCGCCCGGCCGTTGGGATTATAACGGTAGACCTCGCCGAGCTTTTTCTCCGCTTCCGCGGTCGCGCCCATGCGCCAGAGCGCCAGCCCGATTTCAATGTCCACCCAGCGCCGGTAGGGCATGCTCCCCGGGCTGTCGAGCAATTCGTTGTAGAGCTCCACCGCGTCGCCGTAGTCTCCCAGCAGTTCGGCGTTAAGGCCCTTGCGCAGTTTGATTAGCACTTCGGGGATTGAATCGGCCTCCTGTTCCAGCTTTTTAATCAGCGGCGTTACCTTGTCGGGCCTTGTTTCCTGCTGGTATGCCGCCGCCCGCCAGTAGAGGACGTGCGGCGTTTTCTCCTCGGATTTCACTTTTTCTAACAGGGCCAGCGCCTGCTCCGTTTTACCTTCATACAGGCGGATCTTCGCCAGCTGATAATCGTTTTCCTCCGTGTGGTGGTATTCGTTGGCCACGGAATACGCACGGGCGGCAAGCTCGTAGTTGTACCGTTCAAGGTAGAAGCGGCCGACGAGCTGCAACGTATCCAGCTCTCCCGCCTCTTTCAGCTTGTCGGCCAGGTGCCCGCTGTCAGCCTCCAGGCAGCGGACCGCCAGGTGTATGCGGTACTTGTAATCCGGATTTTCTCTGAGTACGTGGTCCAGCAAGTAAAAGGCGATGTTCTTCGGGCAGCTGAATTTCTCGTTCTCGAAGCGCTCGTAAAAAATCTGTCTTCGCAGACCCTCTTCAATATCGACCTCTTCCGGCTTCTCGATGAGGATGTCGGAGAGGATGGCTATGAGCCTGACGTCCTCTGTTCGCTCCTCGCCCAGCTCGTTGTAAAGGTCCAGATAGACCTTTACGGCTTCTTTGTCGCGTCGGTTAAGCGTCAGGAAGCACTTCGTGCGAGCCTCGTAGAGCCGCTCTCTGCGTTCGCCGGTCGCGGACTGCAGGGCCAGCTCGATGTAATCGAGGGTGCGTTTGTCGTAGTTGCCGTCCTCTATCCGGTGCTCGGCAAGCAGCAAAGCGATGCGGTTGCGAATCTCTTCGTCTTCGATGTAGGGGAAGGCGCGCTCGTAAACCGAGTACGCTTTGGGCTGGCGGGTTTCATACGTGAGGTAACTGGCGGCAAGCAGGGGAAGGATTTCCGAGTTGCTCGGATCATGAGCGAGCGTGCTTTCGTAAATGGACTGCGCCTGTTCGTCTATCCGCTTCTTTTCTACATAGGTCGCGGCCAGCAGCGCGTACAGCCGGGGCGTTTTACGCTCGGGCCACGCTCCCAGATAGTGCTCGTATACCTTGCAGGCGAACTCGTCCCGCCGGTCCTCGCCGAGGAAATGCTCGGTCAGCACCAGCGTGATGCGCTTGGTGAGCAGGTTATTCTTCAGCGCCTCCTCGTAGGCCATCAGGGCTTCGTCGCTGAAGTTGCCCTCCTCGGCGAAGGCCTGCGCCAGGAAGGCGAGGACGTTTTTATTGAAGTAACCCGCGCGGAACACGAGAAGCAGGAGCTTCTTCTTGTCCAGGAATTCTTTCCTTGTTTTAAGCAGGTATGCAGCCAGGCTCTCCAGCACGTCGCGTCGCGGCAGCTTCTTTTCAAGAGCCTTGGTTATGTAATCTATGGTGCCGGGAGTGACCTCGTGCTGCTCCACGTAGTATTCGGCC
Organism: bacterium; assembly: GCA_029932365.1. Lineage (GTDB taxonomy): Bacteria > 4484-113 > 4484-113 > 4484-113 > 4484-113 > JAGGTK01. The sequence continues at coordinate 33,663 of JAOZQG010000001.1, read as the reverse complement.
AGCAGGCGCAGCGCGTCATCGTTCTCCTGCCCGGAGTCCAGCAGGTCGCGATACAGCGTCGCTGCGAAGTCGCTGCGCTCGCTGTCAGCAATAAGGTGAGAGAGCACAACGTTGACCAGCTTTTCATCGTTCTTGCGCGTAGGATACGCTATGCGGTAGATCTCGATGGCTTCTTCGTCCTCGCGTCCCTGGGCGAGGAATCTGTCGGCGATCAGGCTGCTTCCACCCTTCCACAGGGTGAAAGCCTTGCTGGCCTCCACGACAAGCTCGAATTCGGTGTCGTCCAGCGTAACATCGCCGTCGCCGACAAGTTCCTTCGCGTAGCTCAGCAGGAATCCCTTTTCGCCTTCGGTCAGCTTGGATAGACGCAGTATGTAATCCGTCGCCTGGGGCGAGACCAAACCCAGCTCTTCGATCAGGATAGCTCCTTCGCGCAGCAACGACTCGTTGGACCGGGCTTCGTGAGAGATGACAAAATGCTCCAGTGCAGCCGGGTCCTTGAGCTTGGCCAGGCAACGTCCCCACTGCGCGTGAAGCTCAGCGTATTCGTCGAGCTTGTCGTCCGGCGGAGGGGAGGGCATTTGCTCGGAAAGCTTCTGAATAATCTTAAGCGCGTCCTCGGCCTTTCCCCTGCGCAGCAGCTCCGCTGCCTTTTTCAGGGATACGCCTCCTATAAGCTCCGACAGAACGCGAAGAATCCCCATCAGAATTACTTCCCAGGAAAAATCATTATAACAGATGATGGTCTGCCTGCGCTCGGGGATTCACCACGTTTCCGGCCTATTTCCCGCTAAATCGTTCCTCAGCTTGGACGCGGGCGCAAGTCTACTCGAAGGCCAGGTCCACGCTGGCAACTCCCGAGGTAATGCTGAGGTCCGCAAAAGGAGTTCCCGCCTTATAGGCTTCGCTGTACCAGAATCCATCGTCCTTCTTGAGCCCGGCTCGTCCGAAGTTAGTTGATGAAAGACCGCCGTCAAAGTCTATCCGTACCGGCGCACCCTCGGGAAACGTCAGATTCAGGTCCGATGCCCCCACATCAAGATCAACCGCGTATCCCTCAACGTCGGGTGCGGGAAGATTCAGCGTGAGAGCGGCGGCGCCTGCGTCAATTTCCAGATACGTAAGCAGCATGTCCGCGAGGTCAAGTTCGCAATCCGACGCGCCAACGTCCAGATTGAGGCTGACGGGAGTGGCTGCGGGCAGCAGGATATGCCACTCCTGGGTGTAATCGCCCCAGGTGATGCCTCCGCGCGGCGAAGCGGCGTAGGCCTTAAGTGTGTTGCCCTCCAGCTCGAAATTAACAGTCGGTTCGCCGATGTTCGTTTTAAGCAGCACGTTTACGAAGGCGTCTTCGTTGGACGGTTCTACGGACAACCTGGCCGCTCCCAGGTCAAGCTCAACATCCACGTCGTGTATCTCCTCGCTGCGGCTGTACTTGAAGCTGTAGTCCTGCACCTCGCGGGATTCGGGGCGGGAAAGGCCGATGTACTTCGGGAAGTGCCAGCCGCCGTTGTCGCCCTCAATTGGAGCCCACCAGGCGGCGTAGGCGAAAGCGAGTATGAGTATCAGCGGCGACAGGTATGAGAGGAACTGAAGGCTGGTGTTGCGCAGTATGATGTTCAGGCCCCAGACGATGAGCAGCACCGGCCACAGTTTCCACAAATTTCCCCAGACGTGGCCGCTGACGTATCCTGTGTTAACTCCCAGAAGTGTCACTCCGGTTAGCAGAATCAGCGTGCCCCAGAACAGGCTGTTTACGATATCGCCTTTCTTATGTCGGTTGCTCATCGCATTACCTCCCGTTTCCCGCGTTGAAGCCGTTCTTGAATGCGCCGGTTATTGCGAGGATTCCCAGCAGAACCAGGCCGATAGCTATCACCATCTGCAAAGCAAACGAAGTCGCGGCAGTCCCCGCAAGGGCGAAGACGCCGACGATTATTAGCACCAGTCCCACGAAAAACCCCCGGTGCTGCGGCGTGATTTCGGCTTTAGTCTTTATCTGGCGCTCGCTGTTTGGGGCCTGCCCTGTTTTCTCGACGGGCATCAGTATCCAGGCGAATATGTAGATGAGCAGCGGGGCCCCATGTGCCATGAGGATGAGCAGTATCCATATGCCGCGCACTATCAGCGAATCTATGTTGAAGTACTCCGCCAGACCGCCGCACACGCCGCCCAGAATCTTGTCGCTGCGCGAACGGTAAATCCTTTTTGTAGTTCCGGTTGCCATCGCCTTATTGCTTCCTCAGGTTTAGTTTAGCAGCGTTGTTTTCCAGATGCATTTTGATCTTCCGCGGATTGGTATCTAAATCGTCACTGAAGTAGCGACCGTCCGTTCGCCGGGGCAGCAGTTCGGTGACATTATGCTTGCCCACGTTGCTGTCCACCGTTGCTTCGTAGGCGAAGCCCGCCGGCAACACCAGGTCCAGCTTGGCCGCGTTGTTGTCAATGTCCAGGCTGGCTTCGTCCTCGCGCGAGCCGATGCGCACCTCGCTGGCCGCCGCGTTGTTGTCCATCGTTAGAGACACGAGGCGCAACTTGCTGAAATCCATATGCGCCTTGGCAGCGTTTATGTCGCAGCTCATCGTCAAGGGCAACCGATCATTGAGTTTGAGTGTCCACTCAGTGCGCACGCCGAACATGCGCACGGAGCTCTTGAAGTGCGCCTGGTGGATGCGCAGCTTAACCGCCTGCACGCCGTCTACTTCCTCCAGTGTCACCTCCACCTGCGGCTCCACGTCGGAGCCGGGTCCGGTTTCGATTTCAAACAGCCTGTCGGTGTCGCCGGTAAGTTCCAGCCGCCCCGCGTTGAAGTCCAGGTCGCAGATCAGGCGTTCCGCGCCCTCGGGCACGTCGGCGAAGAAATGTGCTCCTTCGCCGCTGTATTCTCCCTCAACGGCCGTCGCGCCCGCTTTTTCCCCACCATTTGTATCGCGTCCTTCATGTTTGGTTTCGTCGGTCATTTCAATGCCTCCTCGCACTGTAGATGCACTGTCGGCATCTGTAGTTCCCTCGTCGGTTTCTTCACGTACCGAAAATTTCACGCTTCGGGTTTCCTGCGGAGATGGGCCCGGGTGGACTTTAACCTTCTTTTTATGCGGTCCGTGCTCCGTCGCGCTAAAGAGGATGAGCAGGCCAACGAAGATAAGGAGCAGTGCCCAGAACCAGCCGTAGCCCGAGCCGAGGATGCTGGGAGCCAACGCGTCCATCAGCAGCACGAGGGCCACCACCATCAGCCCGCCCCTGTACGCAGGATTAAGGCCGTGCGCAAGGATAGCGTAGACGATAATCAAAAGAGGCCACAGGCGCAGCACCAACGTCGTATCCTGAACGAAAAAGCAAAGCCCGAGAAAAATCCCGAGAAGTATTAAAATAATGCCGAAGGTTGTGTGTCTCACTTCCTGCCTCCTTCATTCTCGCGTGAGGTGAAGCCGAATCCGACTTCGCCTTTTTGGTCGGCCCCGACTCCCCCGAACATCGTTCCGTCGAGGCCCATAAACCGCAGCGGCTGTGAAATCCCGCTGATATTTAGCGTCCAGTCGGCGTGACGGACTGTTAGCAGCTTCTTTGACCTCGTCACCTTCAGCGAGCCCACGGCCGGCGCGTCCAGTTTTATCAGCAGCATATCTTCGGAAAGCGCGAGCTTAACCGCCTGCGGCAAGGCGAATCTCACGTAGGGGACGTTACGCGGAAGCTCTAAGCTAAGCTCGCGCGGCGTCTCTCCGCGGAACTTAAGCGCGACGGTCTCGCTATCAACGGGTGCGATTTCAGGCGATTGCAGCCCGTCGCCGCCGATGGTAGTAATGCTCAGCGTCCTTTTCCGCTCCCGCCCGAAAGCAAGCGACGTTTGGCGGCACAGTACGGGCACGTCCAGCGCCAGATCAATGTTGGGAGCTACGCCCAGACCGTGAGTGACGCTGAGCGTAACTTTGGCGGTTTTCGTTTCGGCGGCGACGTCAATGTTTAGCTCCGTCGCCGCGTCTTCCGCAGGGACTTCACCCGCGTCCTCGAACTCCTCGCCTATATGCTCACCGACTCTTTCCATCTTTTCACCGATTTCTTCGCCGAATTCGCCCATCCGCTCGCCAAACTCGCCCATGCGTTCGCTGAACTCGTCCATCCGCTCGTTCAGCCGCTGCGCGCTCCTTTCCAGGTCTTTTGCGGCCTGCTCGGCTTGCCTTGTCACCTGTTCCGCCGCCCGCTCGGCCTGCTTGATCGTCCGCTGTGCCACTCGCTCGGAGTGTGTTAGATTTATAGCGTCGCCGTGAAAGGCGCAGCGGTTGAAAATAAGGCCGATAACGAGCAGAAGCGCGAGCATGGTTATATCCCTGAAAGACATCAATGCACCTCCTTTCGGTGCTCACCCAGGTGATACCAGATTATGAACAGCCCGAAGGCGATGGTTACTACCGCTGCCAGCGTAGATGCCAGGTCGCGGGAGAATACGCTGAACGCCCGGCTGACATTCTGAACCAGCAACACGACTCCTACGAGCAAAATCACCACTCCGGCGAACTGCCTGAAGTTAATCAGGGCGCGTCCTTTCCTCTCTTCCTCTACCAGCGGCGAAAAGTAGTCCCATATGCTAATCCCGTAGGCCAGGAAAATAAAAACCGGCACGTCGGAAAACGCGGCAAGGAAGAAGTACACGAGCAGCAGCGAGCCCTTGTAGATTTCGCCCTTCAGCAGCTGCGCCACGCCGGGAATGAGCAGCCCGATCCAGGTTGGCGTGTCGTGGCGAGCGGCAGTTCTGCGAGTGCTCTTCGCGCTGGAATGTTCTTCCCGCTGCAAACATCGCGGGCAGATAATCTTCCCTTCGCGGACGGTCCGGCAGTGCTCGCAGATGGGCTTGCCGCACACTTCGCAGCGAACGTCAGTTTCGATTTCGGGATGGTAAAAGCAGCGGCTCATGCCACGGACACCTCTTGGTCCATCGTGCTGCCGGTACGCTTGTCCTCGTCGTCGTCCGAAATAGGCGGTGCGAGAAGCTCGCCCAGGCTTTCCGTGAGTTCCTGCCGCCGCTCGGTAAGTTCGGTCTGGGCTTCATCGCTGAGCCGCTCGACTTTGGCCTGGGTATCGGAGAGAAAGCGAGTTACCGGCGCCTGGAACCAGGAAAAGAGGAACAGCACGATGACGAGTATCGCAAACGCCACCGCGGTCGCTGTCCGAGGGGATAGCACCCGGGAGGCGAAGACGCGCTCCCACCACGTCCGTTCGTAGCTTCGCAGCCTGAGCGCGTTCATCATCCTGAGTTCCAGCGTCGGGTCCTCGGGCTCATCGCCCAGACGCTCGGCGGTAAGCCGGCGCAGCGATTGCAGCCTGGTGAAGTACTCCTCCGCTTCGCGGTTTCGCGCGATAAGGTCGCTGACCTGCCGTGTTGCGTCCAGGTCCAGCGCGTCGTCGGCGTACTCCGAAATCATTTTTTTAAGGTAATCGTTAAGCAACTCCGTCACCCCCTTCAAGGCAGAGGTCGGCCAGGCCTCCTTCCTCAATGACCTTGCCCGCCAGCTCGACCCAGGCGTCGCGGGCGCGTGCCAGCCGGGAGCGCACGGTGCCGACCGGTATTCTGAGGGCCCGTGCGATTTCCTCGTAGTCCAGGCCTTCTATTTCGCGCAGCGCCAGCACTTCGCGGAAGTGCTCCGGCAGCCGGCGCAGCAACCGTCCCAGGATCTCCCGCGTCTCCTCGCGCCCGCGGCCGTCCGCCGTGGAAGCGAGCTGGTAAGAGAGGCTCTCCTCGCTCTCGTTTTGCGCTTCCCGTTTCAGCTTCCGGTTCATCATTCGGCATTCGTTAATCAGTATCTGCACCATCCAGGGCACGGCGCGCGAGCGGTCGCGCAGCTTGTGCAGGTTGCGGAAGACCTTGAAGTAGGTTTCCTGCAACACGTCGTCCGTCAGGCTGGGGTCCCGCAGGTTCACCCGCGCGATGCGCTGGAAATGGCCGCCGGTCAGGCGGATGAGTTCCTGCCAGCAGGTGTCGTCCCCGCTGATACATCCGATTAGTAACGACGACGGTATCTCCACCATTCCCGCACCGCGCCTTCAGGCTCGTCCTTGCCGGGTTTGCCATGCCGTTTCACCTCCACCGCAAGGTCCGGACTCAACAGATACGATGCAGCGCCCGTCTCTTTAGTTCCAGAGGCCTGGAATTGCGGTTTCCCGGCTGAAAGCCCGAAGGCTACAGGATTATAGGCGATGCGGTCGGCTTCGGGCATCGTTATCGGGGTTTTTCAGCAGGGCGGTCATCCTTCCCTGCCGCTTTTTGGGAAGCGCAGTTAGTGAGCTGCCCCTGTAGTCCGGCAGCAAAAGCTAAGAGCAAAGCCTAACAGGCTACAGTCGAAAGGCTACCTGCCCTCCGCGTGAGGTTGAGTCGCGCGTATGGCTTCTAGTCGTCCGGTGTAAGGCTCAGCGGGCCCACGGCGGCTTCAACGGCGTCCAGCAGTTCGCAGCCGCGCACGAGCTCGCCCACCTGCTCTATATCGGGATACAGCGCGCGGTCGTCTTCCATAAACGGCACGCGCTCGCGTATCACCTCGTAGGCCGCCGCCACTCCCGCGCCCGGCTTTTTAGGCTTGCGGAAGTCCAGCGCCTGCGCCCCCGCCAGTAGCTGGATGGCGACGACGGTGCCCACGTTTTTGAGCACTTCCTTGCACTTGCGCACCGAAACCGGCCCCATGTTCACGTGGTCTTCCTGGTCGGCGGAGACGCTTATCGAATCCACCACCGCGGGATGGCTCAGCACCTTGTTTTCCGCGATGAGCGCCGCCTGCGTGTACTGCGCGACCATAAGCCCGCTGTTTACCCCGCGCCCCTCAATCAGGAAATCGGGCAGTCCGGAAAGCACCGGATTGAGCATGCGGTTGGTGTGGCGCTCGGACAGGCTCGCTACTTCGGAAAGCGCAATCGCCAGAAAATCCATCGCCATGGCTGTGGACTGCGCGTGAAAGTTGCCCGCCGCGAGATACAGCTTTTCGTCGGGGAAGAACAGCGGATTGTCCGACGCCGCGTTAATCTCGGTGAGGATCTGGTCACGCACATAATGGTAGGCGTCAATTGTGGGGCCGATAACCTGCGGTGTGCAGCGCATGCTGTAGCCGTCCTGCACCTTACCGCTGGGGTCGGCCATAATTTCGCTTCCATCAAACAGCTTGCGCAGATTGCGCGCCACCGCGATCTGGCCGGCGAAGGGCCGCGACTCGTGAACCCTCGGATGATACGCCTTGGGCACGGCTTTCAGCACGTCCAGCGTCATCGCCATCGCGATAAGCGCGGTTTTGACCAGCCGCTCGGCGTCGTAGAGTATCAGCGCGGATTCGCCGGTCATCATCTGGGCGCCATTGATGAGGCCTAAACCCTCCTTGAACGTAGGCACGACCGGTTCCAGGCCAGCCCGCCGCATCGCCTCTCCGCCCGGCATCCGCTCGCCCTCGTAAAACGCTTCGCCCTCGCCCAGCGCCACCATCGCGAGCTGCGAAAGCGGGCTCAGGTCGCCGCTGGTGCCCACCGAGCCCTTCTCGTAGACTACGGGCACGATTCCCCGGTTGAGTATTTCCATATACGTTTGCAGCGTCTCCAGGCGCACGCCGGAAACGCCCTTTGCCAGCGTGTTGGCGCGGCACAGCATCGCGGCGCGCACCACCTCGGGTGGCTGAATATCGCCCGTGCTCGCGGCGTGGCTGTAGATGATGCGCCGCTGCAGCTCCTCGCTCTGCTCCTGCGAAACGCGGATGCGCGCGAATTCGCCGATGCCCGTGGTTACGCCGTATATCGCCACGCCCGAATCCACCAGCCGCTGCACCAGCTCGCGGCAGCGCTGGACTTTGCCCTGCGCCTCGTCGGTCAGCGCGATGGACTCGCCGCCGCGCGCGACCGCATGCACCTGCTCGATGGTGAGGTTTTCGCCGTCAATGAGTACCGTCATAAAGCGCTCCCGGTCCGGATAAGCCGCGACCCGTCAGGTCACGCGACTGTCACGGCATTATACGCCTATCGGGCATTCTCCACCAGTGGCGCATTCAGTCGCCAGCTATCTGTAGTCAGCCGTCAGCAAGACTCCGGAGAAAATTTTACGCCTATTTGCCTTATCTCTTTCTGAAGACGAATGCCTGGAGACTGGCGGTTGCGAAGCCGCGGCGGGTGCTTGACTGGTGGCGAATGGGCGCTACAATCATTTCGTCTCTCCGCGCGGGAATAGCTCAATGGTAGAGCATCAGCTTCCCAAGCTGAGGGTTGCGGGTTCGATCCCCGTTTCCCGCTGGTTTCACATTCCCCGTGCGTATTCGCTAAGCCGCATCTCGAAGAACAGGCGTGTGCTGCAATAGTAGCGTAGCATAGTGTTTAAGTAATTCTGAATGTCCAGCAGGACTAGGAAAATGGGGAAGATAAAACGTGTAAGAGGGTTCGCGGCGCTAGCCGCAATCTTGTGTGTAGCCGTTCTGTGGCTTGCCGCATCGTGCGGCAACTCTGAGAATGAAGCCTGAAGATAGGGGTGGATATGCGGGGGAGATTGACGCTTGTGGTGGTGGCGCTGATTGGCGCCGTTTGGATGTTGAGCACGTGCGGGGGCAAGCAGTCGTCAGTTGTCAGCCCTCAGTCCTCAGAACGGAGCGGCAGCAGACCCCAAAACCGGATAGCGCTGCCTGTCCCTCATCCTGGGTATCCGCCGGCTTTCCAGCCGGTAACTGATTCCGCGCTCTAAGAGGCGCTTACGGAGCTTGCGGAGATGCAGTGTCCGGAAGGTGTGAATGAGGAGTTGTGGTGGGAGTTGAAGGAGGCGCTGGAAGAGGCGCTGCAAACAGAACTAACCGAGAGTAGGCCGGGCTCACCAGCCCGGCTCTTGGCAAGCCCTGAAGAGCAAGACGGGCACAGCATGCTGTGCCCCTACAAATGGGTCTCTATTGCGCCCACCGGCGGCGATAACCGGGTGACGGACCTGACACTCACTGACCACTACGACGGGACGAATACGCTGGAGTGGCGCTACCGGAATCTCGGCGATTACGACCAGAACGGAGCTGTCGGCATCTCCGACATCACGCCGCTGGCGCAGGTATACTGCGGATTACGAGCTTACTGAAGGCCCCTGTCGCGCCAATCTGGTGTTGGTCAACGGTCATCTGCGGCCGCCCTGCCATCAGCTACCTTGCCCACGACCAGCTAAGATTCGCTATTTACATTAGCGCTTTCCTGTAAGCACGCCGCCTGCCACAGCGCTCGCGATGCCCTAGCTGAACTGGCGGAGGAAGCGCATGTCGTTTTCGAAAAACATGCGCGCGTCCGGCACCTGGTAAAGCACCTGCGCCATCCGCTCCACGCCGAAGCCAAAGGCCCAGCCGCTGTAGTCGTCGGGGCTAATGTCCACGTTGAGCAAAACCTGCGGGTGCACCATGCCGCAGCCCATCACCTCTATCCAGCCGGTTTCCTTGCACACGCGGCAGCCCTTCCCCTCGCACATGGAGCAGGTCACGGCGAGCTCCGCGCCCGGCTCCACGAAGGGGAAATAATCAGGGCGCAGCCTCGTCCGCGTCTCCGGCCCGAAGAACTTGCGGGCGAACTCGTCGAGTATCCAGCGCATGTTGGCCATGGATATGCCGCGCCCCACCTGCAAGCCTTCCACCTGGTGGAAGCACGGGGTGTGGGTCGCGTCCGGACGGTCGCGGCGGAACACGCGCCCCGGCGAAATCATCTGCACAATCACGTCCTCGCGCTTCCTTATCTTTTCCATCACCCGCACCTGCACCGGCGAAGTGTGGGTGCGCAGCACCAGTCCCGGCAGGATGAAAAAAGTGTCCATATCGTCGCGGGCTGGATGGTACTGGGGGATGTTGAGCAGGTCGAAGTTGTACTTTTCGTACTCCATTTCGGGGCCGGTGAAGACGTCAAAGCCCATGGAGACAAAGATGTCCACGATATGGCGCATGGCGGCGCGGATGGGATGCAGCCGGCCCATCTGCACGCGGGTGCCCGGCAGGCTGCCGTCGAAGAACTCGGCTTTAGCCTTCGCCGCGGCGCTGATTTCGTCCGCGCGCCGCCGGAAGTACTCCTCCAGCTCGTCTTTATAAGCGTTGAGCTGCTGGCCGTAGGCTTTGCGCTCTTCGGGCGCGAGGTCTTTTATCTGCGACAGCGCCGACTTGAGGAATCCCCTACCGCCGAGAGCGCGCGCCTTTGCCTGCGCCAGTTCGTCGGGGGTTTCAGCGCGCCTGGCGTCAATCTGCACTTCCTTGATCAGGGAAGCCAGTTCTTCCAGCGACGGCGGCACAGCGGCTCTCCTAGAGGTTCTCCCGCGCCAGCTCCGCCAGCTCGGCAAACGCCTTCTCGTCGTGGATGGCGAGCTGGGCGAGCTGCTTGCGGTCAAGCTCCACTCCGGCCTTGGCCAGCCCGTTCATAAAACGCGAATACGGCAGCCCCGCGGCGCGGCTGGCCGCGCTGATGCGCGCAATCCACAGCCGGCGGAAGTCGCGCTTCTTCGTCCGCCGATGGACGTAAGCGTAATGGCCGGCGTGCATCACGGCTTCTTTCGCCGCCCTGAATAAACGGCCCCGCGTGCCCCTGTATCCGGATGCCCGCTTGAGCACCCGACGTCGCCTTGCGCGCGAAGCAACGCTTCGCTTGACCCGGGTCATTACTTCTTCCCTCCCAGCAATTGCGAGTAGCGGCTCCGGTCAACCCGGTCCACCCGGGCCGTCTTGGCCAGACGCCGCTTGCGGCGCGATGATTTTTTTTCGAGCAGATGGCGTGCGTTGGCGCGCTTCCTAAGAAGCTTCCCGCTTTTCGTCCGGCGAATCCTTTTCGCCGTCGCCTGATGCGTTTTTGCCTTTGGCATATTTACCCGTTTCCTCTCGGGAGGGCTTACCCTTAGAAGCCGCCATTATAACAAAAAGCCTGCTTCCTACCATCCCTTTGCTGCGGGAATCCACAACAGCCACGTCGGACATCATCTCAATGATGCGCTCAATCTGCTTGAGCGCCAGCGTGTCCTGGAACGCCTTCTCCCTGCCGCGCAGCAGCAAATTGAACTTCACCTTGTGCCCGCGCTCCAAAAACTTCCGGGCCCGCTTTATCTTCACGTCCAGATCGTGGTCGCTAATCTTCATCGAAACGCCTATCTCTTTAAGCTCCCCTCCCGCGCCCTGCTTGGACGAGGAGCGCTTCTTACGCTCCCTGTACTTCAACTTGCCGAAGTCCATCATCCGGCACACGGGAGGATTTTCGTTGGGACCGACTTCGACAAGATCGTATCCCTTCTCCCAGGCCTGGCTGAGCGCGTCGTCAATCGCGACGACGCCGACGTTGGCGCCGGTGTCGTCAATCAGGCGCACTTCGGGCACCCGTATCTGCCGGTTAACCCTGGGGCCGCGAGGAGGTCTCCTTTGACTGCTTCGTCGTTTGTGTCTCGGTGACAACTGACAGAGTTTATATCAGACACTTCGCCGCGCGTCAATTCCGCGGGAGTCCGCGCGGCATCGGGCATAAGCTGTATCCTCGACAGGCCAGCCTGTTTGTGATATAAATTACAAGCTGGAGGAGGGCTTGGCCAATCTAAAAATATCTTCGCCGGGTATCCTGGCTGGCCGCAATCTGCGGGAACCTGCGCGCCGAATCCGGCCCCGTTTGCGCGCAGTTGTACGGGCGGCATTGATTACGCTCCGTAGGGAATTATCGGAGGGTTTATGACCAGAGGCAAGTCAGGCGGGACGGCGGAACGCGTGCGCAAGCAGATGGGGCGTGTTCTGGTGGTCAACATGGGCGGGACGAGCACCAAGCTGGCCATCTTCTCTGGCAATGCCGTCCTCCACGAAGAAAACCTTACCTTTTCACCGCCCCCCGGCATCAAACGCATCACGGACGAGCTGCCGGCGCGCGAGGAGCAGGTGCGCTCGTTTCTTAGAGTCATCGGGGCGAAGCTCAACAAGTTCGCCGCGGTTATCGGACGGGGCGGCCTGCTGGCGCCGCTCGCCGCCGGCGTTTACCGCATCAACGAGAAGATGCTGGAAGACCTGCGTGCGGGCAAATACGGCGAGCATCCAAGCAACCTCTGTGCCCTGCTGGTGCACGAGCTGACGAAGGATACGGGAGTGCCCGGTTTTATCGCGGATCCGGTGGTGGTGGACGAGTTTCCCGAAGTCGCGCGGATCTCCGGCTGTCCGGGAATAGAGCGCGCGAGCCGGCTGCACGCGCTGAACGTGCGCGCGATGTGCAAACGCGCCTCGGCGGAACTGGGCCTTGCCTTCAGCAAGGCGAGTTTCGTGGTGGCCCACCTGGGCTCCGGGTTTACCGTCGCCAGCGTTAAAAACGGGCGCATCGTCGACAACGCCGACGCGCTGCTCGGCGAGGGCCCATTCTCGGTCGAGCGAGCGGGGGTGCTGCCGCTGCGGGGGGTCATCGCGCTGGCGCGCAAATACAGCGACGACGAGCTGAAAAAGCTTTTGGTGAAAAAGTCGGGTTTCGCCGGCTACCTCGGCACAAGCGACCTGCCGGAGGTGCTTGAGATGATTGCCGCTGGCGACAAGCAGGCCAAGCTCATCTACTCGGCAATGGTCTACCAGGTCGCCAAAAACATCGGTATGTACGCGATGCCGCTTTGCGGCGCGCACGATGCTATTATCCTCACCGGCGGCCTGGCGCACTCAACAAAGCTGGTGAACGACCTGAAGAAATATCTCAAATGGCTGGGGAAAGTCCTGGTGTATCCCGGCGAGAACGAGATGGAAGCGCTGGCAGCGGCCGCCAACGCTGCGCTGTCGGGCGAAGAGCGCGTCCGCGCCTACAAGGGCTAGCACCCGTTTTTGGAGGGTTATGATGATTAAGAGTTTCGCCGAACTCAAGGAAGCGGCTTGCTGCGGAGAACCTGCGGTCATCGCCATCGCGGGCGGAGATTCGGCGGGCGCGGTTGAGTTCGCCCACCTGGCGGAACGCGAAGGATTAGCGAGTTGCGTCTTCGTGGGGGATCCCACAGCCATCGAGAAAACGCTTGCTCGGGCGGAGCATAAACCCGAGCGTACGACAATACATTCCGCGCCTACAGGCGAGGTTGCGGCTGAAGCGGTGCGCTTGTGCCTTTCGGGTGGCGCGTCCTTCGTGATGAAGGGCAACGTGAAAAGCGATCAGCTGCTTAGAGCGGTGCTGCACACGGAAGAAGAGGAAATTAAGGGCCACGGCTATTTCCTGTCGCACACGGCGGTCATAGAAAATCCGCGCGCGGGGAAGCTGCTTCAGGTCACCGACGGCGGGCTGAATGTGCTGCCCGACCTGGAGGGGAAGATAAGGATTATGCAAAACGCTATTGCCGTCGCCCATAGTATTGGAATAGAAAAGCCCAGGGTAATCCTGGCGGCGGGTATGGAGGACACCGGCCAGGACATCCCGGCGATTGTGGACGCCCGCGAAATTGTGCGGCGCCACCGCGAGGGCGAATGGCCCGACGCGATAATTGACGGCCCGTTCGGCGTTGATCTGGGCCTTGACCCCGAAGCGGCGAAGGTGAAGAAGATCGATACGCCGATTGCGGGCGACGCTGACATCGTGTTAGTGCCGAATCTGGAGTCCTGCAACATCGCGGTGAAGATGGTGCTTTACTACACGAATGCGTTTATGCTGGGGCTCGTTGTCGGCGGCGTAGCGCCGGTGCTGCTGGTCTCCCGCGCCGCACCCCCGGAAGCCAATTTCCTTTCCGCAGCGCTGGCGAAGATGGTGGGTGGGAGCTAGTGCTTGCAACAGCGAGCTGGCGCGAGGGCCGTCGTCAAGCGAAGCGCGAGTTTGCAGGTAGCCGCTAGTCGGGGGGTGGCTCGCTTTCTTCCTCAATTGCGTCCGGGCCGCCGAAGATGCCCACCAGCTGCTTGATCTCGGTGACGAAGGCCAGGCCCTGACCGGGCACGTCCAGCTTGCCCGCCGCGACTATCGCCGCGAAAACCCGGTCGGTCAGCTCGGGCGGGGTCACAATCATCATAACTTCCTTCTCCGGCGATATGGCGATGCCTAAAAGCCCCAGCTTTTCGCGGATGCCCGAGCCGCGCGCGAACCACGTGGTGGCTCCGCCGGCGCCCGCCTTCATGGCTTTTTTGATAATCCTGTCCGCCCGGCCCCGCTGGACGATGCAGAATATAAGGTCAAGCTTGCCCATCATGGCGCCCTCCTTTACGTGGAAGGCGGTTCCCTTCTCTACCGTTTCATTAACCATCTTCAGATATCCTCCTCATCCTCCGCCGGCTCTTCCCGCCTTTCCCTTCTTCTTCCGGCAAGAAAGCCGACGGTTAGCACACTGATTATCGGACACACCGAAGCCATTGCCAAGATGCCGAATCCCTCAATGACGTTTATTGAGCTTCCCAGCCCCAGCCCCAGCGCAATCACCAGCGGAACCGTTATCGGGCCGGTGGTGACGCCCGCGCTGTCCCATCCTATGTTAACAAATGCCTCGCTTGAAATCGCGGTGACCGGAAGCAGCAAAAGATAAAGCGGCAGCAGCAGCCAGGCCAGCGAGAAATCAAACAAAAGCTTGGTCACCCCCAGTGCTATGCCAATGCCGACCCCGAAGGCGACTGTGTGCATAAGCAGGCTGCGCTTGAAAGCCCCGACCGTTATCTCCTCCACCTTGATCGCCAGCGCGTTCAGAGCCGGCTCGGCCAGCGTCGCGCCGTAGCCCATCAGAAAACCGAAGATAACCGTAACCACCCGCCCCACGACTTCGCCGATAAGCGCTTCTCCTGGCGGGTTGAAGGTGAACGGCAGCGTCATTCCCACTTGGGCCCCGAGCGGTGAAAGGCCTGTGGTCAGACCGAGGTTGAAAATAAACATTCCCAGGACAGCGAAGAAAATCCCCAGCCAAACTTCCCGGGGATGCTCCAGCGGTATCCGCACGACAAACGCCAGAACCAGATACAGAAATATTATCAGCGGCACAATCGCCTGAAACGCCGCGATAAGCGACGAAAAAAGTACGCCGCCAATGCTCACCTCAACGGAACCCTGAGCCTCTATCGCTCCGGGACTGCTCGCCACAGCCGCAAGGTCGGCCGCCCCGAAGTGGTAAAGCGCCAGTCCTAGAAGCAGCACCGTGATGATGGGAAACAGCGAAGCCAGCGTGACGATTCCGAAGCCCGCCTTTCCCGTATCTGCACGCCCGACAACGGTGGCCAGACCGATGCCCAGCGAGAGCACCAGCGGGACCGTCACCGGCCCGGTCGTAACCGCGCCGCTGTCCCAGGCGAGCCCGACAATCGGAGCTGTAGTCTCGTTCAGAGCCGCGATCAGCGTAAGCCCGAGTGCGCCCAGAACCGTCGGAGTAATCAGAGGAGCCAGCCGCCAGTCCCGGATGATGCGCAGGATGCCCAGCAAAGCGGCGATGCCCACGCCGATGCCGACGAAGACAACCAGCAGCATCGTCTGCTTGTTCAGCAGGTAGTAGAGCAAGGGCGCCCTTTCAGGGCTTATCCATACGCCGGCCTGCCTTAAAACGCCGATGGAGGGCTCGGCGAGAGTCGCGCCGACGCCCACCAGAAAGGCGAATCCGAGCACTACCGGAAGCGTCGCACTCTGCGGAAGCCCCGCGCCAATCCTTTCGCTGAACGGCATAAGGCCCAGGCGCAGGCCCTCCATGAAGAACATAAGGCCGATGATTACGCAGAACACGCCCCAGCCAATCTGAAAGGCTTGCTCTATGCTCTCTCGCAGCACAATAAGCTGGAACAGCACCAAGTAACCGACAATAGGGAGTACCAGGCTAAGCTGTTCCCAGAACTTGTTGCCTATATACGGCGCGAGTATGATGGTCGCCTCGCGCGGGGTGACCCGGATATGGTCGTTAGCGGTTCTGCCGGTTACTCGACTCATGGTTACGGAATCGGGTACCCCCTGCCCGGAATCCTGCACAATTTACCCGAAGCGCATTACGGATGCAACCCCGACTAAGAGATAAGGCGGGCCGCACCGCGCCCCCGGTCCAAACCGGTAGCGCCCGTATCTGTTTCCTTCAAGCATACAGGGAAGGCGCGGATTACGCGCGCAGCCCTAGCCAGACTGCGACCGCCGCAAAAGCGAACGCTACAAGATACAAAATCAACACGGCGTTGCGGTGCGCCAGGCCCTCGATAAACTGACGAGCGGCGTCGTCGACTTTCACGCCGTTGCGCAGCATCTGCTGGCGGCGCCTGCGGTTAACGAAGAAAAGCAGCCGGTGGTGGATGTGCTTCTTGTCCGGCGCCGTTATGGGCTTGCCCGCCATCAGCCTTCGCAGAATGGCAAAAGACGTATCCGCGATGGGCACCAGCAGGATGAGCAGCGGAAGCAGGAACGCGATAACTGTCGCCTGCTTGAAGAAACCAAGGAGCGCGACCGTGGCGAGGTAATAGCCCATAAGCATCGCCCCGCCGTCGCCGATAAAGATGCGGGCGGGATAGAAATTGTAGGGCAAAAATCCCAGCAGCGATGCCAGCACCGCCAGGCTCACCAGTGAGAAGAAATAATCCCCGCGCGCGAGCGAAAGCACCAAAATAGCCAGGAACGCCACCGCGCTGATACCGGCGGAAAGACCGTCCAGGCCGTCCACAAAATTGATGGTATTAACGATGCCCACAATCCAGAAGACGGTTAACAGATAGCTGAGCCATACCGGCAGAACTACCGTGCCGAATAGAGTCCCGATATTGATGCCCGCCCAGGCTACTCCAAGCGCAAAGATTATCTGAAGCGCGAATTTTACGCGTGCAGATAGCCGCCACAGATCATCCGCAAGTCCCAGGGTGAAAAACAGCACCGCGCCGCCCAGCAGCGCGAAGAGCTGACGACCGGACAGCGGGATGAGTTCCGGCGCCAGCACCACCGTGACGTAGCCTATGCTTAGCAGCGTCGCCACGAATATGGATACGCCGCCGAGCCGGGGCTTCTCTCCGTGATGCACTTTGCGGGCGTTGGAGACGTCGTAAAGCTTGAATCGGTGGCAAAGCGTGAGCAGCAGCGGAGTTACCAGGAGCGCTGCAACGAAAGCCCCTGTACCCGTGGCGATTATGAGAGTGGTCATTGCGCCTGCCCACATACCGCTGTTGCCAGGGCGATTCCCGCTCCCCCCGGCGCGCTGATTCTAGCACAGGGGAAGCGCACTAAGGGCACGCGTGTATTCCGCACGCAGCAATCGCTGCGAAGAGAACACTTGGCAAAGCCCAGTGAAGCGACGCGGTCGCCAGGCGACCTCTCAATCCTGGCTTGTATCCGCTACATCTTCTCTTTGAGGAATCTTCCCAGGAGCATATCTACCTGGAGAATATGGTCGCGGAGATAGTTGACGAGCAACTCCTGCGCCTCTATAAGCAGCTTCTCGTTCGGTCCGTGCTCTGCCAGTCTCTGGCGGAGATCCTCCACCTGTCCCCGGAAATACTCGTGATGCTCCTTGTGCTGCGCCATACCAGGATACTCGTGCAATGCCATCTGCTCTTCTTCCGCCGCGAAATGCTTGACAACATACTCCTGCAGGAAATCGGCGGTAGCAACCACCTGCTTCGCCCCTCCAATCTCGCCCATCGCTCGGAGCAAATGGTTTATCCGGTCAAACATCTCCCGGTGTTGCCGGTCGATTAGCTCAACGCCTACTGATAGCTCGTCAGACCACTTGATATATATAATTGAGTCCCTCCTGCTGCATTCAGACGCGACGCACAGCGTAAAACCCGCGAATAATGCACCTTATCGCGAGCTTATATTGTATCACGCTGCCATCCTACCGGTAGTGCCGCGCGAAGTCGTTGATATAGCGGCGTCCGATGCGCCCGGAATTCTCCTTCAGCCAGTCGCTCAATCGCGTGGTGCACGTGGGTATGCTTGAAGAAGCCAGCAGGTTTCGGCTCAGCGCCCTAAGCTCGTCGGGCGTCATCAGCACATCCCGCAATGCGTATCCGGGAATGCGCGAAAGCCACAGCGCCAGCCCCGGCGGCAGGCGTATCAGCAGCGCGCGCCGGTTCACGCTTCGCGCGATTAGCCGCAGAAGCTCGTTGAAGCTGAAGGTCTCCGGGCCCACGGCGTCCACCGTATAGCTTGCAGTCTCGCCGCCGCAGGCAGCCGCGAGTTTGGCGAAGTCCTCTACGAAGGTTGGCTGAATCCGGTAATTCCCATCCCCCGGTACCGGAAACACGGGAAACAGCCGCATCAGCCACGCCAGATTGTTGATAAGGACGCCTCCGATGCCGAAAAGCACCGCCGGGCGCAGAATCGCGTAGGAAAGCCCCGAAGCGGTCACCGCCCGCTCGGCCTGAGCCTTGCCCCTGAAGTACGGCAAATCCGATTCGATGTCGGGATTGGTGACGCTTATGTGCACGACCCGCTCAATTCCAGCTTCTTTCGCCGCGTCCAGCAAGTCTTTCGTGTTCTCCACCGCCTGCTGAAAGGTCATTGATTTGCGGGCGAAGCGTATCCAGTACGTGTTGTAGAGCACAGAAGCGCCCCTCATGTTCTCGGCGAGCTGCGCCGGACGAGTAAAATCCAGAGGCCTGATTTCTATTCGGTCTGCAAGTTCGCCGGCGCGCTCCGGATGGTTGGTCAGCGTGCGCACGCGCTCACCGCGCGCCAGAAGCTCCCGCGCGATATAGCCGCCCGTGTAGGAGAATGCACCGGTTACGATGCTTAGTTCAGTGCTACTTCTGTTTATTTCCACACTACTCCCGAAACTTCCTTATTCTAACCCATACACTTGTCTGGGTGCCAGATACCCGGGGAAGCGGTCTATCAGCGCCAGGCGCATCAGATAGCAGAAATGGCAGGCGTCAACGTAGCAGTCCTCGTGCTCCAACCCGTACTGCCTTGCCAGCTCCGCTGGTCCCCCGCTAACCAGTGGCGCACAGACAGGATGCGCTGCGGCATCGTAGCCTCTCACCAGCTCAGCGAGCGGCGTCTCCCACATATTTCCCATGCTCAGCCCCTGGCATAGATGCACGTGCCCAAATGGGTCAACGTGCACACGTCCCGGGTTTTCCAGATCCTCAAACGGGCACTCGGTGAACTCATCCCAGGCACGCCGGGGCAGGCCTTCTATGAGCTTTTCTACCGCCCTGCCTTTAAGCATCGCGCCGCCCTCCACTACCGGCGCGCCCTTCTCTTGCGCCTTGCTCGTGTCCTCAACACGCGGCTTCTCGATGCATATCGACGCGACCGGCAGCCCCAGCTTCCTCGCCGCCGCCAGCGCATGCTGCGCCGGGCTCACCTTATCACCTTCGTAGTGGTATTCGTCATCGCTGATGCTTAAATCAGATATACCCAGCCCAACCAAGGGCTTGAGCCATAGCTCCGCGTCCTCCTCCGACGTGGCCCAGTAGGAATTCGTGACGATGCCCGCCAGAAAGCCCTTTTTGCGCGCCAGCCGGATGCCCTCCACCATCAGCGGGTAGTACAGGAACGCCTCGCCACCCTCAAAGTAAATAGTCTCAACGCTTCCCAGCTTCACCGCTTCGTTTAGCACCTCGCGCACCTGCTTGATGGTGAACGTGCCCTCGGACGACGGCCCGCAGAAAAGAAAGCAGTGGTCGCACTCCCAGTTGCAAGTGTAAGTCAGCAAGAAGTGTATGCCCGTGAGCACTTCAATTCCCGTCCCGTTCCGGTTGTCTCAGCCGGTATGCAGCGCGCTCGTTAGAATCCCCGCAGCATGGACGCTTCCAGCGCGGCGTCGATGCGCGACAGGCACTCATCAAGATGGGCGGTGGTTGCGGCATCCAGGCCGCCCTTTCTCAGCGATGCCGCGATACAGCCGCGCAGCGCCGTAAGATCCGCCCGCGCCAGGCTCGTCGCATCCGGCGGAACGTCCATCATTCCCAGCACGATAGCCGTGAGAATGCCCAGGTGTTCGCGCTGCAGGTTGCGCCGGAAGCTGTCAATGTCGGTCTGGTCATACGCTTCCGACCAGATGGCGAACCGCAGTTCCTGGAACATCTCCGCTATGGTGAACGCGTCCTCGCCGTCATCATACTGCAACGGCAGGTCCACCATGCGGTTGAGCGTCAGCGGGTCATACAGGCGGTAAAGTGCGTAGCTCTGAATCCTCAGCACCATCGAGTGCAGCGGGTAATCTGTGCGCTCGCGTGTATACACGCTGCCCTCAAAATCCGGGTAGCGCTCGGCGGCCAGCTTGCGCATCAGCTCCGGCGGGAAGGCAAACGCATCCGAGGCGAAAACGTTCTCCGTTAGAAACCTCATCGCTTCGCGCTGCTTGGCGGCGGGAACCGGCGTAAATGGAAGCTTGCCGCTGGGATCGCCGATATGCGCGCGGTCCTGGTAGACGCCGCCGATATACTTGGGAACGGTGTAGGCGGCGGCCCAGGTCGGGTATATCACGCTGCCAAAGACCCAGCGCAGTTTCTGGTAGCGCCCGCCATCCTTCTCAAACTTCTCCTCCAGCACATTGAGCAGCTCATCTCCCAGCTCAATGCGCTGCTGGAAAAACGCTATCGGGTCCGAGCCCATATCCCACATATTGCACAGCGGGTCAGTGCTAACCGGCGACCCGCCAGCCGCGTCCTCGTCCGTGCAGTAAACGAGCTTGGGCAGGCCCGAGCGCCGGGCGATTTTCTCCAGCTCCGGCAGTTCATCTTCCGGCGAATCGGCGTCTATGGGTTTGTATCCATACTCGATAACGAAGTAGTCCCAGGTGCCCAGCGTGGTCTGCCAGTATTCTCCCTGCGGCTTGCCCACGGGCGCGATGTTTACCGTGTTGTAGTCCATCACCGAGCCGGAGACGCCCTCCACGTCGGTGATGCTGCGGTCGTGCATCTCCCGCAGCGTGTGCACCGCGCTGCCCTTGAAGTTGTGCCTGAGGCCCAGCGTGTGGCCCACCTCGTGCGTCGTCAGGTCCTTTATGGCGTCAAAGACGAACTGCTTGCCCTCCGGCGAATCAAGGCTCATCTTGCCGCGCGCGTTCAGCAGGCTCAGGCCGAACGCCGCCTCACGCATCTTGCCTTCGGCGTAATTATCTGCGTAGGCGGCACGCCGGTTGCCCAGAAACGGCGGCGGCGGAATCTCGGCATCCCGCGAAAGCTCCACCAGCGGATCGACGAATTCTGTATATTCGGCGGTAATCCACCGCACTATATCCGCGCACATGCGGATATCGGCTGCGTAAATCTCGCCGGTGAAGGGATCCGCCGTTGACGGCCCGACGCAGTATCCCGCGCCCGGCATCACAATCCAGCGCACCACGTTGTATCTGATGTCCGCCGGGTCCCAGTCGGCGTCGTCCGGCATCTGCTTCACTTCAATGGCGTTTTTGAATCCGACCTTCTCAAACGCGGTGTTCCACTCCAAAATCCCCGCGCGCACCGCGTCGCGGTATTCGTAAGGAATGGTGTTTTCCAGCCAGAAAACGATGGGCTCCTTGGGCGGGCTCACGTCCTGGTGCGGGAACTGCTTCTCCAGTCGCCAGCGCTCGATGTAGTACTTGTAGGGCAGGTCGGCGGCCAGCGCGTCGTAGTCCCGGTAGTAGGTCATGAAGTAGCCAACGCGGTCGTCGCCCAGGCGCGGCATATAGCCGTCGTCGGGCAGCGCGCACAGGCTGTAGCGGTACTTGTGCTGCAGGCTGCGCACATCGGGAATCGCCCGGCCTGTGGATTCAATGCCCATGCCCGTACCCCTGAAATGCGCTACTACTTCAATCTCGGTATTCCGCGGAAAGGACTTGAGGAATCCGAAGTAGGTCTCCGAGGGATCGAAGCCGTATCCCGCGTACTCTCCCAGCCACATGCCCACGCCGATTATGTCCTGCAGGAAGAACGCTCCGGCGTCCACCAGTATGTGCTTGGTTTCCGGGTGCGGCTCGCCCACAAGGGGCGATGACGCGAGCACGGAATCGGTCACGCCCCGGGGTATCGCGCGCGCCAGCGGGGATTCGGGGTCGGCGCGAAACGACACGTTTTTCTGAATAAGCTGCACCTTCTTGCCCACCTGCTTGAACGCAAAGGGGAAGCTTCCCAGCATCGCGCCGGAATCGAGGAAGTAGCCGTCCCCCGCCTCCACCGCGATGTTGCACAAATAAATCTCGTCGAGCTGCTCCGGCGCCAGCTCTAAAAGCGCCCTGCGCTCGTCTTCCTTGTAATAGAGCGTGAACAGCCCAGGGATGCATTCTAAGTCCTCGATGGCCTTATCAAAGGCGCACTTTTCCTCTTCCGCCGGTGCCGGCGCGGGCTCCTCGGCGGGAGCTTCGGCCTCTTCCGCTGTGACGGCTTCCGGAGTATCCTCCGGCGTCTCCGGCTCCTGGGCGAATGCGGATGTGGAAAACAGGATCAACAACAGCAGCGTAATGATCCACAGGGATTTACAGCTTTTCATATGCCCTCCTCCATCAGCAAATGCAGAAAAACTGAATTGATTCAGTTGCGCGCCTTGGCGCAACGAAGCCGCCCGATTATAGCGCGTTTGACCGTTATTTCTCAGATACCCCCGGACATGGAGCCAAACGGCCCAGCGCCGGTGTGCTATTGCGGTTAGCACGCGAACCGCCTTACCTGCGGCAACCCCAGTGGCATTCGGGATAGTGCAATCCTGGTGCTGGTGCCACCGGAAGAAGCGGTATAAGCGGGAATTGGGCGATGAAGTGAGAGCTCGCAAATAGAATGAAACCACTCCTACCACGGGGCGGGGGTAGCTTGGGGACCTGCCGCTTCCGGCTCCAGTTGCGAAACAAACTCCCGCATATCCTCCGCCAGCTCGCGCACCCGGCCTGTGTATTTATCCACGAAGCGTTTTTCCAGCCTTAGCGCCGCCGGCCGGTCGGTCGTGGCCACCCTGGCGTATTCGTCGGCGTAATTGCCCAGCCAATCGTCGCTGATGGCTTTGTAAAGCCCGCGCGCCTTACTTGTGAGCGCCGCCGCTTCCCCGCGCAGCCCCGGGTCGAGTATCATCTGCTCCAGCGTCTGCGCCAGCGCCCTAAGCGCCGCGCTCGACGCCGAGAGCCGGTCTTTGCTTCTCGGCTCGAACTGCAAGAGCTTCTGCACCGCGTCCAGTATCTGCGGCATCTCCCCGGTTTCCTGCCGCCTTCCCTGGTCGCGCAGAACCAGCACCAGGCACGCCGGCATAATCGCCGACGCATACTCGCCGTTGTGCAGCCCACCGCCCATCTCCGCAGCGGTGTAATCCCTCCACGACTTGAGCGCGGTGAAATACGGCGGGCCGGCCATTCCCTGAATCTTCGTTGCGTCGGTGAAGCGCGCGAGCAGGGGCTTAATGCGTGCGGCGCATTCCGCCTGCACGTCCTCGTCCCAGCGCCACGAAATCAGTGTGCCCTGCAGTCGCCCGGTGAGCAGAAAGTCCGCGTAGATTGCGGTAAGCGAATAAAGCCCATTTTCCGGCTGCGTATCGGTGGCGCGCCGCAAAAGCTCCATCGCCTGCCGCCCCAGCGCTACCGATTTATCGTTTTCCTGCCAGCGGAATGGATCCTCACTCGCCGCCAACGCCGCATTCCAGATAAGCATTCCCAGCGCGTAAATGATGCGCGTATCGGCGTCAAGTTCGCCGTGCGATTCCGACGCTAGCTCCACAATCACCACATCCGACGGCCCCTCCCGCATCTGCTGCAGCCAGCACGCCAGCGTCACCCGTTCGCCAAACGACCTGCGGGCATCCAGCACCGCGTCCTTAGCTGCACGTACGGCTTCTTCCCGCGCCTGCTGCTCCGCACCCGGCTCTTCAGACGTCAGGCCCTGGTAAGGGGCAAGCTCGTTGAGGATGGATAGCACAGCTTCGGAAACGGGTATCGCCGGCTCGGGCTTTCGCGCCCCTCCGCCGGGCGCGCAGGCAAAAAACGCACCCAGGCAAATCCCGAGAACAACTGCTCTAACGGCAAATGCGCCCATCACACTGTATTACCCATAATGCCGTCCAGTTTTCGCAAAATCGCGTCTATTATGGCGCGGAAGTCGCCGCGGAAGCTAAGCCGCCTGTTTTCGTGGTAAGCCGCCAGGTTGGTGCCCACGTAGATTGGATTGGCTTCGGCGTATCCTACAACGTCCCGCAACTCCTCCAGCAGCTCGGCGACAACAGCGGCTTCGCCGGTGACCTTCTGCGCGAACTCCGGCGCCGCCTCGGGAAGGTCGTCTAGCAAAAACGCCGCCAGCTCGGCTGCGGTGAAGTCGAACGTCTGTTCGGCCGGCGGCTCCAGCAGAAGCGCCTGCCGGTAGAAACGCATCAGCCGCGCGAGCTTCTCCCAAGAAACTCCTTCAGCAAAATCGGCGCGCAGGTCACTGCGCAGGTCAGAGCCGATAAGCAGCGCAAAGGGCAATCGCGGCGCCCAGGGAAGGTTGGAGCCGTCGCCGAGGGGCATCTCAGGCGGCATTCCCAGCACACTTCCGGCGAATCTCAGGTACGGCGGCGGCAGAAGCATCCGCCTTTCATCAGCTTTAATGAAGGCATCCACCGCAGCCACCAGCGCTTCAAGGGATTCATCCGCTGCCGCCTCGTCCCCCCGGCGAAGCTCTATGGCTCGCAGGTAATGCAGCACTACGGCGCGGTAGAGCCAGTAGAACGCAGGACTCTCGTTTTCGGCGCAGGCATGTCCGAACAGCTTCTGCGCCAACCGCAACTGCCGTTCGGTATCTTGATGGGGCGAGTAGGGCTGTGCGCGGAACAGCGAGATGCGCCCCAGCGTGAACAGCCAGCGGTCGTCGGACTGCGCGACGAAAAATTCGTCCGCCGCCAGCGCGTCCAGCACGGGATCCGGCACTCTCACCCGCCGGATTATCATCCAGAACGCGAGAGTCGCCCGCTGGTCGGACGCCAGTCCGGAGCGGCTGACGATAGCCCTTAGCTCCTCGCGCTGCTCCCAGGAAAGCTCCGCCATGCCATCGCGCTTCAGCCCTACCAGCCGCTGTAGCCAGCCCCGCACCTCGGTATCATAGCCCGCAGTTTCGCGCGCAAGCTGCGGCTTTTGCCTATCGCGCTCCGGCCAGGTCACGGTGAGCAATATTGCGGCCGCCGCCGCCAGCAAAAGGAATGCAACCGCCGGTTGATAGCGCTTTCTCACCGGCACGCCCCGAATGCTAGCACGTCTTTTCGGGCAAGGCTATTCGGTCAAACAAGTGCGATACCCGCTTCAATGCCTATAATTCAATATTCCCCGAAGGCGCCAGGTATATAATCCCGCGAATTATGTTGAAAAGAGGCTATTTCGCGGGTATACTCTAGAGCCTGCCATCTGTGTCGGGTTAATTCTGTCCGCATGAAATCGCGGAGCAAAAAGAGCTGCCTATGACTACCAAATCCACGGAGCCAAAGCAGAATAGAAAACCGTCGCGTGAGAGGGTTCCTCTCAACGCGAAAAACGCGCGCCCGCGCCCGAAGAGCGACACGCACTTCTCGGACGAGGTTTACGAGCAGATCTACGACATAGCTTTTCGCAAAGGGATGATCACCACCAAGGAGCTGGGTGACCTGGTGGCGCGGGACGAGAACCTGACGGACGAGGATATAGAGGTGCTGCTGGACGACCTGCAGAGCAAGAATATCCCGGTAATGGACGAAACCGGCAAGGTCATAGACAATCACCGGGAGCTGCTCCAGGCCGAGGAGGCCGGCTTCACCAAAGAAGAGATTGGCGCGGCGGAAAGCATGCGGCTTGACGACTCCGTGAAGATGTACCTTAAAACCATCGGGCAGATCCCCCTGCTTACCAAGGAAGAGGAGCAGTACTACGCCCGGCAGTACCGCGACGGGGTGGACGGTGCCAAGCAGCGCCTGATTGAGGCCAACCTCAGGCTCGTGGTCAGCATCGCCAAGAAATACCTCAACCGCGGTATGAGCTTCCTGGACCTCATCCAGGAGGGCAATATGGGCCTGATCCGCGCCGTGGAGAAGTTTGACCTGGAGCGCGGATTCAAGCTGTCCACCTACGCTACCTGGTGGATCCGCCAGGCCATCTCGCGGGCCCTGGCCGACCAGGCGGAGCTAATCCGCAAGCCGGTGCATATGGTGGAGACGATAACCAAGCTCTCGCGCGCCAGCAAGACCATTCAGCAGCGCGAGGGGCGCGAGCCCACCAATCCCGAAATTGCGGACGAGCTGGATATCTCGGAGGATAAGGTGCGCGACATTCTGCGCGTGGCCCAGAAGCCCATATCGCTGGAAAAACCCATCGGCAGCGATAAGGACAGCCAGTTCCAGGACTTCCAGGAAAACAAGAAGGTGCCCAATCCCGAAAGCGAGACGTTGTTCAGCCTTACGTGCGGGAAGATAGACCGGATACTGCAAACTCTCTCCCAGCGCGAGGAAGCGGTCATCCGGTTGCGCTACGGCCTGGACGACGGCCACCCGCGGACGCTGGAGGAAGTCGGCCGGCAGTTTAACGTGACCCGCGAGCGCATCCGGCAGATTGAGATGAAGGCCATCAAGAAGCTGAAGCATCCCAGCCGCCGCAAGCAGTTCCAGGGGCTGCTTGAGCTCTGCGAGAAGCGCCGCGAGTTCCAGGGCTAGCTCCTTTACCGCCCGTTTATCCCGATTGCCCTGGCCCAAAACCGGCGTTTACTGGCCGGGGCTTTCCGGAAATTGGTGTAGGGTTTATAATATACGCCGGCTATGCTTCAGCCAGCGGAGAATGCAGGTCCTGCCCGCAACATAATCCTTGCGGGTTTTATGGGTTCCGGCAAGACCACCATTGGCCGCGAACTCGCGCGCATGCTCGACCGCGAGCTGGTCGATACGGACCGCGAAGTCGCTCGCCGACACGGCATGAGTATCGCCGCCGTCTTTGAGCGCTACGGGGAAGACCGGTTCCGCGAGTGGGAAGCGGAAGTCGCGCTAGAGCTTGCGATGCTGCGCAATCTCGTGGTTGCGACCGGTGGTGGCACGCTGATGAACGATCGGGTATTTAAGGAACTCAACGTTTACGGCTTCACGGCCTACTTGCGCTGTCCGTTTGAAACGCTCTACGCCCGTATCAGCCAAAACGGAAAGCATCGCCCGCTCATCGAGAGCTGCGGCAAGGAAGGGCTCAGGAAACTGCTGGCCGAGCGCGAGCCCCGTTACCGTCAGGCGCACCTTGAGGTATACGCCAACGGTTTTTCACCTATCTCAATTGCCAAGGTAATCTATCATGCCTTCAAAAGCTAAAACAAAACCTACTTCCGCCCTGAGCGTTAACACATCGCAAAAGGCGACTCAAGAAGTTTACTTCTGCAACCTGGCCAAACTCACGTCCCGGGGCCTGACGCAGACCTCGCCCGCCGCCAAAGCACTCGGCAATCGTCAGGCGGTCGTGCTGGTGGACAAGCGCGTCCACTCGCTGTGGGAGGAGCAACTGGAATCCGCCCCCATCCTTAAGGAAGCCGCAATGCTGCTGCTACCGGTGGGGGAAAAGTCCAAGACGCTGCCCACCGCCGAGACCACGATGCGCTCACTGGCGAAGATGGGCGCCACCCGCAACGACCACTACATTATCGCCGTCGGTGGAGGGGCGCTGCTCGACACGGCCGGGTTCATCGCGAGCCTCTATCACCGGGGATTGCCCATTGTGCACGTTCCCACAACGCTGCTCGCGATGGTGGACGCCACACTGGGGGGCAAAACCGCGGTGAATTTCCTGGGCAGCAAGAACCAGCTCGGGACCTTCCACCTGCCGGTGCTGACGCTGCTCAGTCTGGACTTCCTTTCTACGCTGACCGAAGAGCACCTGCGTGACGGCCTCATCGAGTCGATGAAGATGGCCTTTCTTTCGGGCACGCGCGAGCTGGACGCCGCCATCCACAACGCTTCCAAAGTGTTTGAGGGCGACCAGGAAGCCGCCAGCCGGCTTATCCTCGCGGCTCTGCGCATCAAGTCGCCGTACATCCGCGACGACCTGCTGGACCTGGGCAAGCGGGCCCATCTCAATCTGGGTCACACGACCGGCCACGCCCTGGAAGCGGTCTACGGCGGGCGGATAAGCCACGGAAACGCGGTAGGCAACGGCATACTTGTGGCCATGGAAATAGCGCGTGAACTGGGTAGTCTGCGCAAGCGCACGCCTTCCGTGATTGAGGAAATGCTGACTGCCTGCGCCTTTACGCCCTTGATGGTGCAGGACGCGGAGCATCTCGCCCGCCTGCTCTGGGGCTCTATCGGCAGCGACAAGAAGGTTAGTGAGGGCCGCGCCACATTCGTTCTGCCGCTGGGTCCGGGAAAAGTGGAGCTGGCGCAGGTGGATGAAGAGACCTTCACCCGGGCGGCCGCACGTGTATTCCGGCAGGCAGTCCCCGTGCTAGAATCCCCGCTCGACGATGATGAGTCGTAGTCCGGGCGAAATCTCAGGCCGGGAGTTCCCGCTGGCAGATCTGCTGAATCCGGAGGCTTATCCTCTCGCGGGACGCAGCGCCGAGCGGCCCAAAACGCTAATTGAGCTGGAAGGCGCGAGCATCGGAGACGGCGGCTTCACCGTTATTGCCGGCCCCTGCGCGGTGGAGAGCTACGAACAGTTCGCGGAAATGGCCGGTCTCCTGGTCAAGCACGGCCTGAAGCTTATGCGCGGAGGCGCATTCAAGCCCCGCACCTCCCCTTACTCCTTCGACGGCCTGCATCAGGAAGGGCTCGACATCATCGCCCGCGTGAAAGGAGAAACCGGCGTGCTCAGCGTAACCGAGCTGATGAGCACAGAGGATATAGACGCGGTCGTGCCCGTCGCCGATATCGTCCAGGTCGGCAGCCGGAACATGCAGAACTTCCCACTGCTGCGCGCGGTGGGTGGCATTGGCAAACCCGTGCTGCTCAAGCGCGGCTTCGGCAACACGCTGCGCGAGCTTCTGCTGGCCGCGGAGCACATCATGAAGGCGGGCAATCCGCGCGTCATCCTCTGCGAACGCGGCATCCGCACCTTTGATCCCTCGCAGCGCAACACGCTAGACCTTATGGCCGTGCCCATCCTCCAGAGCGTAACCCACCTGCCGGTCATCCTCGATCCCAGCCATTCGGTGGGTACGCCGCGCTTCATTCCGGCGGCGGTTCGCGCCGCGCTCGCATTGGGAGCCGACGGCGTTATCGTGGAGGTGCACCCGCATCCCGAAAAGGCTCTGTCCGACGGCGCCCAGTCGCTTTCGCCCGGGTGCTTCAGCGCAATGATGGAAGACATAACAGCTCTGGCCAACGCCCTTGGGCGCTCAATCGGCTAAACCTGCAGCTCTCGGATTATTTATTCGGTTTCGCTGCGTTCTTCCCTAATCGCCCGTGCGACTTCCTGCGCCAGTTGCTGGTAGGCTATTGCCGCTGGAGAACCCTTGGCGTACTGCGAAACCGGCATGCCGAACGACGGCGCCTCGGCGACGCGAACGCTTCGCGGTATGAGTGTTCGGAAGACCGGCCCCTGGAAGTTGTCCCGGATCTCGCTTTCGACTTCGTGTGCCAGGCGCGTGCGGCGGTCGAACATGGTTATCAGCACGCCCAGCACCCTGAGCTCCGGATTGTAGTCGGCGCGCACGGTCTCCACCAGCCGCGCCATCCTGACCAGACCGGCGAGGGCGAGGTACTCCGCCTGCACCGGGATTATCAGGCTGTCCGCCGCGATAAGGCAGTTTAGCGTGAGCAGCGAAAGAGAGGGCGGCGCGTCGAGCACTATTATCTTGTAGTTGCGCCGGCAGCCCTCAACCACCCGCTTGAGCAGATACCGGCTTTCCCGGCCCGCGGGCGGTGAAAGCTCAAATCCCACCAGCTTCGGCCCCGCGGGAACAATGCTCAGGTCGTGCTGGGAGGTCGGGCGTACCGCTTCCGCCAGGTCGCACTGCTCCATCATCAGCTCGGCCACGGTGAAAGAGCGGTCGTTTTCGGGAATGCCCAGGCCGTCGGAAGCGTGGGCCTGCGGGTCCATATCTATGAGCAGCACCTTTATCCGCGCCGACGCCAGCGCAGCGGCGAGGTTGATGCAGGTCGTGGTTTTGCCCACGCCGCCTTTCTCGTTGGCAACCGCGATTACCGGCATTTCAAGCCCGCTCTCCCGCAGCAAGCGAATACACGAAGCTTTTGCCGCTCGTTCCCCGATACTCGCCGAGATGCTCTACGCGCAGCTTCGGCGCGACATCGCCGCCCAGCTTTTGCCCCGCTTCCACCGAGGCAAAGCCCATCAGCCGACCGCCGGGAGCCATCAGCTTATCGGCTATCTGTGTTAACCTACCAGGCGGTGCCACAGACCTGAGCGTTACGCAGGGATAGCGCTTTGGCTCCCGCTCGGCGAGAGGATCGCGCGCCGCCACCCGCACGTTGGATAGCTTCAGCGTGCTCACGGCGATTTCCAGGAAGCTCCCTTTGCGCTCGGAGCGCTCAAACAGCGTGAAGCTAATCTCCGGCAGCGCCACCGCCAGTGGAATCCCCGGCACTCCCGCGCCCGAGCCCAGGTCCGCCACCTCTTCCGGCGCAAGCTCGCTGATAAACGGCGCAAGCGCTAAAGACTCGCGCACGAGCACTCCACGCACATCCGCAGGCGATTCCAGCCCTGTAAGCCGAGCCGCATCGCGGTAAGATGCGATTAGCTGCGCAAAACGCTCCAGCCGTTCGCGAGCCGCATCGTCAAGCGCGTTCCAGATGGAATCCACGTCAATTGCGGTGGGCGCGATGCCGGCCTTGCGAACGTTCACAGCCCGATAATACCACAGCGTAGCTGCTGCTCGAATGCGCTGATGCTAGAATCTCCCCGATGGCTCTGCCATTTGCGCCGCGGCTACATCAAGCAGGATTCCTGCGGTCAGTCCTGGCGCACATCTATGGAGCCGGAATGCAGCCGGAAGATTACCTCGTGCTGGCCCGGCGTAGCGACCTGGCGGCGTCGCGCACAACCGAGCTTTTAAAAGCGCGCAGCTCCGCTTCCGAAGACCTGGCCATCGCGCAGGAACGCTTGAGCAAGTCGCGGCGGCTGCGCGAGCGGGACGAAGCCGACCTGAAGATTTTTGAAGGCGACACCCCCCGGCCCGAAGCCCGAAAGCTATTCGGCCTGTTTTCAGTGCCCACGCAGAAGCTGCGGGATTACGAGAAACGCCACGATGCTCTGGAGTCCGCCCTGGAGCGCTCCACCAAAGCCTACAAGGAAGCGCAGTCTGCCGTAAGGGTAAAGCGCAAGGCCCTGGAGGAGCTGACGTCCCGCCATGCGAAGCAGGAAGCCGAGCGCGATTCGCTCAGGGAGTCCGCAATCAGCGCGGGTATTTATCTAATGCTTCATCATCAAGCTGCGGGACAGCTCGCAGAAGCCATGCGCACTTACGAAGATGTGCGCGGACGGGCGCGGGGCGACCGCAGGCTATATATCGCGCGGGTGTTCGTCGAAGCGCTCCTGGAAGGCCCCGCCGCCGCATTCGCTCTGGTGCGCGATGCGCCCGAAGCATATGGTGGCGAATCCTCGGCCGAAGCCGCGCTGGCCAAAGCGCTGGTGCACTTCGCGGGTGGCGGTAAGCTAACCCCCCGCGACCTGCCGCCCACTGCGCCGGAGAATTACGCGTCGCCGGATACGTTTGCCCTGCACGCCTTTCTCGCTTCCGCTTCCGGCCTGCCCACCGGTGGAAGCGCCGACGAGCGCTTCGAGCCGTTGCTCGCCCTGGCGCACGGATGGTATGCCGGTGACTTCCCGGGCGAAGCCTGGGCTATTCCACCCCAGTGGCACGCCGAGCTTCCGCGCGCCGAGCTGCTGATAGCCGCCAATCTGCACCATGAGCGGCCGGACGAAGTGTTGCAGGTCATAGGTTTCGACCTGGACGAAACCGCGGCCAGTCTCCAGCGCCGCCGACGGGGCCGGGAGCTGGCGCGCTCCGTCTTCGCCCGCATCGCCGACACGCGCATCCGCGTCGGCCCGCTCTACGCCGACGCCTGCGAGCGCTGCATCTGCCTGTTTCTCCTGGCGCTGAAGCAGGTGGCTGCACCCGACCTTTACGCCCTGGCACGCGAAGAACTCACCGTAAGCGACTGCGGCAACGTCTACGAGCTGCTCCGCGCCGTGGAGGCGGACCGCAAACCGCGCTTTCGGCGCACGCCTGACGATTTCTGGTGGGAGGAACTTGCCGATGACTAGGCTGCTAATATGCGCGATAGCTTTGATCGCGGGATTACTGCTCGCCTGCCCCGCCCCGGCGTCGGCGGCGGCGCGCGCCGTTTCCGGCGTCTACACCATCCACGACGGGGCTGACGAGCTGGGCTGGGAGGAATGGTCGCTCACGACGTTTGACGACGGCACG
This sequence comes from bacterium, assembly GCA_029932365.1. GTDB lineage: Bacteria > 4484-113 > 4484-113 > 4484-113 > 4484-113 > JAGGTK01. The sequence continues at coordinate 1,537 of JAOZQG010000001.1, read as the reverse complement.
ATGCTGCTGCAGATTAACCTCAAGCTCACCACCCGGCAGATTGCCAGCGTCGATCTCACTGCCGACTGGCGCGTTAGGTCGCTTACGCTCCTCGTCGCCGACGGCACGAGCATGAGCTACGCCCACTACATCTGCCGCGAGGACGCGCTGCAGGGCTGCCGGGTGGCGCTGGGCGGCCTGGAGGAGATCAGCCTGACGCTCCAGCCCGGCTACCAGCTAGACTTCGGCTCCCCCTGGTTCAACGCCATAGTCACTCAAAACCTGAAGCTGCAATCCGGCGGCAGCGCCGACTACGAAGTCGTAAACTTCGAGCTGCCGTCAATGCTCCCGTACAAGGGCAAACACTCGCTCACGCGCTTAGAAGACGAGATTGTGGACATCGCGGTCCTCAGTGGCACTCGGGCCTGCGGAAGCTACGTGGTGGACGAAGTCGGCCCTGCAAGCGCAATGGCGACGCATTTCCTGCTCTCACCTGAGGGCATTCCGGTGCGCTTCGGCACTGACGAGCAACACCCCGAAGGATGGTACCGCCTGGACGAGCTTTATTACACCGCTCTGGATTAGCTCGCCTTGCCGTCTTCTCTGACGTTTCCAGCCTATGGCTGGTTCACCCGCTATAGCCTTGGCGTAGAAGGGGTTGACGTTTACCCGCCACCAAGGTCCGCGCGTTGCCGGAGGGCTTGCCCGCCATCGCGCGCCACGTGTCGATGACGACGACGCGGGGAGACTCCTTTTTGTGCTCTCTACACAATCTCACAGGAGCCTCCCGTCAATATCTATGAGCCTCTACAAATATGTCTACGGCTCATCATCCACGCCCTGCTCTATGAAAATATCTGCTCCTGGTACCGGTTCTCCTGGTGCATCCATTACGGATACATCTATGCGGATGTTGATCTTCCCTATAGTAATAACCAAATCAGCTTCGAATCCCTCGTCCGAGTCCCAAGATAAGGACACCTTTATGTTTACCTTCCTCTTCTCAGGTTTCTCCTCCTCTAAGGTGCTTATCTTGAGTTCAGGTTCCCTTACCGCGACTTCACCTTTTTCATCTATCACATTGATGTCGAAGTTCAAACCCCGCGTCTGTTTGAGCCGGAGAAACTGAAGCTTATGGTCAACCACCCGCCCTTCTTTGAGATAGATGTGATCGATCCCGGATAGCAGCATTCCCGTGTCCACCCGAACTGGTGCACGATAACTTGTAACTGGTGCATGAATAGAAAGGATGGTGAGTGATTCATCTTTAGTTACCTGAACGACTGCTACGTAATCGGGCTCTAGACCGAACTCTACACCAAATTTCTCACCGTAATCCTGGAGGACAGTTAGCTCAAGAGCCTGCGCGATCCGCGCGGATTGTAGTTCCACTTCGCTAATTGACTCTGGTGCCGTCCTTTTTTGTATCGTCGCCCCATATGCAGCAAAAGCTGCCAAAGAAGCGACCAATACCGATGCCAGAAAAACTAACATTACACCTGAAATTAACTTTGTTTTCATCGATTTCCAAAGGCTCACACAGAGCTTTCTGAATCGC
>JAOZQG010000020.1 GCA_029932365.1 bacterium | reverse complement strand
TCAACGGCAGCTTCGAAAGACGGTGCGCCAGTGACGCTAACTGGCTGCGCCGTGCCGTTTTCCGCGAGATTCCCTTCAGCTTACACAAACAGGCGGCTGGTGAAGACGGCGATGCCGAGGAAGTACCACGGGATGATGAACAGCAGCGCGTCTATCCGGTCGAGGATGCCGCCGTGGCCGGGCATCGCTTTGCTGAAGTCTTTAACCCCGGCGGTGCGCTTAATCGCCGAAAACGCGATGTCGCCGATGAAGCCCATAAGGGTAAGCCAGCCCGCAGCCAGCGCGATTACCACTACCATTACCAGCTTGGGATCAAGGTTCCACAAAACCATCCCGCAGAAACTGTGGCCGTAAAGCGCCGCTACGCCGCATTTTGCGAGCAGAATGAATGCCGCCATCGCCGCCCAGCCGCCGACGATGCCTTCCAGCGTCTTTCCCGGGCTGACGCGGGGCGCGATATGGTGGTGGCCGAAGAGCTTCCCGGCAATCATCGAGCCTGTATCGGACGACCACGCCAGTCCCAGCACAATCACCGCCAGTAGCGGCCCGAAGTTCGTCTCCACCCAGAGAAAATAAAGCGGCACCGTGATAAAGAAAAACGAGTGCCAGACGAAGTTGACGCACTTGGGGCGTCCCGCGTGAAACGCCCGCACAACGGTGTCGCCCAGCAGAAGCTGCGCTACGGCTACTGTGCCAAAAAGCACTATCAGGAGGTCCCGCAGGTTCCCCACATGATACAGCCCCTGGTAGGCGAACAGCACGTTGGCAAGGTACAGCAGTGCCGCGTGCAAAAGAAGCACGATAAAGATACGCCGCGTGGGCTCGCCCACCAGGACGCCCAGCTCGTGGATGGCGGCGATCCAGATGGCGAGAATGAGGATGAGCGGCGCGGGCTGCGGCAGCGCCAGCATCGTCAGCACCAGCACGACGCCCAGTGCGGCGGTAATAATTCGCGCAGCCATCCCGACTGCATTATAACGCAGCCCGGGCTTTGCCCCGCCTATGGTGAAATTGCCGGCATATATCTCAATTTCTGTGTCACCCTGGGCGCATCTGGGCTATAATCGGTGCGATGAAGTTCGCGCTTGCAGTCATGATGGTTGCCTATTTCGCCGGTCAGGTTCTGTCCTGCTCTTCGCGGTCGTACGAACACTACTGGCGTGGAAAGGACCTGATGCACACCAAGGACTATAAGGCGGCGCTGGCCGAATTTGAAAAGGGACTGGAGGCCGACCCCGACAGCGTGCTGCTGACTTACGAGAAGGGGCGCGCACTTTATGCGATGGAGCGCTGGGCCGACGCCAGAGACGCGTTCACGCGCTTTTTGGAGCTGACCGACGAAAAAAAGAGCACCTACGACGACGAGCGCTGGGACGCCGAATTCTGCATCAAGAAATGCGCGCAGATGCTGGGTGAAGATATTGGCGGCGAATCGGACGAGGACGATTCGCGCTTCGACGGGAACGATGACACGCTCGGCGGCATCACGATGAAAACGAGATGATATGAACGTACCGCACAAAGTCGTGGGTGTCATTCCCGCACGCTACGGCGCAACGCGTTTACCCGGCAAGCCGCTGGTGATGATTGCCGGGCGCAGCCTTATCGCACGGGTTTACGAACGCGTGGAGCGCGCGGAATCGATTTCGGAAGTCGTCGTTGCAGCCGATGACGAGCGAATACTTGACCACTGCCGGGAGCACCGTATCAGCGCCGTGATGACATCTGGCAGCCACCGGTCGGGGACCGACCGTATGGGCGAAGTGGCGCAGGAGCGCCCCGCGCAGGCTTACGTCAACATCCAGTGCGACGAGCCGCTGATTCCACCGGACGCGCTGGATGAGCTTGTCCGGCAGGCGCTTGCAGCCGATGGGGAGATGGCGACGCTGGTTTCGCCGCTGGAACCCGACGACCGGGAAGTCCTCAGCGACCCCAACGTGGTCAAGGCAGCGGTGGGCGAGGACGGCTATGCGCTGTATTTTTCGCGCTTTCCCATACCATACCCGCGAAGCCCGGAGCACGCCCGCCATTACCGGCACGTGGGAGTCTATTACTTCCGCCGCGACGCGCTGGCTAAGTTTATCGGACTCACGCCCACGGCGCTCGAGCTGGCGGAGGGGCTGGAGCAGCTCCGCGCGCTGGAAGCCGGAATGCGCATCCTTGCGGTTAGCCATCCTTATGTGCCCGTCGGCGTGGATGTGCCTGACGACGTGAAGCGGGTGGAGGAGATACTCGGGCGGGAGGGCGAGCTTCCCTGATGCACTCGTTCCGCGAAAACCTTCGCATCGCCTGGCGCAACCTCCTTGTCAACAAGACGCGCTCGATCCTGACCCTGCTGGGGATGGTCATCGGGGTGGCGGCGGTCATCTCCATCGTGAGCCTGGGCGAAGGCCTGAAGCTTATGTTCGCCGGCGAGATCGGAAAGCTGGGCAGCGACTTCATCCAGATAGTGCCCAAGTCCATAATGCGCCAGGGAAGGGCTGGTGGTTTCGAAGGTCGGGTCGACAATTTTAGCCTGGCGGACGTTGACGCGCTCAAGCGCAATGCAACGCTGCTTGAAGGGATTGTCCCGGGAATGCGCACGATTGGCCTGGTGAAGCGCGGCGATAAAACCTACACTGCAATGATTGAAGGCGGGGGGCCGGAATTTATGGATATCGCCGGTCTGGAGCTGGAGTCGGGCGAAAACCTGACGCCGAGGTATGTGAACGCGCGCAGCCGGGTCGCGATAATCGGTGACAACGTAAAGGAGAAGCTCTTCGCGGACATTGAGAATCCGCTGGGTCAGACGATCAAGGTTCGCGAAGAGAACTTCACCGTCATCGGAGTGATGAAAGCTAAGGGCGGCGGCTTCGCCGGCCAACCCTCTGAGGACGATTTCGTCATTGTCCCGCTGACGACGATGCAGGACCGCATACTGGGCAGCGACGAAGTCCTCTATATACTCGCCCGGGTTACGGACACCGACAAAATGGACGAGGCCAGGGAGGAGGTGCGCCACATCCTGCGCCAGCGGCGGCATCTTACCGATCCCACGCAGGAAGACTTCGACATGCTCACCGCGGAGGATATGATGGAGTTCGGCTCCAATTTCGTCAACATAATGATAGCCATATTCGGCATCATCGCGGCGTTCTCGCTGCTCATCGGCGGCATCGGCGTCCTTAGCATAATGCTCGTTACCGTAACCGAGCGCACCTCCGAGATTGGCCTGCGGATGGCGATAGGGGCCGCGCCTAGAACTGTGCTGGGTCAGTTCCTTATGGAGGCTACACTGCTTACTGTGGTTGGCGGCGCGATAGGCCTTCTGTTCGGATGGTTGGGCGCGCTTGGGCTTTCAGCGCTTATAACCTCGCTGATCAGCGCGGAATGGACGCCCGCGGTGCCGGTGCACATTGTCGTTATTACGCTGTTGTTCAGCGCGCTTTTTGGTGTCGTGTTCGGAATAATCCCGGCGTACATCGCGAGCCGCAAGGATCCCGTAGAGTCACTGCGCTATGAGTAGTCCCGGAGTGAAACGATGAGAGGAGTGTTTGGCAACAGTTTGCGCATGGCCTGGCGCAGCCTGATGACGCGCAAGTTCCGCACGCTTCTCACCGTTGTGGGAATGGTCATCGGGCTCAGTGGCGTCGTCGCAATCATAAGTATGGGTGAGGGAATGAAGCACGCGTTCACCAGCGAGTTCGCCTCCTACGGCAGCAATTGGATGTACATCTTTCCGCAAGCGGTGCAGCGCAGCGGCCAGGCCTGGGGGCACGGCAGAGTGGAGCCGTTTTCCATCGACGACGTGGAGGCCATCCGCCGGCGCGCGGAGCACGTGGATTTCGTGATGCCTGCGGCATTCTCCCGCCTCAAAGCCAAGCACGCCAATAAGGCGTACAGCGTTAGCGTTCAGGGGACTATTTGGGAGTATTTCTACGGTCCGGGAGTGGAAATCGAAAACGGTCGCGGTTTCAACGAGCGTGAGGAAAAGAGCATCAGCCGCGTCGCCGTGATAGGAGCGGAAGTGCGCGAACGGCTGTTCGCGGACTTCGAGAATCCCGTGGGCGAAGTTATCAAGCTCGGAGCCGAAAACTTTACCGTCGTGGGAGTACTCAAACGCAAAGGTAGCGGCTTCGGCGGCGGCGAAGACGAGATGGCGCTGATTCCCCTGTCCACCATGCAGCAGCGCATACTGGGAAACGACGATATCAACTACATCGTGGCAATAGCCTCCGGGCTGGAAGCGATGGACGAGGCTAAAGACGAAGTCACCCAGGTGCTGCGGCAGCGGCGCCGGATCAAGGACCCGACGAAGCAGGATTTCGAGGTGATGACGCTGACCGACACTCTCGAGTTCGCCAACCGCTTTTTCAATATCCTCATTATGGTTTTTGGGTTTATGGCCGTAATCGCGCTTGCCGTGGCGGGAATCAACATTATGAATATGATGCTTGTCACCGTCACCGAGCGCACGCGCGAAATCGGCCTGCGGATGGCGCTGGGCGCGGGACGCAGATCCGTACTGATGCAGTTCTTAATCGAAGCGTCGCTGATGACATTAGTAGGAGGCGTGCTGGGAATACTAGCAGGCTGGGGGCTGGGACTCATCGTCGGCGCGATACTGTCCGGGCGGATGGGAATTGAATGGTCGGCGATCGTGCCACCGGGCTATGCGGCCCTGGCGCTCCTCGTGGCGGTCGCTATAGGTCTTGTCTTCGGCATCTATCCCGCAAGCCGCGCCAGCCGGCTGGACCCGGTTGTCGCGATGAGAAAGGAGTAGCCTTGCCGCGCCACGCGGCTTGTCGCATTAGCCTGCTGGTTCCCCGCAAACCCGGTAAGTGTTGACAACGCACGTGATCGCCTTGGGAATAGGGTTCTATAGCAAAGCGGTAGTGCTTCGCGGTCGACGGGGCGCATGGGGAATTTACTGAGGGCGCGCAAGCTACCGCGGGTGAAGCTACCCATCACCCCCGGTTAACGCTTGCGCCAGGATGTAGCGCTAAGCGCTACTTCTTGGTGGTACGACGCGTGGTCTTTCTTGCGATGGTTCTTCTTGCGGTAGTCTTCTTCGGAGCGCTTCTGCGGGTGCTCTTCTTTTTAAGTGTGGTGGATTTCTTTTTGCGTGCCGTAGTCTTGCGTGCGGTGGTTTTCTTGCGAGCCGTAGTCTTGCGTGCGGTGGTTTTCTTGCGAGCCGTAGTCTTTTTACGCGTTGTTGTCTTCTTGCGCGCCGTGGTCTTCTTGGCGGTAGTCTTCTTGCGTACTGTGGTCTTACGCGCGGTTGTCTTGCGTGTTGTCTTCGCGCGCGCGGTGGTCTTCTTGCGTGCCGCAGGCTTCTTCTTCGCTGCGGTTCGCTTCACCGCAGTTTTCTTTTTTGCAACAACCATTGGATCCTCCGGAATTTAAGGATGCACCATTTTAACTTAATTCATACATTGTTGAAAAGCTGTGCATAGCGTTAAACAAAAATTTAACCTAAGGTTTTTTTTGCTGTTTAAACGTTTCGTTTACGAAAAATCGTTCGGGATGAAACGCAATTTACACCCGCACTGTGCATAGCACGTTTAATCTGTGTTGATAAAGCGTGGTTTCGGCGGGGCGCTTGCAGCGCGGTTTCAGCCTACTCTTCAACCACGATTACCGGTTGCTCGTTAGGCTCGTAATAAAGGTGGGTGTCCTTAAGAATTTTGCGCTGGTACTCGCGGTCACTTTCAAGCCTTTGTCCTTCCCAGAGTTCTTCCGCGTATATATGGTACATGCGCCGGTATTGCAAATCGCGGCTGCTGTATGCTTGCGCGCGTTCGCGCAATTCGAGTCCCTTAATTACCGCCAGCGCTGTGAAGTGCAGAAATAAGGCGTACACCGCGAGTAGCACGGCGATTTTGCCGATATTGATCCACATCTCGCGTCCGCTTGTTATCGGTCGTTTCATCACTGACGGATTTTGGCGAGCAGCTTAAGCAGCTCGTTGAGCCAGCGCTCCACCGTCGCCTGCGCCCGGCGCGCGCCGGCGATTACTTCGTCGTGGGTCGGCGTGGCTTCCATCGGATTGTTAGTTATAAGTGCGACGGCGCAGGTGCGCATGCCGAGTGCCCGCGCCGTCATCAGTTCAGGAATCGTGCTCATGCCGATAGCGTCCGCGCCCAGCGCGCGAAGCGCTTTAAGTTCGGCAATAGTTTCGTAGGCGGGGCCGGAGGACATGGCGTAGATACCGTGGCGCAACGCGACGCCCGCGGAGCGTGCCGCCCTGTCGGCGATTTGTTCCATGTCCGAATCGAGGATGACGCGCATCGCGGGGAACTCCATCATCCCGCTTTCACCGGCGATCCCGCGCAGCGGATTGATTGCGGTGAAGTTGATGAAGTCGTGGATGAGCATTATGTCGCCGCCGGCGAAGGTCTCGTTGATGGCGCCGGTCGCGCTGATGATGATGGCATCGCGCACGCCGAGCCGGTGCAGCGCGCGAATGGGCACTCCCAGTTGCCAGGCGGGATAGCCCGCGTAGTAGTGCGCCCGTCCCAGAAGATGCACGTAAGGTTGCGCCGCGTCCTTAACCACACGAAGCCTTCCCGCGTGCCCCGCTGCGCTGGGTACGGGAAAATGTGGAATCTTCGCGTACTCCATTTCAACTTCAGCGGAGCCCGCCAGCGACAGCCCGCTCCCCGTCTGCACGAGAAGGGTCGGCGCTTCGTCTATGTGTTCGCGCAGCGACGCTTCGGTTTCCGTCAGCAGCTTCTCAAGTTCTTCCCGGTTGATTGTTTCCCCGTTCATTCTTGCCTATTCTATCATTATCCGGCGGTTGGGCGCGCCTCCGTCTGCTATCATTTAGCGGGATGCGGGTAGGGTTCCTCACGCTGCGAATGCTTCTGGGCTACGGGGTAGACCTGGTTGTGGCGCAGCTTGCGCGCAGGCTCCTGCGCGAGGGGCACGAGGTCACCGTCTTCACCACCACTTACGACGATACTTTCGCCGGCGAGGACTTCGCTATTGAAAAGGTGGAAATACCCGGCGGCGAGTTCAACCGTGCGCTATTTATCTACGAGCGCAACGCCGGTTGCGCTTTGCGCCGCATGCGCCGGCGACTTGCCGGGTTCGACGTGCTCGTCCCCGCGACCTTCCCTTTCTACTGCGTGCACCGCCACTTCAACGGGCCGGTGCTGCATTTCGATTTCGGCAACGTTCCCACGCGCGGATTCTCCTACCGGGGCAAGCTCAACTGGACATACCTGCATCTCGTTGAAACCTGCTGGCACACGCTGCGTGCCGACAGGGTTGCCACGATTTCGCGCTTTTTGGCTGGCCGCTTCTTGCCGGAGGTGCAGAAAAAACTCACCGTGGTGCACCTCGGCGGCGACCACTACTTGAACGATATGAACGAGCGCGGCGACGATGCGGGCGAGCTGCGCCGCAAGCTGCGCGACCGTCTGGGAATCTACGAGGACGAAATCGTAATCGCCTGCTGCACGCGGCTGCACCGCCGCCACGCGCCTTACAAGAATCTGCCGGAGCTCGTGGACACGTTCCACCGGTTGCGCGAAGTTGGCTTGCCGGTGCGGCTGATGCTCGCCGGACTCGGTTCTTCCGAAGATGAAGCGTGGCTGCGTGGTGAAGGCGCGGACGTGCTGGCGAATCTCCCCGCGTCGGAGATGCCCGCGTTCTACGCCGCCTCGGACGTTTACGCCTCGCCCAGCCTGTGGGAGGGATTCAACTTGCCGCTGGTGGAGGCCGCGTGGTTCGGCGTCCCCGCGATAGCCTACGACGTGGCGGCGCATCCCGAAACCACCGCGCCGCTGCTCGTTTCGTCGGCGTCCTCGTTTCGTGAAGAGCTGGGGCGGCTGGTATTCAGCGCCGAAAGCCGCGCCAGGCTGGGCGAAGTCAGCCGCGCCCGCGCCCGGCGCTTCACCTGGGACGCGACTTACAGGAAATTTATCCAGTTGCTGGAAGACCTGGTGAGCAGATGAACGCCACTGCCGTCCTGCTGCTGCTTCTGGCCATTGGCGTCTACGCGGGCATCCGCCGGCTGCTCTTTGGCTTGACGCTGCGTATTGATTCACCGGAGCATACGTCCCGGAAGGCTTTCGCGCTGTGGCTGGCGCAACTCGGCGGCGGACTCTTGCTGGCGATTGTGCTGGTTGCGCTGGCGCTCATGCTTCCGCTTATGCTGGGCCATTACACAATCGCCGCGGGTCACGGGCCGGACGGGATAACCACGGCCGCCCGGTCAATGCAGTTTAACGATCCCATGCCTCTGTCCAGTTTCTTGGGCTACATAACCTACTTCGCGCTGGGCGAAGAGCTGCTCTTCCGCGGAATCCTGATGCTGCTTCTGGTGTTGATACTCGGCGGGCTGGCCAAGGCGCTGGCCGGAGCGCGCATCGTCCGCTCGCAAGCCTTTTTGGCGCTTTTGTGGCTCAACGCCATTGCGATTAGCTCGCTGGCATTTTCGATGCTGCACGCGGGCAACCCCAACGTTGATTCGGTTGCGCTCACCAACATATTCCTCATCGGAACCGTGTTCGGCTTCACCGTGCTGTTCACGCGCGGGATAACCTTCGCTGCCGCGCTCCACGTCGGCTGGAACGCGCTTTTGGAGCTGATAAACCTTCCGGTGTCGGGCTTCAACTTCCCCACGACCTGGCATCCGTTCAATGTCGTCTTGGTGAAGGAAGGGCTGCTTACGGGCGGCGCGTTCGGCCCCGAAGCCAGCATCGGCCTGACGGTGGTGCTGCTCATCATCATCGCCGCCTGTCTTTACACCCTCCGGCGAGTCCTGCGCGCGCACGTCGCCGCGATGCCTTCGCTTGAGCCAGGCGAAGCACCTGAGAATTCCCGCGTTGAATCAGAGTCCTCGGACTAGCTCAATCGTCGCTGCTACAATCTTTCTATGAAGCGTTCAATTGCAGCGTGCCTGTTGGCGGCGTTTATTCTCATGGCAAGTCCCATCTCCTTCGCTGGTGACAGCATCCTGGACGGCGAAATCGCAGCGCTGCGTGCGGCGAAGAGCGGGGAGCTTGCTGAGCATCGCGATGCTTTTCTTGCGCGGGCGCGGAGCGATGCGGCAACGGACTTCGCCGCGGGCAAGCACTCGCCATCAGCTTTGGCGCAGGCCGCGGCCCGGATGGGACTCGCTTGCGCGCTGACGGACGATGCGCGGTTCGCGGAAAAAGCGTCCGACTGCATCGCCGCGCTCAACTCCTGCGAGGAATGGCGCAAGCCACAGCACGCGAGGGACATGTGCGATCTCACCACCGCAAGCTGTGCCGCAGGCGCCGCGCTTGCGCTGCACTTCATCCGCGACGTGCTCAGTGCAAAAGATTACGCCGCAGCGTTAGCCGGTTTGGAAGCGCGCGCGGTGAAGCTTTATCTCTCGGACTGCAAGGCCAATCGCTGGAATGTCACCAATTCCTACAACTGGAACGGCGTGGTAAACGGCGGGATGCTCGCCTGCGCTCTGCTGCTGCCCGACGCGCCGTGGTCACCGGAGGTGGAGCGAAACGCGCGCAAGCTGCTGCCCCTGTATCTCGGCCACTTCGCCGCCGACGGCGGCTGGGATGAAGGCGCGAACTACCTGTGGTACGGCCTGGACAACGCAGCGTTCGCCATATTTCTCGCCGGGCGCTGCGGTCGCCCGCTGGAAGTCCCGCCAGCCGTGCTCAAGAGCGCCGAGTGGTGCGAGCTATTCGCCAGCCCCGCAGGGAATATGCCGCCGTTTGGCGACGCGGACTTTGCCGCGCATTCCTCCAGCGGCGCGGGATGGCTGGCGCTTGCGTCGGGCTCGGATGCGGCGCGCCGCGCGTTTGCGCGCCATGCTAAATCGTCGTCACCCGCAGCGCTGCTGTATCACGCCACGCTCGGCGAAATCGCACCGCCGCCCGCGCCAAAGCCGCCTGAGCGCTACGTATCGCCGACAGGGTGGGCGGTGGCGCGCGAAGATGGAGCGTGGCTTGCGGTTCGGGGCGGGAGAACTGCGGTGAACCATTCGCACCTCGACCTCGGCAGCTTCGTGCTGGAAGTCGGCGGCGAAGTCGTGCTCACCGACCCCGGGCGCCCGCTGCCGTATCCCTACGATGAGGGCTACTTCGGCGCGCGCCGCTGGCAGCATCCCGCGGTGAAAACATCGTCGCATAGCTCAATCACCATCGGCGAACAGCAGCAGACATTGCTTGCAGAAATGGCGCTGAGCGTGGACGGCGCGGGACGCATAACCGGCATGATGGACGGCGGTTACGGCAAGGCGGTGCGCCGGTGGGAGCGCACGTGGGAACTAAAGCCGCACGTGCTGACAATACGCGACCGCGTTGAGCTTGCGAAGGACGCGGGCGTGACCTTCCACTTCGTTTCGCCCAACGAATGGCAAGAGGCGTCCGCTGGCGACTGGCAAAGCGGCGGCGTGACGCTGCGCCTGGAAAGCGGGGAAGCTCCGTTCTCGTCACGAACCCGCCCGCCGGTTCTCGGCCGCGCCTACCCGCTGGATATCCAATTCGCGCCGATGCAAGTTCACGAAGCCGTTTGGAAGGTTCAGTGGTAGTGAATGACTTGTGGGCCGCCTTTGCGGTCTACATTATCCCCCCGCCCCCACCAAGCGTGTACTCGATGTAAGTTGCCCAGTTCTTACCGGGGAACTCAAGCTCTCCCGCCCAGGCCGTCTCTTCCCAGTCTCCATTGACGACTTCGGCGTGCGCCGCGATGACCAGTATGTCATCGGTAAGGTCGCCCAGGTCCGAAAGCGGGATGACGTAAGTGTACATTGTGACCGTCGGGTCGTGTTCCGCAGCGTAGGGGAAATGCCCGGGTATCGGATTGCCCTTCTTGGTCTGCGGGATTCCGCTCAGGTCGTCGGCGACGGCGAGGTGCGTGAGCTGAAGCTCCCAGCCGCCGGTTGTGGCGTAGGTTACGTAGAGAAAAAAGCCGTCGTCGGAAACCAGCACGTCACCCGCATTGATGGCCTGCCCCGCCCATAGAGTCTCGCAGGCGTCGCTTGCGGTTCGCGTGGGTGTGGCAGGACTCGCCGGTTCGGCGCTGGTCAGAGAACTGGCGCCGCCGCAGCCGGCAACTCCAAGTGCCGTGATGAGCGTGGCGATAAGCAGATAACGCTTCATATCCTTCCCCCTGTGGTGGCTTTCGCCGCCAAAGAAATCAGCCTGCTTAGTTTAGCTCAGATTAGCTGGACGGGCAAGGACAGATGTCCCGATATTCAGTCGCTCGATGTGGCTTTGAAGCGGGATGGGTGGTCGCGGGAGTTCAGGAATACTCACGCTTGCCGAGCAGTGCGGCGATGAGGATTCCGATGGGCCCGAGCAGGCATCCCAGTGCGCAGCCCAGGCAGCCGTGCCCCTTGGTGTTTCCCACCAGCCAGCCGAGAAGCGCAAACAAAAGCGAGCCGGTGATGATGAGGGGATACCACCCGTGATCCATACGCGCGATTCTAGCACAGGGATTGCGCGCGGCAGGATGCGGTATAGCGTAGCCGATTCAAGCTAGACGAACCCCCCACCGGAGCCGAGCTGGTGAGCCCGGCCTACCCGGTTGTGGTACTTATGTGACCGGCACAGCTCGCATTAGCCGCCAGCAGTCACTCTCTCAAACTCTCCATAACTTCGCCCGCTGTCGTCACGAACGCGAAACCGAACGCGAGGTTAAGCAGGCTAGCCCGGTGCATCTCTTCGCTCACGCTTCCCGTCGCGTCGGCGGGAAAGAACACGCGAAAGTCGCGGTAGTAGGCGTCCCGCACGGTGGATTCGCAGCAGAGATTCGTCATAATGCCGCAGACAGCGAGGTCTTCAATCCCCAGGCAGCGCAGCACTGTCTCCAGGTCCGTATTATAAAACGCCGAATAGCGGTGCTTGAGAACCACTTTCTCGTCGGCCAGCGGCGCAATGTCGGCGTGCACCTCGCTTTCGGGCGTCCCCTCAACGCACATTCCTTCCCACCACCAGCCCATAATGCCGGTGTCCGAGCCGTCGGGGCTATGCACGTGGCGGGTGTAGATTACCGGCCGGTTGGCATCGCGAAACGCGCCGATGAGCCGCTTCACGTTCGGCAAAACGGCCAGGCCGCCGCAGGTGAACGTCGGCGACGCGGGATCTAAGAAAAACTTCTGCATATCAACTACCAGCAGCGCTGCGCGCTCTCTGTTAATCTCCATCCGGTGCACATTGACGTGCTCGATTTCTTTGAGCCACTCAGCGGTTTTCTGCTCCAGCGTGTCGGCGGTCACGTACGGCTCCATAGATTGCCTCCGTAACGTTGATTCATTCCGTAGATTTTACACGGCCGGGGATATGCTCCGTAGAATAGTGTGCTGGCAGCCGCAATGGAGGGCTCCGCTCCCTGCTGCGCGACCCGTGCGGCACGAGCGCAGCCCAACAGCGGGGAGGCGCTACTTGGCGAACTCGGTTTCCCTGAGCTCGCGGATGAGGGTGACCCGGATCATGCCGGGGTATTCCAGCTCCTCCTCGATGCGCTTGGCGATTTTGCGGCACAGGCTGTAGGCGACTACGTCGTCCACCACGTCAGGCTTCACCAGCACTCTAAGCTCGCGGCCGGCCTGGATGGCGTAGCACTTCTCCACGCCGGAAAACGAGCGCCCGATATCCTCCAGCTTCTCCAGTCGTTGCAGGTAGCTGGACATGGCCTCGCCGCGCGCGCCGGGCCTGGACGCGGACACCGCGTCGGCTACCTGGACAATCACCGCTTCCACCGTCTGCTCGATATCGCCGTGATGCCCGCCGATTACGTTGCACACCACGGGGTTTTCTCCGTACTTCTTGGCCAGCTCCATTCCGATTTGCGGGTGAGTGCCCTCGATTTCGGCGTCCATTGCCTTGCCGATGTCGTGCAGCAGCCCGCCGCGCTTGGCGTTTTTCGGGTCAATGCCCAGCTCCGAGGCCATAACCGACGCCAGGTTGGAAACTTCTATGGAGTGCTTAAGCGCGTTCTGGCCGAAGCTGGTGCGGAACTTGAGCTTGCCCAAGAGCTTGATGAGCTCGGGGTGCAAGCCCGTGATGCCGGTGCGGAAGGCTGCTTCCTGACCCGCCTCCCAGACGACGTCCTCCATCTCCTCGGCGGCCTTGGCCACGACTTCTTCTATCTTCGTCGGGTGGATTCTGCCGTCGGCGACCAGCCGCTCCAGCGACAGGCGCGCCACCTCGCGGCGCACCGGGTCGAAGCTGGAGAGCACGACCACGTTGGGGGTGTCGTCGATGATGATGTCCACGCCGGTGAGCTGCTCGATGGTGCGGATGTTACGCCCTTCGCGCCCGATGATGCGCCCCTTCATGTCGTCTTTTTTCAGCTCAACGGTAGTGATAATGGCGTCGGAGTAATGGTCCACCGTGCAGCGGTGAATGGCTTTCACCACCAGGTTGCGCGCCTCCTGCATCGCGTCGCGCTCCGCCTGCTGGTCGAGTTCGCGGCGGCGCTTGTCCAGCTCGTAGGCCATCTCCTCCTCCACCCGCTTCAAGAGGATTTCCCGCGCCTCGTCGCGCGAAAACTCGGCGACGCGAGCCAGCTCTTCGTCGATGGCGGCGTGCTTCTCCTCGAGCTTGCGCTCCATTTCCGCGATGCGCTGCTTCGCCTTCTCGGCTTCGCCGAGTTTCTGGTCGAGCTTGTCCAGGCGGCTGGTGAGTTTTTCTTCCATGCGATAGAAGTTCTTCTCACGCCGCTCAAGTTCCTGCTTTCGACGCCTTTGCTCCTTTTCCGCGCTTTCGCGCAGCGCCTTCACTTCCTGCTTGGCCGAGGCGACAACCGCCCGGGCCTCCCTCTCCGCCGCTTCTTTTTTGTCAGACCGGTAGCGGTGATACTCCTCCCGTGCGTCTTCCAGGCGCTTGGTGCCCACGAAGCCGAGGAGATAGTAACCACCCGCCACCCCCGTAATCAGGCAAACAACTGCCAGTGCAATCCAAGCGAACGTAGCCATGGGGGATCTCCTTGTTTCAGGCGACAGGGATTAGAACGCAAACGTGTAGTAAGCCGGCGAATTATCGGCCGCACTGCGGCTACCGGTGCGGCCTGCCTGAAGGCGCGGACGGGTTAACTCGTATCCTCCGTTTCCACTTCGTCTTCTTTCCCGTCGCCGCCGGGAGCGGGTTCGGGGCCCTTAGTCAGCCCAAAGCTTTCACGGATCTTGGTTTCCAGTTCGCCGCAAATATCGGGATTGCTTTCCAAGAAGAGCCTGGCGCTCTCCCGTCCCTGGCCCAGCTTGGTGTCACCGTAGGAGTACCAGGAACCGGACTTCGCCGCAAGTCCCATATCCACGCCCAGATCGAGAATTTCGCCAGTTTTGCTGATCCCTTTGCCAAAGATAATGTCAAAGGCCGCTCTCTTGAAGGGAGGCGCAACTTTGTTCTTCACCACTTTTGCCACAGTACGGTTGCCGATTATGTTCGTGCCTTCCTTAAGAGAATCGCTCCGCCGCACTTCAATGCGTACGGTGGAGTAGAATTTCAATGCACGGCCGCCGGTGGTCGTCTCCGGATTTCCGAAGAGGACTCCGATCTTCTCGCGCACCTGGTTGATGAACACGAAAGCCGTGCGTGATTTAGCGATGATTGCTGTAAGCTTGCGCAGAGCCTGGCTCATCAGGCGCGCCTGCAGGCCGACATGGGCGTCTCCCATCTCGCCCTCCAGCTCGGCCTTGGGCACCAGTGCCGCGACGGAATCAACGACCACGATGTCTATCGCGCCGGAGCGAACCAGCGTTTCGGCGATAGCCAGGGCCTGTTCGCCCGTGTCCGGCTGGCTGATTAGCAGGTCGCTGATGTTCACGCCGAGGTTAGCCGCGTATTCAGGATCAATGGCGTGCTCGGCGTCCACGATGGCCGCCTGGCCGCCGGCCTTCTGCGCCTCGGCGATGATGTGAAGCGCGAGAGTCGTTTTCCCCGAGGCTTCGGGTCCGTAGATTTCGGTTACCCGTCCGCGGGGGATCCCTCCCACGCCCAGTGCGACATCCAGACCGAGCGAGCCGGTGGAGATTACGCCCGTGGTGATGCGACGCGGAGAATCGCCCAGTTTCATAATGGCTCCCTGGCCGAACTGGCGCTCAATCTGCTTGGCCGCCAGGTCCAGGGCCTTCTCCCGGTCGGTCTTTTCCGGCTTTTCGGCCATAGTGCCTGAATACTCCTGAATCAGACTTACGCAGGCAAATATCTTATCATATACGGCGCTGCTTTGGTAGAATGCGCGGCGTGAGCAAATACCTGAGCATCGGCACGCTTCTGTGCGCTTTAGGCGCCCTTATCATCGCTATTGTGGCTGCACATCCGCCCGCCCACGCCTGGGAGCTGGAGCAGCAATGGACCAAGCCGGTGGGCAAGGGCGTCACTTTCTACCATTTCCGCCTTCGCTTTGAGCAGGGGCCGGCGCACCTTTACATGCTGGAGGTGAGCCCGGACAGCGGATACACGATTCGCCCGGTGGTGGCCAACAACCGCATCGGCTCGCTGGCACCGGTGGAAAACCTCGCACGGCAGGTCGGTGCCGTAGCCGCTATAAACGGCGGCTTTTTCGACACGGGCGCCACGCGGCTGCCCGTGGGCCTAATCAAAATCGACCATCGCACAATTTTCGAGCAGTTCCTGCCGCGTCCGGTTTTGGGCATTGACGCAGCGGGCGGCATCCACTTCGCCACATTTGAGCTTCATTCCACGCTCTATCACCCGGATCAGGCGGGTGAACTGCCGCTGTTCGGCTACAACCGGCAGCGCAAATACGGCGAAATTGTGGCTTACAGCTCCGAGTACGGGCCGACGACCGGCACCAATCAGTGGGGGCGCGAGGTCATACTCAAGCGGGTGTCGCCGCAAAGCACCAATTCCGGCGAGGAAAACTACACCGGTGAGCGATACCTGGTTATTGGCGAAAACAGCCGCGATACCGCCATCGGCGGTGATGAGCTTGTGGTCAGCTTTCACAGCAATGCGCTTAGCCGCTACGACGACCAGATTCAGGGGCTTTACCCCGGCGCCGAAGTGGAAGTGCGCACCAATCTGCCCGCAGGCTGGGAGCGGTTTCCCCACCTGCTGGGCGGCGGCCCGATGCTGGTTGCGGACGAAGAATATGCGCTTGACTACCTGAGCGAGCGCTTCTCGCCGAAGCTCAGCGCCCCCACCGCCCGGACGGCGGTTGGCCTTACCAGGAACGGTAAAATAGCGCTTATCGTCATCGATTCGGGCGCGCCCGAATACTCTGTGGGAGCCACCTGGCACCAGATGGCCATCGTGGGGCGCGATTTCCTTAACGCAAGGCACCTGATGGGATTCGACGGAGGCGGCAGCTCCACGATGTATGTGAGCGGCCGGGTGGTGAATCGCCCCCAGGGCGGCGCGCCGCGCAGCGTCGCCAACATACTCGCGGTTGTGCCCAGAGGTTAGCGCCTTACAGTTTGCGTGTTAGAATTGGAGGAGTGGAGCGCATTAACCTGTTCGGGGATAACGAGCCGCCAGTAGATTCCACGGCGGAAAACAAAAAAAAGGAGCGTCGCACAGTGGCCAAACCGGCGAAAAAGACTGCGTCCTTCGAAAAAAAGTACGAAAGGCTGGAGAAAATTCTCGACGAGATAGAAAGCGAGGATATTCCTTTGGAGAAACTCACCAAGCTTTTTGAGGAGGGCGTGGAGCTGATAAAAGAGTGCTCGGCCTACCTGCAAAAAGCCCGGCTGACGATAGAAAGCCATCTGGAAGAGCACGACGGCTCGTACACGATTAAGGGCATGGAGACTGCGGGCGGGGAAGAATCCTGAGTGAGGGCAGCGTTGTGAGCCACGTCCCGTTCAGGTATAATTCACACCTTCACATGGTGATGCTGTTATGTTGTCCGAGGAGCGAAAAGCCCGCCGCAGAAAGATGGTGGCTGCCGTGGTGAAGCAGGAGGTGAGCGCTATCATCCTGGGCGAGGTCAAAGATCCCGCCTGCGAGGGAGCCGTAGTCAGCGGCGTAAAAATGAACAAAGACCTTTCCTGCGCTGTGATTGCGGTGCGGGGTAGGGAAGGCAAGGTGGATGTTACCGAGCGCACGGTTGTCGCGCTAAATCGCGCGTCCACGTTCATCCGGCGTGAGCTGCGGGGGCGGGTCGAGCTTAGAAAGATACCGGAACTGAGATTCATCGAAGACCGGGGCCTGGTGGAAAGCATCCGCATCGCCCAGTTACTTGACGACCTTAAAACCGACAGCACCGATGCCGAGGAGGAATCGGGCGACAAAACAAGCGTCTGAAATGTTTAAGGAATACACCCCAACCATACGCAAGATAGCGCGGCTGACTATCAACTCGAAGAAAATCTGGAACCTTCCGCACGAAAATCCTGACGGCGATACTATCGGCTGCGCTCTGGCGATTCACCACGCGCTGAAATCGGTGCGCCGCGAAGTGCAGACCTTTTTCAGCGAGCCGGTGCCGCGCATGTATTCTTTTTTGCCGGGCGCGGACGAGATACAGGTGACGCAGAAGCTTCCCGACGAGCTGCCGGACCTGATATTCGTCAGCGACAACGCAACCTTTGAGCGCCTGGGAAAGCCCTATGTTAATGAACTGAATCGCCTTGGCGTATACTCGGTGCACGACCCGCGCCACGAAAACGGCAAAACCACGCTCATCAACATAGACCATCACCAGGGAAACGAGCTTTACGCTGACATAAACCTCGTTGTGCCCGAGGCCGCAGCCGCCGGGGAGATTGTGTATGCCATATTCCGCCGGCTAAAGGTTCCGTTTCCTTCGGGCGCGGCGACCTGCCTTTACGCGGCGATTCTCACGGACACGGGCAAGTTCTCTTACAGCAACACGACCCTGAGGACGCTGGAGATTGCGGCCGAACTGGTGCGCCGGGGCGTGATTCCCCACGAAGTCGTCGAAGCCGTTTATAACAACCAGACGACCGGCCAGCTCAGGCTCCTCGGCCGCGCGCTGGCGGTAATGACGATAAACGAGGAGCTCGGCTACTGCTACTCCTACGTGACTCCCGAAATGCTGAAGGAGTTTAACTGCGACCTGTCCGATACCGAATATATCATTGACACGCTGAAAACCCTGGAGGAACCGAAGGTCTGCTTTCTGTTCAAGGTGGTTGACGGCGGACTGGTTAAGGCAAGCGTGAGGTCGCGCAACGACTTCGATTCCACCGGGATTGCGGAGATGTTCGGCGGGGGCGGGCACTTCGCGGCGGCGGGATTCCGCTTCCGGGGTACGCTCGACGAAGTCATTGCGGCTGTGGAAGAGGCGATGCGCAAGCTCCGTCAGGACCCGCGGGAGCGTAAAACGGGTTAGCCATGGCTCTCAGAGTTGGCGTCATTGGAGCGGGCTCGATGGGCAAGCACCACGTGCGCATCTACCGCGAGCTGCCCCGGGCCGAGCTGGTCGGCGTCGCCGACACGGACGGGAGCGTGGCTGAGCTTGCGGCGAGCCACGACACGCCTTTCCACCAGGACTACCGGGAGCTTCTGGCGCAAAAGCCCGAGCTGGTCAGCATCGCGGTTCCGACCTCGCTGCACCGGGAGGTTGCCTTGGCGGCGCTGGATGCCGGATGCCACCTGCTGATTGAAAAGCCCATCAGCGACACTCTGGATTCTGCGACCGCCATCATAGATTCAGCTAAAGAACGCGAGCTGAAGGTGTTCGTGGGCCACGTGGAGCGCTTCAATCCGGCGGTCATCGCGCTCAAGGACGTCATCACTTCGGGGAAGCTGGGCGAGGTGCACTCCATCAGCAACCTGAGAGTCGGCGCCTACAACCGCCGCATATTTGATACCGGCATAATCCTGGATCTGGGAAGCCACGACATAGACCTCATAAGCTACCTTTACGGACGAAAGGCCGAATCAGTATTTGCCTTGGGCGCGGCGAGAGTGCACGACTACGAGGACCACGCCGCCATCAGCCTGAAGTTCGCCGAAAGCGCGGCCGGATACATAGAACTGAGCTGGCTTTCGCCCTACAAGGTGCGCAAGATGTTCGTCGTGGGCACAGAGCACTTCGGGCTGGTGGACCTTATCCAGCAGTCGCTAATTATTTACGATGGCAAGGACTGGGTGGACACCGGACTGGTGCAGCGGGAAGAGCCGCTCAAGCTGGAGCTGGCCAGCCTGGTGGATGCGGTGCTCAACGACCGCCCGCCGGAAGTATCGGGCGAGGATTCGCTTTACACCATCCAGGTGGCGCTGGCGGCGATTGAATCCTACGTTAAGGGTGAGGCGGTGCACTTCCCTGAGCATTCCGCAGCGCCCGCCTATCCCGCGGCACTCAACGCCAATGACCACAAGTAGCGAAGCTCTGCGCGTCTTTTTCTCCACCGGTGAGCTGTCCGGCGACATGCATGCGGCGCGGCTTATGTCGGCGCTGGCGAAACACCCCTCGGTTGATGCGCTGGAAGCCGCAGCCCTGGGCTCGGTCAACCTGGAACGCGCCGGCGCTACGGTCTTGCACGACACTGCGATAGGCTCGGCGATGGGCGTTATCAGCAACCTTCTGCGCGCTCCCGCCCACGTGCGCCTTTTCCGCCGGGCGCTGAAGCACGTGCTGGACGACCGCCCCGACGCGGTGATTTTGGTGGACTGGCGGTATTTCAACCTCAAGCTGGCGAAGGCGTTGCGGGACGCAGGATACGAGGGCGTGATTGTCCACTACATCGCGCCGGTAATGTGGCAGGCGGCATCCGACGAGCGTTTCGCGCGCATCGCCGAGCAGCCGGAAGGATTCCAGCGCCGCATCGGCCGCCGCTTCGCGCAGATGCGGGAATCGGTGGACCTCGCGCTGGCGATTTATCCTGTCGGCCTGGAGTTGTTCGAGCACTTCGGGGTGAACTGCGAATTCGTGGGGCACCCACTGTGCGAGGAGGTTAGGCCAAAAGTCACCCGCCAAGCACTGCGCCAGGCCGTGGGCGTCGCCGGAGACGCGCCCGTCATCGGGCTGATGCCCGGTTCGCGCCGCGAAGAGGTCGCGCTCATCGGGCGGGAACTCGTGCGCGCCTCGCGTCTTATCGGCGAAAAGCTGCCCGGGGCGAAATTCGCGCTGCCGGTGGCGCTGCCGGGACTGCGCGATAGCCTGAAGCGCATCGCCCAAGGTCAATCGGTGGACATTGCGTTTCTGGAGCCGGAGCAGCGCTACGACCTGGTAAGCTACGCCGACTTGATGATTGTCGCCTCGGGCACCGCCACTCACGAGTGCGCCATCGCGGGCACGCCCCATATCGCGGTTTACAGGCTGAAGCCCCTTTACGATTTTTTGTACGCCACGTTTACGCGGTTCCGCCTGCCGGCCTACGCTTTCCCCAACATCATCGCGGGGCGCCATGTAGTTCCGGAGCTGATGCGCCGCGACTGCAACTCGGCGCGGATAGCGCGCACCGCGATCTCGCTGCTGTCGGACGGGGCAGCGCTTGCACGGATGCGGGGCGACCTGGCCGAGGTGCGGCGGCGCGTCTGCCGCCCAAAAACGCTTGATACCGCGGCGAAGATCATAGTTGACGCCGTCCATTCGCGCCTGCGATAGAATAAAGACGATGGAATCGCTCATTCCCTCCGCCAGCAAGTCGCAGGTCCGCGCCCTGAGCGTAAGCGAGGTGACGAAGCTCGTGCGCGGCCTGATTGAGGGCGAGCCCACGCTGCGCGGAATCTGGGTGCGCGGCGAGACCAGCAATGTTCGCACCACCCCGACGGGACACCTGTTTTTTACGCTGAAGGACGAGGACGCCCAGCTTACCTGTGTTTTCTTCAGCTACTCCCGCCAGCGCAAGCGCGAGCTGGAAGCCGGAGTGGAGGTCTACGCGCTGGGCGACATCACGGTTTACGAGCAGCGCGGGCAGTATCAGCTTACGGTGCGCGACTTGATGCTGCGCGGTGAAGGCGAGCTGGCGGCGCGATTCGAAAAGCTCAAGCGCCGCCTGGCGGAAGAGGGGCTGTTCGACGAAGCGCACAAGCTGCCCCTGCCGGAGTTGCCGCGGGTCGTGGGGCTTGTCACCAGCCGCCAGGCGGCGGCGTTCACCGACGTGGTGAACGTGCTTTCACGCCGCGCGCCGTACTTGCGCGTCGTGCTGTTTCCCGCGCCGGTGCAGGGCGAAGAAGCCGCGCCGCAGCTTATCACCGCGCTGAAGCGGGCGGACGCGGCAGGGATTTGCGACGTGATACTGCTCGTGCGCGGCGGCGGATCTCTGGAGGATTTGTGGTGCTTCAACGACGAGAGCCTGGCGCGCTGCATCTACGCGATGAAGACGCCGGTGGTTTCCGGCGTCGGGCACGAGGTGGACTTCACCATCGCCGATTTCGTGGCTGACCACCGCGCGCCGACTCCTTCGGTGGCGGCGGAGCTGGTCGCGCCGGACGTCCGCGAGCTGCGCGCGGATTTGCGGCAGTCGGCGGAGAGGCTGGTAACGCTTGCGCGGGCGCAATTGCAGTCGCGGGAGCGGGAACTTGCGCTTGCGCGGGTGGACCGGCTCGGAACGGACGTAATACGGCGCATTGCGCACTACGAAGACGGGCTGGCAGATGGCGCCGGCGACCTCAAGCGCAGAGTGCGCGTCTGGCTGCAGCAGCGCAGCGAAAAGCTTAAAACCGCGGCGATGAGGCTGGCGCCGCGCCGGGTTTTGCGCAGCGTGCAGGACAGGATGGCGCTGCTGGACGACCGCGCGGACGGGCTGGTCAAGGCATCGCGGCGGACGCTGGATGCATACTCCCGCAGGCTGGAACTGGCGCGGGCGCGGCTGGCGGCGGTGGACCCGCAAGCGACGCTTGACCGCGGCTATGCGCTTTTGTG
Organism: bacterium; assembly: GCA_029932365.1. GTDB lineage: Bacteria > 4484-113 > 4484-113 > 4484-113 > 4484-113 > JAGGTK01. The sequence goes on along the minus strand of JAOZQG010000020.1, from coordinate 938 downwards.
GGACGGCAAGCGCGAAAAGCTGATAACCCGCGCGCAGCAGGCGTCGGCGGGGAGCGGGGTGGCGGCCGAACTCGCCGACGGCTTCGTGGTGGGGACGGTTGACCGCGTTGAGGAGAAGCCGCTCACCCGCGACCAGCTTATGAAGAAATATAGCTGGGAAGAAGGAGACCTCGTTCCCACTGAGACCGAGGAGGGGGAATAATGAAAGGCGTGCTACTTGCGGGCGGCTCCGGAAGCCGGCTGCACCCGCTGACCAAAGTCACCAACAAGCACCTGCTGCCGGTGGGCAGGTACCCGATGATTTACCATCCGCTCTACCGCTTCAAGCAGGCGGGGATGAAGCAGGTGCTCATCGTCACCGGCCGCGAGCATATGGGCGACGTGGTGAACCTGCTCGGCTCCGGCGGCGAGCTGGGGATGGACCTGACGTACAGGGTGCAGGACGAGGCCGGCGGCATCGCCCAGGCGGTGAGCCTGGCGGAAAATTTCGTGGGCGGCGACCGCTTCCTCACGCTGCTGGGCGACAATATGTTTGAAGACGACCTGTCGGATGAAGCCGCCGTGTTTGAATCCCAGAGCGAACCGGCGCGCATCCTGCTCAAAGAAGTGGCGGAGCCGAAGCGCTTCGGCGTGGCGGTATTCGACGAGCAGGGAAATCTCACGGGCGTGGAGGAAAAGCCGGCCGAGCCCAAAAGCAGCTACGCGGTCACCGGCGCGTACTTTTACACGCCGGACGTTTTCGCGGTAATCCGCGGCTTGAAGCCCAGCGGGCGCGGCGAATACGAGATAAGCGACGTAAACGACCATTACATCCGCAAGCGCCAGATGACCTACGGGATTTTGTCGGGCGCGTGGCAGGACGCGGGCACGTTTGAAAGCTACCCCCGCGCCAACGAGCTGGCCCGCGACTGGCAGCTTGATTTCTGAGCGCCTGTGCT
>JAOZQG010000101.1 GCA_029932365.1 bacterium | reverse complement strand
GTCTATGATATAATCGCACGCGCCAGAGAAGGAGGCTTCAAATGAGGAATTCCGTCTATCTTGTCATCGGTTTGATGCTGTTTGTGTATCTCGCCGTTTTGCCACGTCCGGTGCTAGCGGCAGAGGACCATTTTGCGGGCGCGGCGGTCAAGTGGTACTCCAAGAGCTATGACCACATAGACATCGGCCATTATATGAACAAGGCGAGAGATATTTTCTTTACCGACGAGTTCAAGGCCAAGTACCCGATGGCCGCGCTATTCGAAGGCATTTTCGAGGTTGCGGGGTACTTCTCCATCGAGGATTACGAGTGCGAATCTTATACCGCCCACGGCAAGTGCTGGTCGAAGGAGACGCTATGGTTCAACGAAGACTACCCCGATTCCTTCGTCTACCGCTGGTACAGCGTGCCCAACTACGAATTTGAAATTGACTCCTTTCTTACCGAAGACGATTACGTATTTTTAATGGCCCTGACCGGAGTGAAGGAAAAGAGCCGCATTTTCCTCGACTACATGCGCAATGTCGGCGGGGTTGTCGCCGAAATGGAGGGCGGCGATCCGAACATCCAGATGGGGCTCGGTTTTTTGCAGATGTTCGAGCTCAACCAGGAGCTTTTGGATTCCTTGGGCAACGAACTGGATCTCGTGCTTTTTGGTGTCCCGGACGTCACGCAGGAGCCGGAAGGGCCGGAATGGTTGAACGCAGCGGTTATGGTACCGGTGGCGGATTACGCGGGCGCGAAGAAGCTGCTCGGGATGGTCTGCGGCATGACCGGGTCCGATGTTACCAAGCCTGGCTTCAACACCGTGGAATGGGATTTTTATCCGATTGCGGGCAGCGCCGCGGCCATCGGTCTCAGCTCCGAGTGGATGGTTATCTGCACGGACTACATCAAGTTTGCGGATTTCGCGCGCAACGTTCCCAACAAGATGCACGAAGACTTCCCCTGCGGCAGCATGTACATCGGCATCAATGTGGATCGCCTGTACGATGAGCTGGGAATGCCGGCTATAACGATGCTCAAAGCCAAAAACCCGCGGCTTGCGGACAAGGAAATCGGTTACTTCTTCGACGTCTATCCGGAAACCGACCTGGGCCGTATCGAGGTTCTCCAGACCAATTGGCACAACCATGTGGTCTTCGAATCGGAAATCGATGACGATGTGCTGAATCTTCTTGGCTACGCTGTATGCATAGGGCTGGAGCACTTCATGATGATGGAGATGGACGACTTCGGCAAGGGTAATGACCGCGTGAAGAAGAAAGGCCGGAAGCGCGTGCCCGACGGCAAGTTCCAAGACGAACAGGCTCCGTTTTAGTTAGGGGCAAGATCGGGAAATCGGCACTGCTTGCGGGAGGGCCCTGCGGGCCCTTCTGCGTATTAGGGCACGTCATGCGGCGCCGTTTGCTAGCGGCGGATTTGCCCGGCCTCGGGAGCTTGGTATAATACGATGCGCGGAGAGATGGCCGAGTGGACGAAGGCGGTTGCCTGCTAAGCAATTGTGCGGTGTTTAGCCGCACCGTGGGTTCGAATCCCACTCTCTCCGCTTACTCCAGCCCATACAGCACGAATGGGGACCAGAAGCGAGGGTCGGCGAAGCGGTCGCTGCGGGCCAGAGACTGCTTTGCAGCGCGTAAGGCTTCGCTTTTTGACATCTGGTTCTCCCACCAGTTTCGGTAAAACTGGACCATTAGCTCCCGTGTAGCATCGTCATTCACCTGAGCCAGAGATGCGATTATTGCATTTGCCCCGGCATAGAGATATCCCTGGCTGATGCCCATCAGTCCCTCGCCGGCGCTCACATTGCCTTCAAAGCTGTGGCAGCAAGAAAGGACAATGAGCTCGCATCCGTCCATCGGTATACCCATGACCTCGCACATTGACAAGAACCCGTCTTCGGTTATTGCTGCTTCATGCGGTTCAAAGGCACGTTCGGGGCTTTCTTGCTGATAGGCGTAGATTCCATTTAGCAGCGGAATGGACGAGAGCCTGCCGTGGGTAGCCAGATGAATGACACGCTTGCCGGGCAGACTGTCCTTCAACCAGGATTCGGTTACTTCCGCGTCCATCCGTGGTATTGCTCCGAGGATTTTTCCTACACTTTCCAATTCCCGGTGCACGCCGGGCAGCGGTGTCAGCCGGTTTCGCGTGGCCAGCGTGCTTGAAGGCTTTTGACTAGCTTCAATTCCAACTTCCCCGGGGAGTTTCGTTTTGCTAAATGACACACCTGCGACGAGTGTATCGCGATTCCTCTGCCCGCTGCTGGCATAAGTGAGCATTGTTGCGCTGGAGGAATAGCTGATGGCATGTTTGTCTAAAACCAGGTGCCCTGCATGGTCAATCAGCGCGTCGAAAGGAACGGAGAAAAGCGCTCCATCAGGACAGATTATCAAATGGCTCTCTTCCGAAAGCACGTGAGAGATGGGTGCCAGCAGCAGGTCGTACAAAGCGCGACCGGCTTCGTTCTGCTTCGCCTTGCGGGGATCGTAGAGCATCGCTACCTGGCGGGTAATCCAATCATCAGCGCCTTCGTTGGCCAAAGCAGGAAACTTAGCAGTTGTCACGGCTAGCTTGCCTGATTTTGGGAGTGCGAAGATAGTTACGCTATCTTCTGTCAGGAGATAATCCAGCAGCACTTGATTACGGTGGAGGACTTCTTGCTGGATGTCACTGGCCGATATCCCCTTTATCTGGAGGATTTTGGCGATCCGGGGATTGCGCTTTTGGACGAACGCCCAGGCGTCATCGGCCTTTCGCGTGTATTCCTCAATCTGCTCTATAATACGGGACCTTTCATCCAAAGCTGGCTCGTTATTCTCGGTATCACCGGGCAGTTCTTGAAGTCGCTTTTGCAGAGCTTGTAGATAAGCGTTTGCGGAACGATAGTCATTCAACGTTTGCTGTACCTGCGCGTCACGCACGTATGTTTTTGCCTGCGCCAGAAGCTGCAGTAGCGAGCTGTTTTTGAAGGACTCTACAGTTTGCAGCGCCTGCTCGAATTCTCCGAGTTCAATCTGAAGCCTGGCCAGCAGGCTTCCAACGTCGTGTAACCTTGCCGCCAGACCCCCTTTAAGACCGGACTCCCAGGTAAACTGGGTTGCTTGCGCGGAATATATGCTGAAGGCTTGCCGTAAGTCCCCTTTCGCCGATGCGTAATCACTGCTCTCATATCGCAATCTGGCGCGCTGGGCCAGGGCATGTGCGTGCTCGGAGGAAGCGCCAATCTCCCGGGCATTGCTGACAGCCTCGTCATAGCACTGAACAGCCATATCTGGATGGCCGGAATCGCGGTAAAGGTCGCCCAGCGTGGTGGTCACAAGAGCTTCGCGCCGCCGGAAATCGCCTTCATGGAGAACACGCGCGGCTTCTTCGCAGTACGCCAGGCCTTCCTCGTATTTTTCGAGCCTTCGGTAGACATCGCCAATCTTGGCTAGCGATTCGCCAAGTCCACGCCAGTACCTGGGCGGCTGGTGCCGCAGCGTTTCCACTGATTCTGATAAGTATTTGAGAGCGCGCTCGTAATTGCCGTAGTCGTAATATACGCTGCCGATGCTCCCGAGGGCAAACCCCTCGTATACTGCATTCTCCATGTCCCGCGACATCTGCAGACAATGCTGAAAGCGCTCCAACGCCTCTTCTGTTAAGCCCAACCTGTAGTAGAGATCGGCGATAGAGTAGGTTGTGTTTACTAAACCCGTGTGGTCGTTCCAAGTAGCGTAGGCGTCATACGACTTGCGGAAGCTGTCAAACGCTTTGTTATACTCCGAGACCGCTGCATATTCCCAGCCTAGAAGCTTGTATAGTTCCGCCATCGGCCCTATTAAGCTCTCACCTGCAGTCTCGCATTCTCTGATTCCTGCTTGCGCATATCGAATGGCTTCTTCTAGCTTCCATTGCCTTCTCAGATTGTCGCTAATCTCGTAAAGGGATGTAATCATACGAGGTGTGTAGTCCAGTATAAGCGCGATGTATCGCATTTGGCTTGCGCAGCGTAACGAAGCCTCGTGGTCGCAGTTCATGCCGACCTTTGGGTAGCCGACGCGGAATATTTTCGCCTTCTCAGCTATTTCATCCAGAAGCTCCTTGAGTTTCGCATCCGAAAGCTTCTGCCATTCGGCCGGCAGGTCGGCGCATGTGACCGGCTTCTCGCCCAGAAGCTTCGCTTCCTCGGGCTGCCACTTGGCAAGGGGAACGGGGGAGACTGGTGCCGGTTCCGATTGCTTAGATTGGGTGCATGTAGTTGCTACAAGGAGCGCGGCTGCAGCAATCAGCGTGCGGGATGATCTGAGTATAGGTTTCATCGCACGCTTTATTGCACCCGCTCCCATATTCCACTACGGGGCTAACCGCTAGTCCTCGGACAAAATCTCGTGCAGGCGTTGCCGGACTGCCTCGGCCTCTTTATACAGCTGGTAGTGCGTAAAGATCTCGTAGAGCGGGATAAGGTTCCACTTATCGGTGAGCTCGGCTATGCCGCTAACAAGGTTTTCTTCTGTGACAAGGTTGGCTTTAGCTGCCAGCCTGACCCACTCCCAGTCTGTTTGTCCCAGGACATGAAACTCCTGCGCGACAGCGGCTTTTGCGTTCGGAACGGATACCTTCCAGTAATACGAGCTGTCTTCGTTCACGGCAATGCGATATTCGGTTTCGCTCGTATCTAGCTTCTGCTTGAGCAACACATCGCCTGCTTCGTTCTCCACAGTAAGCTCAATTGCCTCGGCGGAACCAAAATATTTCCATTGCAATATGACTTCTCCCGGCGGAACCGACGTGTCCACCGGATAGACTGGGAGCGGCATTTCGTCCGGTGTCGCACGCATAACGCTGGTTGAAATCGGCTCAAGCGACATAGCCCACAGCCTGGCCTGCTCGGATTCCGGCTTGGGTCCGCCGGGCTTCACTGCCTTCACTCCCCTCTCAGTTATCTCCAACCTGCACGGTCCGAAGTACTTTTCCCTGGTCTGCTTCACCCAGTTGTAGAGCACGGCCACGCCGCCATCGGCTACCTTGACCGTATCGCCCGCTTTCAGGTCGAGAATCGGTTGTAATTTCACTGGTTGTGTATAGTTCTCCTCCTCTGATGGCGCGCGAAAGACCTGCAGCGTCTCCGTTTCCGCGTCCGGCACAACCAGCCGGGCCATCATCGCGTGCCCTGCGACTTGGGGCGCGATGGCCTCAGGATTCGTTGCAAGCCGCGGTAGCAAAAAGGCCGCCAGTATCACGACCACGGCGGCAGCGCCGGACAGAAACACACCGCGCGCGATACGCTCACGGTGTAATCGCCGCTTCACGCGTTCTATCGCGTGCAGAGATTCCTTTCTGAAGGCAGCCAGTTCCTCCTTCGTGAGGTCGTCTCCGTTAGTGCCAGATTTGCGCGTTTCGTTCATATCTCGGTATCTCCTTTCTCAGCTACCGCTTTTTTCTCCTGAACTACTAAGCCCAGAGCACTTCGCATCTCGCGAATAACCTCCTCGCGGTAGTAGTGCACCACGTGCCGCACGGCGTCAACTTCCATCCCCGTCGCTTCCGCAATATCGGTATACGGATCTTCGGCCAGCAGCCTTCTTTCCAGTATGCACGCCGTTTTCGCCGGATCGCGCGAGCCGCCAGCGACCTTGCCGATTGCCGCCCTCGCGGCCGGAACGATACGCCTATCCCGCCACTGGTTTTCCAGCCATTTCATTGGATCGAAGCTCAAGTGTGCTGATGCCTGGAATCCCGCTTCCTGCGCCTTTTCCAGGCTGACCTCGCGGCGCCACCGGCGCAGGATTCTCCCGTTGCTGGACATGACCGTGCGGATGATTCTGCGGAGGTACGCCCGGTAGGTCTCGGCGGTGGTGCTCGTGCCGATCTTGCCTGCGTACTTGGCGGCGCGCAGGTAGATATCGTGCAGGACTTCCTGGCGCGAGTGTTCGTCGTATTCCTGGTAGAGGGCGTAGTCTTCTTTCAGGATGTGGAGGATGAAAGCGCCGAACATATCAAGGAACTGGCGCCAGACGTCCTCGCCGCGTGCGAGCGCCCGCAGGACTTCGCGCAGTTTATCAGCGCCGGCGTCCATCCATCCCCATTTTGCCTGGGCTGGCGCTTTCAGGCTTACCGCCAATGGCCCGCCCATGCTAGCCTGAGAGGGGATTATAAGCCGCAAGCCGGTTTTTACGCAAATTGGCATTATCTACTGCCCCGCGAGGCTCGGTCCATGTTCAACTCAACACACCGGGCCACCCGCCTTCAGGACCCAACGCTCACTCCAGCGGGTGGTCCTTGTCTGAGCTGGCCCGCGGCTACTCGTAATTTCATAGTAACCACCTCCTCCGATGTGACGGGTAGACTTATCGAGCCTCCTAGTAAAGCGGCACATCAGTCATGTCATTCCTCGCTGTTGCGCCGGACTCCACTAATAACCCGCGTAGTAGATTCCGACCTTCCGCATCCACGCTTTTCCAATCGGACCTTCCATGTGGTACCCGTTCTTCCTGCAGTACTTGCAGGGACGTTTTCCATCGACCGGGTCTCTACGAGTGCAGTCATCCGCGAACACTCTTGTTTCCCACAACCTTACAACAAGGCGTAGGCTTAGGTCAGCAGGCCACATAGGGTCATCCGGGCACATATCCTGGGTAACTACCGCAGAGAGGGTGATATAAACGGTATCAGGCAGTCCCAAGCTCCCTTGACGGCACTGAGCTGGTGATACATGAAAATCCAGCTCACGGCCATTTGGGTTGATAATTGTGGCACCGACCCACGCGAACTCGTTCTTCCCCCTCACACTGCATTTGAGTTTGACTACATCACCCAGACGAATCCAAGTTGAAGTGTCCGTCAGCGGCTTCTCATTGAGAAACACGTCAACATCCCGGATTTCAATGCAATGTCCGCTCTTGGGGATTGCT
>JAOZQG010000100.1 GCA_029932365.1 bacterium | reverse complement strand
GTGGGCAGGTTCAGCTCCTCAAATGATAATATCTTGTCGGGAACCAGCCGCAGCGCCGCAGCGAGCGTGCCCTGCTGGCGGAAGATATTCACGCGGAAGCGGCCGATTTTACCGTACTGGTAGGAAACGTCGATTTCGTTGCGCTCTTCCAGCAAATACTCCCGCTTGGGTGTGAGTAAGAACTTGCAGTAGCGCTCAATCTGTTCTTCGTCCACCACGGGATAGTCCGTGGGCATCAGATCGCCGTCTATCCGCACGAACGGCACGCGATCAACGCCCAGATGCAGGTCCGAGGCGTTTTTCTCAACAACATAATCCAGAAGCTCGGTAATCTCGACGGGCATACACTTACCCCCAGATATACTCGACCGGAAGTTCCGGCCGGACTTGGTGGATTATAACACAGAGCGGCCATTACAACTCGCGGTTTGAGAATGGGCTCACGCGCGAAGGCGCTTGACTTCCCCCGGTGAAAGCACGCGGTGCTCGCCCTGCTTCAAAGCTCCCAGGGATATGCTCCCGAAGCGCAAACGCCTGAGCCGTAGGACCTCAAACCCGTGCGCGGCGAATACCCGACGCACCAACTTGTTACGCCCTTCCGTGAGTGTTAGCCGCACAGTGCCCCTATCGCCCTTATGGGAGCCTGGCTCCACGCTTTGCGGTCGGACGGGCCCGTCGGGAAGCTTGGTGGTGCCGGAAAGACGTTTCAGCGCTTCAATGTCCGGCGGGGGAGCAACTACGGTTTCGTACGTGCGCGGCACTTCGTAGCTGGGATGCGTTAGCTTGTGTGCAAGCTCTCCGTCGTTGGTGATGAGTAACAGCCCCTCAGAGTCACGATCCAGCCGGCCCACGGCGAACATCCGCATACTCCCGCGTGCCGGAAAGTAATCGGCCAGGCATCTGCGCCCGCGTTCGTCCTTCCAGGTCGATAAGACGCCGCGTGGCTTATGGAAGGCGAGCACGCGGATGGCGCTAACCCGGCGCGGTGACTTCGTCCCCTCGACCGTGATGCGGTCGCGTTCGGGGTCAACCTGCGTTCCCAGGTCGGTGACGACAGCGCCGTTTACGCTGACCTTGCCGGTGCGGACGAGTTCCTCCACCGACCGGCGGCTGCCGTAGCCCAGCTTCGCCAGCGCCCGATTAATGCGCACGTTGGACACACAGAGATTATAGGACAGTGCCGGCATTTCGTGCGCGTTCAAGGGGCGTTGCGCAGCGAGACTTTGTCATTCCACGAACCTAACGTTCATCTCTGAGTGGGCTTGGTTGACAGCGTAGCGTCTTCGCGCTATTTTTATATGCGTCTAAATAGGTCTGCCGCTGTGGTTGTGCAATCTGCAAAGCTGCTCAAGTTCCTGAGAGTGATAGGCGACGAAACGCGGCAACGGCTGATAGCGCTGCTCGCCGAATCCGTCCGCCCATCAGGAGAACTCGCCGAACTGCTTGGCATATCGCCTGCGACCTGCTCCCACCATCTGTCACGGCTGGCTGAGCTCGGCCTGGTAACTGTAGAGAAGGAGGGCAACTTCCGGCTGTACTCGCTTAGGCGGGACGCGCTTGATGAGTTCAAGCAGGGAGCGCTGGCGCTCCTGCCTTCGTCCGCACCTGGCGCTGGCATACCAGATGTCGCAAAAAGCGCTTCCGGCAAACATGGCGGGGCAGGGCAGCCCGTCTCCGGTTGGGTGGCCCTGAACGGCGACTTGCGTCTGGAGGTTTCGCTTTCGCTTACTGAAGATAGGCAGCTACAGGCTATTACGCTGGGTCGTCTGGTGAAAGGCCGCGCTATAGCCTCGTCAGACTCGCCAGCCGAGGTCGCGGCGGTTGGAGCCTGCCTTGCGCCGGGCGCATCGCTTGAAGTCGACCCCTGGTGGGACAAGATTAAACTCACGATTGCTGGTAATATGGTGTGGGGGATGAAACTGGCGGACAAAATCAGTCCTTTTCAGCAAATGGTATTCCGGCGTCTGCTCCAAGTTTCTGCGGGAAGCACAATCACATACGGTGAGCTGTCCCGAGATGTTGGCAGTTCGCCCCGAGCTGTGGGTGGAGCGGTGGCGCGCAATCCGTGGCCTTTGCTGGTTCCCTGTCATCGCGTTGTACGATCCGACGGTGAGCTTGGGGGGTACTCTGCACGGGGCGGCGTGGCGCTAAAAAAACGGCTGCTGGCATTCGAAGCGCTTGCTGCTTCATACGCTCTTCGTGAGCCAGGGGTCTGGCGCACTAAGCGCACAAAATCAAGGGTTAGGAGGTAAACCGGCATCTTGAGCCGAACAGCACGATACCTGCTTGAGATCTCGCTGGCCAAGGTCATCTTCCTGACCTTGTTTTGGGTTTCAACGTATTTGCTGCGCCCGGCGACGGAGTTGTGGTTTCCATATGTGCGGGAGCTGGTGCTTTTCCTGTTTCTGCTGGCTAACGCTATATGTATTTACCTTCTGTGCTATCGCGAGGTACCGGCCAGGCCCATTCTCCGGACGCTGTTTGCGCTGGACGTTTTCTTCACCCTATATCTGGCGAATTTCCTTTACGCGAGCCACGGCTTGTTGCTTCTGATGCTGGCCGCTCTCATCTTATTTGAGACCTTGGTGGTGAGCCGGGCGCTGGGTCTGGTTGCGTTAGTTTACAGCATTGTGCTTACTCTAGTAGTGTCTCGTTATAGCGTGCCGATAGCGGGGCTGTTTGGCAATATTCCCAAGGCATTGGAGCTCTTTTACTATATACTGACCTTGTGTCTAGCGTACAGCCTCGCTTACTTTGTGGTGACGCACCATCGTCACCTGATGGTGGAAAGCGAAGCTCTGGCCAAAGAGCTGGCGGATTCCACGGTAGACAGCGAGATTTCGCGCCAAGAAATTGTACGGCGCAATCAGCAGCTCTCCACGCTGCTTCAGATATCCGAGAGCCTCTCGTCGTCGCTCGAGGTGGACCGCCTGTTTAAGAACTTTGGCGTGGCGATTCGCAACTCGGTTACCTTTGACAACTTTAGCCTGATGGTCTACGACCCGGAAGTAAATAGCTTCCGTGTGCTGGTTACGCGCGGGGAGTTTTACGACCTGGCCGACGCGCACTACTTCCCCATTGACAAGGGCGTTGCCGGCCACGTCTACAACCACGGGAAAGCCTATCTGGTGGAGTCGGTGGAAGAAGATGCGCTGCTCGCGGAGCTCGTGGACTTCCCGCGCGATATCGGCTCTCTAATCTGTGTACCTCTTTATTACCAGGACGACATTCTGGGCGTCCTGTCTCTTGAAGCTAAGGAGCCGGGGCAGTTCAGCCCAGACGACGTGGCGTTCGTTGAGAGCATCACGCCGCTCGTGGCCATCGCGGTGAGCAATGTCGTAAGTTACCAGGCCATCAAGACTGCTTCCACCCGGGACAAGCTGACGAATCTTCACAACTACTTCTCCTTCACTCAAAGGTTCTACGAGATGCTGGAAACCGCGCACCGCCGCAAAAAGCTGATGACGCTGCTGCTCATTGACATTGACGACTTCAAGCAGGTTAACGATTTGCACGGTCACTTGGCGGGCAATGTTGTGCTATCCCAGCTTGGTGAATTGCTAATTTCCTTTTTCCGCCGGAGCGACCTGGTGGCGCGCTACGGCGGCGAGGAGTTCGCGGTGGTTCTAAACGGAACGCCGGTGGATATTGGTCTTGTCGTAGCGGACACACTGCGCGAAATGGTGTCGGAAACAGAGTTTTTAGGCGGGGGCAGGCCGAGGGTTAACCTGACCATCAGCATCGGCGTGTCCAGCACGGAGGATAAAAACATCGAGTTCGTTGCCCGACCCAGTCGGCGTCACGATGACGACCATTTCGTGGAGAACCTCGAGGAGATTGCGGAAAAACTTATAGCTGCGGCGGACGCTGCGATGTACAACAGCAAGAGCCGGGGCAAGAACCGCGTAACCGCGTCGGAAGCTTCGGTTGTCCTTCAGAAGAATTTCACCGAATACCGCGGCGCTGCGCCCGAAGATGCGCTTCCCCGAATTGCGAAACGGCCGTTGAAAAAGCGTTTTAACTGATAAAGGTTTTGGTCTGCGTGGCGTGTGCGGCGCAGGCGCTCTATTACCAAAGAGGTGAATGTTGTGGTGAAGAAAAAGAAACAAGCGTTCAGAAGACCCACCAAAAAGCGCCGGATGGAGCTGGCGCGGGAGCTGCGTGACCTCGTTGCCGCCTACGATCAACGGCGCTCGCAGCGGGCGCTGGACCGGCTGGTCCGCTTCTGCCGGCTGGACAACCACTTTGAACGAGGATTCATTGTGGACGCTTTCGTGGCGCTCCATGGCGAGATGCCAAAGGCCGTAGTGCAGGTGGCCCGCGAGATGGCGAAGGCGAAGGACAACCGCCCCGGGCGAATCGGCGCCAACGTGCTTTATGCGCTGTATAAAGGCGACTACGAAAAGTGCAAGCGCGTGATAATCCGCCGGCTTAAATACGACCCGGAATACGTGCAGGCGATGGTGTGCGGGCTCTGCTACACCTGTCCCGATGCTGCTGCGGAGGACCTGCCCAAGCTGTTTCGCCACCGCTCGCACGCAGTGAGGCTCGGCGCGCTGCACGGCCTGGAGGCTATCGGCGTCAGGCACCCCCGGATTGCCTTTGAGTATCTTGACGAATACAAGGCCACCGACGACGAAGTGGAGAAGTTCTGGGTGGAGCACGTCCTGGCGCTCAATTTGATCCCGAAAAGGACCTCCTTCAGTATGCAGCGGCTCAAATCCTGGCTCAAGGAGGGTGCGGAAGTCACGCGTGAGATTGTCGAGGAGGCGGTAAGCCAGGCGCGCAAGCACTACGCCGTGGGCAAAGAAAAGATGCCGGGATTTTACGAGAAGCTGAAAGAAACCGCCGCCAAATGGGCCGATGACAGCAGCGTTTACGTAAGCGAAGTCGGCAAGAAGCTGAAAAAGGCCTTTAAGAAGTAGTGCCTGCCGTGACTGGGATTTATTAAACCTAGCGTGAGCTTAAACCTGACTGTCCCTACTCCTTAATCGCCCATTGCTTGCGCTGCGCCCAGTGGAACTTGCCGGGAGTGATAACGGCGATGTCCACGTCGCCGCCGCACACCGGAGCACCCGCCCTGAACCGGCACACGCCTATCGTCACCTGGACTGCGAATTTAGCGAAGTCGATGGCATCCTGCAGGGGCATGCCATCGAATATCAGGGGCAGTTCCCCGGCTGCCTTACCCGCCCATGTCTCAATGGTATCCCGGTCAATACCATGATGCGCCAGGTCGTCGAGAACCTGCGGGTCGAAGCCCTTTATCAGCCGCGTGAGAGCTTCTCCGCTGCCAAACCAGTTGGTGCCGAATGAAGGGCTGCCGTCAGCCTTGTCCGGCCGGACCGCCTCCATGTCCTTGCTACTGGGGAATGTATACGTATACAGCTCGGAATAGAACTGACGGTATGAATATCCTCCTACGAGTATGCCCAGAGGTGACCCTTGTTTATCTGGCGTCTCCCGATATGCTTGGTTGTAGCGCTTGCGAATGAAAGTGAGTAGTTTCCCGGCGACAGCTCGTACGCTGTAGTCCCGTTTCTTAAGCATATCCTCGCACTCGTACTCACACTCCATAATCAGGCTCTGTACCGTGCGGTCTTTGATGGCGGCGTTACCCCAGGTCATTACGCCGATGGGCAGGTTGCCGATCTGGCACACCTTATTCGCGTACTCAAAGGTCTGAATAATGCTGGGTGTTTTCTGCTCAGGGCTCAGTATTCCCAGCAGTACGTTGGCGCTGTCGGCCGCCAGCACCAGGCCTTCAGCGACCCGCACACTTACGCAGATGCTCATGTGGTTCCTCCAGGAGCGCCGATTATACCACCGCGCAACGCTCTGGAACGCGGATGTCGCCGCGCTAAGTATGAGTGGGGTGAACCCGCCGCACGATGGGTGCTAAAATACCCTCTCGGTGGGACTTTCAGTTGACCAGCAGGTGAAGCGCATGCTCGACGGAGTGGACGAGTTTCTCCCGTCGGAAGAAGACCTGCGCGCGCGCATTGAGAGCAAGGGCACTCTGCGGGTGAAGCTCGGCCTGGACCCCACGCACACCGACCTCACCATCGGCCACGCCGTCGTGCTGCAGAAGCTGCGCGACTTCCAGGACCTGGGCCACACGGCCGTGCTCATTATCGGCGATTTCACCGCGCTCGTGGGCGACCCCAGCGGCCGCAGCAAGACCCGACCCCAGCTCACTGAAGCCGACATCGTTGATTTCGCCAAAACCTTCGCCGACCAGGCCGGCCGCATCCTGGATATGGACAAAGCGGAGATACGCTACAACTCCGAGTGGCTGGCGAAGCTCTCGATGCGCGAGACCATCGAGCTTACGCAAAAGATTACCGTGGCGCGGATGCTGGAGCGCCAGGATTTTTCGGCGCGCTACAAAAGCGAAATCCCCATCTACGTGCACGAATTCCTCTATGCGCTGCTGCAGGGCTACGATTCCGTCGCCGTCGAATCGGATATCGAGCTGGGCGGAACGGAGCAGAAGTTCAACCTGCTGATGGGGCGGCAGGTGATGCCCGATTACGGCCTGGAGCCACAGATGGTGCTGACGATGCCGCTGCTCGTCGGCACCGACGGCGTGGAGAAGATGTCCAAGAGCCTGGGCAACTACATCGCGCTTACCGAAAACCCGCGCGATATGTTCGGCAAGGTGATGAGCATCCCCGATGAAATCATCGGCAACTACTTCCAGCTAGCCGTGGGGCGCACCGCCGATGAAGTCGCGGAGATGGAGCGCGCGATGGCCGAGGGCCAAAACCCGATGGACTTCAAGCTGGATTTAGCCGAAGCCATCACCGCCCGCTTCCATTCGCCCGAGATCGCCAAAGCCGAGCGCGAAAACTTCAAAGCCGCCTTTTCTGGCCACGACAAAGAAGCGATTGCGGAAGAAGTAAGCGTTGTGGCCAAGGATGGCGTATCCACCGTCCTGGACCTTATCACGTTGCGTCCTGATAGAGACATCTTGAGCATCGCTGAGAAAGCAGGATTTAAATCGCGCAATGAAGCGCGCAAGCTGA
>JAOZQG010000099.1 GCA_029932365.1 bacterium | reverse complement strand
ATCAGCATCTCGTCGGGATGGTGGTCAATCTCGCACTCGATTTGACGGTAACGGTCGCGGCGGATAAGGCCGAACACGAGCAGGTCGCCTTTCTCCGAGTTGTATACGATTTTCTCCAGCTGGCCGATGGACTTGAGCAGCTCGCCGTTAACCTCCACCACGAAATCCTGGTAGCGAAGCCCGGCGTCGTAGGCGGGGCTGCCCTCCCAGACATCGTAGATGAGCATCCCGACGTCCCAGTACTCGTCGGGCAGATTCATATACATTCGCAGGTCGTCTGAAAGCTCGCGCAGCCCGAACATTCCAAATGAGCCGGAATAAGGCATGATGCCCAGCCAGGGCCGGAACGCGGGCTCCTCGGTCTCGATTAGCTGGTCCGCAACCTTCTTTACCAGCGACGCCGGCATGAAGAAGGTGACGTTTTGCATTTGCAGCGCCGCGCCGCCGCCGAACACCGCCTGAACGCCGACGACTTCCCCGTTCGCATTGAACAGGGGGCTGCCTTCGTTTCCGGTATTGACCACGACGTCGCTCTGAATCATATCCGGAACCAGCTGGCCCGATTCCAAACGCACCGTGCGTATCGCCGATACTATGCCGTAGGAAATCGTGTGGCCGTAACCTCCAGCGGTGCCTACAACAACCACCGACTGGCCCTGGCGCACCGGCTCTTCCAGCGCAAACTTGGCCGGCTTCAGGTCGGGGGGCGGCTCTTTAAGCTTTATCAGCCCTAGCCCGTAGCCTTCGTCCTGCACTAAAATCTCCGCGTCAAACTTCCGTCCGTCGGCCAGCGTGACCTCCAGCGCTTCAACGTCCTCCAGCGACGCTGCATCCGTCAGGATATAGCCGTCCTTGGTAAGAATCAGCCCGGTGTCGTAGCTCTGCACGACACGCTGCTGCCGCGAAGTGAGGGATACGGCGGTCAGGCTCAGGCTGACGGCTTCTATGGTAACAACGCTCTCCTTCGCCTTCTCGGCGATTTCGACAGCCACAAAGTCTGCCCTCGCCGTCGCTGCAATCACGGCGAAGAAGAGTAGCAACGCCATTCCCACATTGGTCCATCTTACGCTCATATTCATCTCCTCAGTGTTTACCCGTCCTTGCCCCGGCCCCCGACATGGCCAGAATTGCACAAAGCGCTTGTGCTCATACCGAGAAATTCGCCACGTAATCGGGTTTGGGCACGGTAAATACACGAACCGAGAATTCCCGGTGGCCGCGCTTAACGTTGAATATGTATTCCGCGCCGATTTCGCCCTCCAGGACTCCTTGCCGGAGCGCCTCGGGGGTCGGAGAATTGCCGCCGTTCACGCGGATTATCTCGTCGCCCTCACGCAATCCTGCCATCTCTGCGGGCGAATCGGCTTCCACACCGTAGACCCAAAGACCCTCCGGACGGAAGCGCTCATTGAACTCGATAAAAGCCTCCGGATTGGTGATATTGGGCGGGAACATGCAGTGTATACCCAGCCAGGGGATGTCCTGGCGCTTGTGCTCCAGAACCTCCACCACAAAGCTCTTCGCGGAATTTATCGGCACGGAGAAGTTGGACTGCTGCATGATCATATGAGAGCCGCCCCACGTGTTGATGCCGATTACCTCTCCGTGACGGTTGAACAGGGGGCCGCCGGAATTGCCCGGGTTGATCGGCGATTGCGTGCGGAACACGTAAGGAAGGTGTATCGCGTAGGTTAGCCCGTAATTCCTGCGGCCGTAGTAGTTCTGAATAACCTGGAAGCTGATGTCCGAATAGCGCCCGGAGACCACGCGCATCGTTGCGGTTGAGCGCAAACCCCAGGCCTCCAGCGGGTCGCTTCGGTCTATATTGAAACCCTCCATAGCGCCCGGGGAACCCATCGCCAGCGCCAGGTCGCCCGGTTGCACCTTGTCGGAATCCCCCAGCGGCACCGGAAACAGGTGTTCTTCATCGGGCTCATCGAGCTTCAACAGGGCGATATCGTAGTACGGAGCCGCGGCAACCAGCGTAGCCCGCTCCGAATGACCATCCCAAAAAATTATCTGTGCGAGCGATGCCTTTCCAGCGACGTGCGTGTTGGTGATGATATGCCCCTGCTTGTCGATGACGAAGCCCGAACCCATACCCGCCAGCTCGGCCGCGGCAATGCTTTCGACAGTAATAGGCTGCACCACCACGACGCCTCGCTTCACCTTCTCCACAAGTTCGGGCACGTTGATTGGCGTCTCGCGCAGGATCCGCAGGCTTTCCTCCTCGCTGAGCATCTCCTCCTGTGCGAAAGCGGTCGCTTGGGCGAGGAGAACGCACGCCAGTATTACCATCAGTGCAAAAGGCTTTTTCATTAAAATACCTCCAGCGTTACGCTGGCCGCAAGCCTTGGTCGTCGAGATGCGGCTACTCTTCCTCCTCTTCTTCGGGATGCTCCAATATCTGAACCACGGTTTCAAAGATGTCCTGGTCCACCGTGCCCGCAGCGTCGGTAACACCGGCGGTGAAACGCCAGTAGGTGACGTTGACCACCTGGCCGATGGTCACGCGCCGCATAAATGCTTTGTAGTCGAAGTAGTACTCGAACACAGTCCCGTTCAGCGCCGTGATGACGTCGCCGGGCAGAAGGCCGGCCAGATCCGCCGGGCTTCCCGGCTCAACATAGGTGACGAACACGCCGTTTTCGATGCGATCGGGGACCTTGTTGAGTATCCTTATCTGGTCGGTAAGCCACAGCGTCTCCACGCCGAACCAGGGCTTCTTGGCCTCACCCGAGATTATGCGGTCCGCCACTCGCACCAGGTCGTTTACCGGAACAGCCAGGTTTATGTTGGATTGATAGAAATCGGACACCGTCCCGTACACGATTCCGACGACTTCGCCTCTGACATTGGCCAGCGGGCCGCCCATCATCGGAAGCTCGTAGGCTGCGTCAAACTGGATGTACTGCTCCGTGGGCTCTTCCACGCTGGGCAGCTCCTTTCGGATAGCCGAGATTACTCCCACGGTGCTGACGTAATCCACGCCTTCGGTATCGTAGCCCAGAATCGTGATGGGTTCGCCCAGCTTCAGCTTATCTGAGTCCGCCAGAATCGCCGGGACGGGCTCGTAGTGATGCCCCCAGTCAACTTCAAGCACGGCGGTCTTGAAGACATCGTCCTTGTCGACCAGCTCGGCGGGGAAGGCTTTCCCGTCGCTCGTTATCACCCGGATGTACTTGGCGTGCTCCATCAGGAAAGGAGTGGTTATGACGTATTTGGGGTCCTTGTAGATGAAGCCACTGCCGTAAAGGCCATACAGGGGTCTCGCGCCGCGGAAGTAGCTCCATATGGCGTATTCGGTGTCGTTGCGCGGCCGGTCGAAGCGCGTTTCAACGAATACCACAGACGGCTTGAGGATCTGTGCCGCGACATCGGACGAATAGTTCAGCTCCCAGCCCGACACGCCGTCATCCTGGGCGTTTGCGGCTGCTGAAGACAGCAGGACCGCCACGATGAGCATAAACGCGCCAAGCCGCGCCGCCATATTAAGTGGCCACATAGGTTTCACCTCAAAACGACTAGTATGATTGACCCCAATAAGCTATATACTGGGCGGGCCTGCCAGAATAGACGCAGGCTACATTACCAGATGTAACTCCTTTTTTCAACACGCGAACGGTCGCCGAGGTGGCCTCCTTGACCGCCGCCTCGGTTTCCTCAGCCCCGTCCCAGGCCGCCACGGCAAAGCCCTTGCCGGCGACAATCTCCTTAAATTCGTCGAAGCTTGACGTCTCGAACAGCCGCGACGCAAGCTCCTGCGACGCGCGCTCGCGCAGCCGCTCCTGCACGCCCGAAAGCATTCCTGCAAGCCCCTCGCTGTCAAATGTGCCCGCGCCCGGTTCAAAAGCCAGAGCGCTTTTGCTGCGATTATCCCGCGCAACCGCCGTTGCCTGCGATTTTTCCAGGTCTTTCGGCCCAATTTCTAGACGCAAGGGGACCCCTTTGAGTTCCCACTTGCTGAATTTAAATCCCGGAGTCGTGGTCTCGTCCAGGTCGGCGTGCACCCGCAGCGGCTCGCCAAAAGCCGACTGCGACCGCAGAAGCTTCGCCAGCTTGTCGGCCGCCTCCAGCACCTGCGCCTTAGTCTCGTCGTATAGAATCGGCACGACGACCACCTGCACCGGCGCGGCTTTCGGCGGCAGTATCAGGCCGCTGTCGTCGCCGTGCTGCATAATCATCCCGCCGATTATGCGGTGCGAGACGCCCCAGCTGGTGGTCCACACGAGCTTTTCGGTATTGTCGTCGTCCAGAAACCTTATATCGAACGCTTTGGCGAAGTTCTGGCCCAGAAAATGGCTGGTGCCACACTGCAAAGCCTTGCCGTCGGGCATCATCCCCTCGATGGCGTAGGTTTCCACCGCGCCGGCGAATTTCTCCGATTCGCTTTTTTGGCCCGCGAGTACCGCCAGCGCCAGGTCCTCCACCGCGAATTCGCGGTAGACGTCCAGTATCAGGCTCGTTTCCTTGCGCGCTTCGTCTTCCGTGCGGTGGGCGGTGTGGCCCTCCTGCCACAAAAACTCCAGCGTGCGCAGAAACGGGCGCGTGGCTTTCTCCCAGCGCACCACGTTCGCCCACTGGTTCTGCAGCACCGGCAGGTCGCGGTAGGAGCCTATCCACTTGGCCCACATCGTGCCGATAATGACCTCGGAGGTGGGGCGCACCGCAAGCGGCTCGGCCAGCTTCTCGCCCCCGCCGATGGTCACCCAGGCGACCTCCGGGGAGAAGCCCTCGATGTGCTCCGCCTCCTTCATCAGGAGGCTTCGGGGGATAAATAGCGGGTAGTAGACGTCCTGGTGGCCCGCGTCAATGATGCGCTGGCCCAGCATCTTCTTCACCCGCTCCCAGATGGCGTAGCCGTATTCGCGGTAGACCATGCACCCGCGCACGGGCGCGTAGTCAGCAAGTTCACCTTTGAGAATCACGTCGGTGTACCAGTCCGACAGGTTCTCGCTGCGTTTGGCGATGTGTTTCAGCTCGATATCCATAATGTCCTCGGCGCGAGTGCCAGATTATATCAGAAGCGCGGCCCAGTCCGGCGCTTGGAAGCTCCCAGCCCGCCGATCCGCCAAACGTATCCCGTCTCGCGGCGAAGTGGCGGATTCTGTGTTAAACTCTAAGACCCGCGCTTCGCAAAGCTTGCGGCGCGCGTCGATATGGGAAACTATGCCAAAGGCTGCTGACAGGCCGTCCCGCGAGGTTGAAAGGCACTTCAACTTCAACGTGCTGAAAAAGCGCATGGCCGCGGTGAACCTGCGGACCGAGCGCAAGCTCAGGCCGCGCCTGGTGCGCAAAATCTCGCTATCCCTGGGCATCAAGCGCGTCTCGCTGGTGAGCCTGGATGAAAGCTGCGAGAAAATCACCCAGCTCAACTGCACCGGCTTCCGCGGCCGCACGCGCGACCTTAATGCCACCAGCAAGGTGGTGCGCCGCGTGGCGCGGGAGCGACGCCCCTTCATCTGCGGTAACATCGAGGACTTCCCCGAGATGGTCTCGCCGTTTTCCAAAAACTACCGCACGCCGGCCTGCGCCGTGCTCCCCCTCACCTTCCAGAACGAGCTGGTGGGGGTATTGTGCCTGTCCGACCTTTCGTCGACGCAGCTGCAGGAGCTGAGCCAGCGCCTGGGCGAGCTGGAGTCGGTCTGCGAACAGATTGCGCAGTTGCTCTACCACTGGGAGTTTATGCGCACCGAGCATCCGGCGGCGCCCAGCGGCAGGGACGAGCGCTCCCGGTTTTTCACGCTGCTTGACGAATTCGTCGAAAACATCAACCTTACCTGGGAGACCGAAAACACGGTCGGCGTCTACAGCCGGCTGCTTTCAGACATCGTCCCGCTGAAGTTCTGGGGGATGATCTTCGACCCGCTGGACAGGGGCGAAGAAGTAATGGTCTGCCTGGCGGACAAAACCGGCGACCAGGAGGTGGACTGGCTAACCTCCCACCTCGTCCGCTCCTGGCCCAAGCGGCCCAACCTGCAAAAATCCGAAATCGAGCGCATCCGCGTAATCGGCGAGGATATGCTGGTTGAGGACGCCGCGATGGACCCCGACGAGGGGCAGCGGGTGGAGCTGGCCCCCATCTACCTGGACAACAATTTGTTCGGGCTGGTGGGCATCGTGGTGCCGCAGAGCTTCTCCATGACCGAGGACACGCGCCAGTTCGTCAAGGTGCTCTCGCACCATCTGGGCACGCATATCAAGAAAAACTACCTGATGGCGGCCAACGAGGAGATGGACCACCTCGACCGCGTCACCGGGCTCTATAACCAGCGCCACTTCTTCACCGTGCTGGAGCGCGAGTTCGAGCGCTCGACGCGCTACAACGTGCCCTTTTCCGTGCTGTTTCTGGACGTGGACCACTTCAAGGACATCAACGACACCTACGGTGTGGAGGAGGGCTACAACGTGCTGCGCGAAATATCGCGCGTGCTCCAGATGGCGCTGCGCTCCACCGACCACATCTCGCGCTACTCCGGCGAGCGTTTCGTGATTGCGCTTACCGAAACGGGATTGCGCGAGGCGGAGCTGGTGGGCAACCGCATCCGCCGGCTCATCGCCAACCACTCCTTCTTCATCGGCGCGGAGAACCTCTTCATCAAGGTGACGGCCAGCATCGGCGTCACCAGCTTCCTTGACCACCGTCCGCGCAGCGTGGCGCAGTTCATCGAGTTCGCGGACACTGCGCTTTACTTCGCCAAGCGCAACGGGCGCAACCAGGTGGTCTCCTACACCTACGTCATCAACCTGATGATGTCCGACGTGGACAGCCAGGGCTAGGCCGCTTGTTGGTTGCTGGGCGTTCCTGCAGGATGGGTTATTGTGCCCCTCGGGGAGAACGCTCGGGGTGAACCCCACCGTCCACCGCTTTTGCGTTACTCCCCGCTGGTGCGGCAAGAAACCTCACCCCGCCACAGGCGGGCAAGCCTACAGAAGGCGATTCAAGCCTCCGCCACGCAGCGCCCTTGTCCACCGAGGCGTATTTACTCTCCACAACGCGCCGCGCGTGGCCGGTGGGCTCACCAGCCAGGCTGTCACCCGCATCCAAGGGCACGGCATGCCGTGCCCCTTTTATATTAGACGAGCTGGCATTCAGC
>JAOZQG010000098.1 GCA_029932365.1 bacterium | reverse complement strand
CACTACCGGCAGGATATAGGTGCCTGGAATCGTGCTCGCACCGATGACAAGCTCGCCAGCTATCTCCTCGTCTACACCTCGAATCGCATCAGGAATCGCCTCGAGCCTTTCAACAACATCAAGGGCGTGCTGATAGAGTACATGCGCTTCTTTTGTGGGAATTATTTTCCGGCCTGTACGGTCAAATAGCCTGCACCCTAACTCTTTTTCCAGGCCCATAACGTGATTGCTCACAGTCGGCTGCGTAAGCTTAAGCTCTCTGGATGCTCTGGAAAAGCTCTTATTCCTGAATACCGACGCGAATACGCGTAACTGGTGTATATCCATCATGCATAGAATTTTAACATAGCTTCAATAGTATATATGAAACATCGCACAGCACTGTGCTAATATTCGGGCGTCGTGCGCACAACGAAGGACTTCAAAATCGACCCTTTGTCCTGCGCATACTGCGCAAAATGCCATTCCATATGCCCCACCTATGAAGACACGGGGAACGAGGGTTTCTCGGCGCGAGGCAAAATCCTCCTGGCCAGTGCATTGCGCGGGGATTTCCCATCGCTTCCACCCTCCGTTTTCGATGATTCTTTGGCAAACGTGCCGTCCGACTGGAGGGACAGTCGCGAGCTTAGCGAATATCTCAATTTCTGCCTGCGGTGCTTCCGATGCCTTGAGATTTGCCCTGCAACGATGGCTACGGTGCCGATTTTTGAAGCAATGCGCTTTGAAGTCGCGCGCAAACATCCCCCTTCCTGGCACCTAAGATGGTTGATGAGATGGATACTTGCGGAGCGTGGTAACACGCGCTTCATCGTCGGGCTCGGCGCACTTCCTTTTTCTTTGCTGCCCTGGATCGCGAAGCGCGTATCCGTTAGCGGCAAATTGCGTTCGGTTATAGCCGAGATTTCATGTAACCGTCCGAAATTCACTTCCAACATCTATTCCCCTACCCTATTTCTGGGCAAGACCGAATTCCCTCTGCCCGCTTCATCACTTACGCGCAACCGCGCATATGATTACATCCGGAATCAACAGAATGTAGTTCAACCGGAACACGGCACCATTGGCTATTTCCTAGACTGCCTGACGGATGTCCATTATCCGGGAGCGTTCGCCGGAACCGTACGGCTGCTGAATTCGCTGGGATTCCGCGTGGAAGCGGAGCTCGACTCTCCCTGCTGCGGAGCCAGCGCGCTGAATACGGGCGACGAGCGGGCCTTCGAAAAGATGGCTAGAAGCTACGCGAAGCTTTTCGCCAACGCCCCTTATGAGCGCGTGTTGTTCACCAATCCCACTTGCTACAAGACAGTGAAGGAACGATATCCTGAGGTTTTGGATGACGAGGAGCTCTCAAGCCTTCCCGAGCCGGTGCTTGACGTTGAGCTGTACGCGCAGCTCCCGGCTCCGCCGCTTCATCCCGCCTGGAATGAGCTAAATATCGCGTGGCACAATCCTTGCGCTCTCGGCTATGCCCTCGGTGACAGGACCACGGCCCCGTCGGTGCTTCGCAAATGGGGACTAAACGTGACCGAATTCCCTGAAGTGGAAGGCTGCTGCGGCTATGGCGGCATGTTTTACCTCCGCTATCCCGAATTTGCAGCCGAGCAAAGCGCTCGCAAGCTCAAGGCCTGGCGAGACGCGGGAATCGACCTGGCCCTGACCTGTTCGGCTGGCTGCATCGGACATATCAACGCGACTGCGATTCGAGAGCGCATCGCGATACCCACGATTCATTGGGGCGAATTGTGGTAGCTATAGCCCAAGTTCCCAGACATACAAGCGCTGCCACTTGCGCTTTTTGCGACGGGTTTGAATTCGCACGGACCGCTCTTCCAGCACGCTAAGGCCTGCACCATCAGCCATTTCCAGCACTCTTGAAACTGCCCTCTGGCCGCTGTTATCTGCGTATCCCAAAACTACTCTGCCTTTCCGATTGAGATACTGGCGGAAATCATCAAAAAAACGCGAAATCATCTTTTGCTTTGGATCGTTTAGGGAGATATCCGCGCGCGAGCCGACCGGCGCCACTACCCACGGAGCATTAAGGATGATAAGGTCAAAACGTTCATCCCTAACCGGTTCAAAAAGGTCTCCTGCCTTCCGGACTTCAACAGTATCGGAAGCAACCAAACCCTCGCTTACGAAACGTCCCACGTTCAATCTTGTGGATGCAATAGCTTCTGGCAGTATATCGGTAGCAACGATTTTTGGCTTCAGGTTTTTAAGTGCTACCGCCGCAACAAGCGTAAGTACACCGCTGCCGCAGCCCATATCCAGAATCCGCGCTGCATCAGGAAGGTGGAGCTTCCCCGTGGCTATCGCTTCCTGAAAAAGCTCCACCGTTTCCTGCGACCGGGGAAGTATCACGTCCTTCCCCGCTAACAGCCAAGTGTCAAGTGCCCGCACCTGCCATTTTTGCTCCAGAGCATTCTGAAGATCGCGCAGCGCCGCCAGCGGTATCAAGAACAACTGGTCTTCGGGCATTACCGCCTCGCCGCAGAACTCGGACAGATATGGAATGCGCACCGGCGGGTTAATTCCATCGCAACTTCCATTCTTTGCCGCCACCATAAGGCGACCAAGCACTGAATTGCTGCGAGGCTTTGTATCGCTGCCCTTGCGCTTAACATACGCCGAAAGCTCGTCCAGTGCAGCTTCATCTCCGCGAAGGACAGCAATGCCGCCTGAGCGGAGATGATTGAAGATGCGGTCGCGACGGGTAAGGTCGCGTCCGGCAAAAACTCGCACGGGGGATTCTTCCCTCAGTGAGCCGGCGAATTTTGCTGGAACAACCGCGCTTTCGCCCCCTGCTTTCAGTAGTAATCGCGCCATCCGTCACCGGCGATTATAGCCCAGGATAAGGCTATAAGGCTCAGGGAACGGGTATTCAAGAATGTAAGAGATGCCTGCCCGACGGAAAACTCACGTTTATGGACCCGTGCCCTCAAGACGCCTGGGCCTTTCTTTAGGAGTTGACCTGGTACCTTATAAAACCTGCTCCTACGACTGCGTCTACTGCCAGCTTGGGGCAACAACCAGCAAAACCGTTGAACTTGAAGAATACGTGCCCACGAAAGAAGTACTGGCGGATATCGCGAATTGGATCGAGCGGGACGGCGAAGCGGACTACATCACTATGTCCGGCTCCGGTGAGCCAACGCTTCATAAGGATTTGCGAAGAATCATTGCCGGCGTCAAGGAACTAACTGACCTGCCGGTTGCCGTAATCACCAACGGTTCTCTTTTGTGGATGGAAAGCGTCGCCGAAGCCTGCGCGCTGTCTGATCTAGTTGTACCATCATTAGACGCTGGAAGCGAGCGTGTATTCAAGGCAATTAATCGCCCTCATCCAGACATTACCTACGATTTAATGGTTAACGGGTTGCGAGAGTTTCAAAAGCTATATGATGGCCCAATCTGGCTGGAAGTAATGCTCGTGGAAGCCGTAAACGATAGTCCGGAACTGATAGCCGCGATGAGAAATGCTATTGCAAGCACTGAGCCCGACCGGATTCAGGTTAACACGGTAGTTCGACCGCCGACCGAAGAATACGCTGGATGCATCCCTCCAGAAAGGCTGCGGCAGATGGCGCAAGCCCTCGGCGGCGAAGCCATCGCTGCCTATGATACAAGCCACGCGCACGGCGCCAAGATAAGCCAGGAAGGGGATATTCTGGAGTTGCTCAAACGACGACCGTGTACGGTGCTGGACATCGCCTCGGGTTTGGGCATTCACGAAAATGAGGCAGTTAAGCAGCTTAATAAAATGCTTGAGGAAGGAACAGTCGTGGCCGAAAGGCGCGGGAAAAATACGCTTTATCGGGTAACAGGCTAACCAGCGGTTCTACCTTGACCATATTTCCGCTAAAATAGTGGCGCGCAAACAGCGCTGCGGGAGGAAGGACTGGCACAACGGATAACAATAGCTATCTGCGCCCTTGGGGTAATCCTGGTACTGGCCGTCTTCATGACCGTACCAGGTATAGCCGGAAATGGTACGGGCTTAACCGACGACGCGGAGCTTGCCCTCGCAGGCAAAGGCTATTACTACCGCGCGTGGGGCGAAAGCAGCTACGCCTGCATATACTGCCACGCCAATTTTGATGAGGCCAGGCTTGACGACGGCTACTGGCGACCGGGCCATTCACTCTGGAATGCTGCAAGTCGCCCTTCTTACTACAACAAGGTGTATACCGGCACTGGCGACATCCCTCTGGCGCGAGCCATCAATACTTGTACTGTAGCCTTCCTGCAAACTAACGCACTTAAGCTATCTGACGAGCGAATGCAAGCCTTGCTGGCGTATATCCGTTCCATCTCTCCCGAAGATATCTCGCAACCTGTGGAGATAACGCGCGTTTCAGAAGCTCCCGAAATGGACGGCGACCCGCGCAAAGGAGAGGAGATTTTCGCATCGTCCTGCGAGCTTTGCCATCGTGAGAAGGGCATCCTGCCCGCCCATAATTTTAAAGCCGACACCGCCCTGGTTTTGGCAAAGATCCGTGGCACGAAACCTCCGGAAGATGTTGCCGGTGAGCTGGAAGGCGACTATCCACCAATGCCGTTTTTCTCTGCGGAACGTCTTTCCAACCAGCGTGTGGCAGACGTCCTGGCTTATTGGGACTATATGAAGCTCATACAGGCGCAGAAATCCCAGGCGGATATAGAGCCTGAAGAAGCCGCCGTGGAGACAGTTGCCGGGGAGGCAACTGAGGAAACTGAAAACGGTGGCGGAAAACAGGATAGGTCCGGGTCTGCACCCGTGGCCGACTAATAATCGGGCGAGCAAAGCCCGCTTGTGCCAATAGATTCATACTAGAAGTTACATCGGGTTCTAGGAGGGTAACTATGGAATTCAACAACCTGTTGCTGGAAGTCAAAGACGGATTGGCGGTTCTCACAATTAACCGGCCGGACAAGCTTAATGCTCTCAACAACGAAGTAATGAAGGAGATTAAAGCCGCATTTGAGCACATCCGCGAGAACGACGAAGTCAAAGCTGTCATTGTTACCGGCGCCGGCGAAAAGGCCTTCGTGGCTGGCGCCGACATCACCGAAATTCACACGCTTGACGAAACCTCAGGCACTTATTTCGCGCAGGTCGGCCATGACATCTTCACGCTGATTGAGAAGCTGCCCAAGCCCGTAATTGCGGCGGTTAACGGTTTCGCTCTGGGCGGCGGCTGCGAGCTGGCCATGGCCTGCCACATCCGCCTGGCGAGCGAAAACGCGCGTTTCGGGCAACCGGAAGTTAGCCTGGGCATTACACCGGGATACGGTGGAACGCAGCGGCTGCCGCGCCTGGTCGGCAAAGGGCGAGCCCTGGAGATGGTGATGACCGGCAATATGGTCTCGGCTGACCAGGCTCAATCCATCGGCCTGGTAAATCACGTTTATGCTGCCGACGAACTAATGGCCAAGGCTGAGGAGATGGCGCGCACCATAATGAGCAAAGGTCCGGCGGCCGTGGCGATGTGTATCCGCCTGGTGAACGAGGGACTTGACCTGCCGCTTGATGAGGCGAAAGCGCACGAGGCCAAGCTATTTGGCGAAATCTGCGCCACCGGGGATATGAAGGAAGGAACCGCGGCCTTCATGGAGAAACGCAAGCCCAACTTCACCGGAAAGTAGGCGCCAGGCAAAGCCGCCTTAGAGGTCACTCAAGCTCCGCGAGAGCCACCTCTACCGCCTTACGCAACTGCGGGTCATTCTCCGCAGTAACTACGCCCAAAGGCGCTTCAACATACACGTCCGGCTCAACGGGATTGTTCTCCATATTGGTACCATCCAATCGGTAGCGACCGGTCAGGGGGATGCGGAACATCGTTCCATCCAGCAATTCGTAGTTGCGTGTTCCAATGACGCCTCCATTCGTGGGCATTCCAACAAGCTTGCCAAAACCTAGGGCCCTGAACCCGTAGGCAAACATCTCAGCGTTGGAGAAGCTGTGCTGATTGGTCAGGCACACCTTCACACCGCGATACATCTTCGCTGGGGTAACGTGCTTCGGGCCTACACGCCGCTGCATCATTCCGCTTGGGCGTCGTCCCAGAATCTCGAAGAGCTGTTCGGCGATGTAACCGCCTCCGTTGTAGCGCACGTCTATGATAACCGCATCGCAGTCCATCACATAGCTGAACAGCTCCCGCTCGAAACGGTAGAGACAATCGTCATACATCCTTTGGATATGCAGATATGTGACGCGCCCGTCCGAAATCCTCTCAACGTAGTCCCGGTTATCCCGCACCCACTGTTCGTATTCCAGGTTTCTCTGGGCCGCGTAACTAACAGGGCGGATCCTGACATTATCAACCGAGCCGTCTGCCCGCTGAACCGTAAGATGCACTGTCCTGGCGATTGTCCCGTCAAGAGCGCTGTGGAGGCCTTCAGCAAAACCTACAGGCATCCCGTTTACTTCCAGTATCACATCGCCGACGAACAGACGGCTTTCATCGCGGTCGGCAGGCCCCATCTCAAGGACCTTTGCCACTTTCAGTCCTTTGCCTGCATAGCTTGGGTCGAAGTGCGCGCCCAGCCTTCCCACGCTGGCGCCGATTCCCTCAAAACTGGTATCTCCCCAAACACCCAGGTGGCTGGAGTTCAGTTCACCCAGCAGCAGCGTCGTAAATATGTCGAACTCCTCCCGCGTAACCGCATGCTGGATCATTCGCCGATACTTGCGATACGCCGCGTCCATGTCTCGTCCATGCAGCTTGGGGTCGTAGAAGCCGTATTTGAGGTTTCGGTAAGCCTCGTCGTACATCGCTAAAAGCTCCGCCGGCCTGTCCAGCACCGTTCTCGCGGTCACGGCAACAGGCGACACTCCCGTCACCTGCGACCCGCTCATTTCTATCTTAACAACGCGCCCACCCTCATAGATGCCGTATGGTCCTGCGTCGGAAGCCCAGCTCAACCAGTTGATGGGTGCGGCTATGTTAACATAGTTGCTTTCGGCGGTAAGCAGGTCTACAGCCCACAGCTTATAGTCATCGCTCGTAGTAGACGACTGGTAGATGCAAGTCTTGCCGTCCGGAGATACCGCGAGATTGTTAATCCCGGTAAGTGCCTCACTTATTACCCGTGCTCTGTACTCAATATTGCGGAAATCAATCTCGAT
>JAOZQG010000097.1 GCA_029932365.1 bacterium | reverse complement strand
GGCGCGAAGCCAGCCACTGGGGCTGGTAAATCCCCGCACTACAGGGGAATCACGGCTCGACGATGCTGCCCAGGAACAGCAGGGCGCCGGTATGGTTGTCGCGGATGGCGATAACGAACGGGCGGTCGACGATCATCTCGAAGGGCTCCGGCCCGTCTTCCATCGGCGCGGCGGTCAGCGCCATCTCCACCGAGGTCACTGCCGCGGCTTCGGTTCCCGCTTCGTCCACGTCAATGTAGGTTTTGTGCTTTACCGCGTTGATGAAGATGTTCTGGTCGGCTTCAGCCATCAGCGAAAAGTCCGCCAGGTTGGCGTCAAACGCCACGCCCATCCCCAGCGCTGTCAGCGCGCTGTTCAGCTCCGCGCCGTATTCCACCTTGAAGCGCGGCAGCGCTACGAGCCCCTCGCGGTAGGAAAACTGCTCCATCCAGCCGTCCCAGTTTTCGCGCGTAAGATTATCCTGGAACGCGGGCAGGCCGACGCTTTCGCGCGGCAAAAAGACGTACATGCTCAGGCGCTCCGAGCCGTAGGGCAGGCTGACCGCCTGGAAGCTATCGGTTTCAAAGTAGCGGAAATCGTGGGAAAGGTGCATGCGTTGCACCTGCTTGGTCTCGCCGGTGAGCAGGTGGAAGTCGGCTTCGCGCGTGGCTTCGGGGTCGAAGGGCTCGCTCCACGGCGCCTTGAAGTAGATGGCGTTTATCA
The DNA here is from genome assembly GCA_029932365.1 of bacterium. Classification (GTDB taxonomy): domain Bacteria; phylum 4484-113; class 4484-113; order 4484-113; family 4484-113; genus JAGGTK01. Next base: position 6,483 of record JAOZQG010000097.1, on the reverse strand, counting down.
GAAACATAATCATCGCAGGGTCAATGGGGTCGTCCACGATGCCGGAAATCTTGCCCTGCGTCTGGTTGGAGACCCAGGTGTTGATGTAGGGCGCGGCCTTGGGGCTGGCGAAGTCCAGCGCGGTCACTTCGGCGTCGTAATGGCTGCGGTTGGCGCGGATGAAGCCGGGCAGGAACTGCACGCCCTTGCGCGCCCACAGTGAGTTGGCGATGGAAAGCTCGACAGCTTCGTCGGCGTCCATAAGCTTGTTCATCAGCAGCGAGCCGGCGGCGTTGGCCTCGTCCAGCGTAAAACCGTCGAGCGATAACGCACGCGACATCGCGTCCCTCGTTTCGCCGGCGGCGCCGTTCAGCGTCATCGCAAGGGCAAAAGCGATGCTGGACGGCGAAATGAACACATTATTCGTGGGAGCCGCGTCGGTGAGATTGCTGAAAAGGCTGAAACCGAAGTCGTTGTTGGCCGCGGCGATGCGCTCCTGCAATCCGCCCGAGTCGGGTGTTGATGCGGAACCGGGAGTGGCAAGCAGCATAATCGCCGTGAAGATTAGCGTAAGGGTTTTCTTTAGCTTCATTATATCCTCCTGTTAGCGGCTACCTCGCGCTCACTTTGCGGCCCAGCGTGAAGACGAACAGGCCAAAGAACAGCAGGCCGGACAGGGCCTCCGCCGCAGCGACCATATGCGACAGGAATCCGACCGGCAGCACGTCGCCGTAGCCCACCGTCGTGAAAGTGATGATGGAGAAGTAAAGCGCGGCAAGCAGCCCGTCCACAGCCGCGCCGATGCTATGGAATCCACCGTAGCTGACCACCGCAGTCCTGCCGGCAGCGGTCAGCGTGAAGCCGGAGATGGGATAGAGGAGCGCACAGGCAAGCATTACCGCAACCGCCCACCAGATAAGGCGCCAGGGGTTTTCCCCGTACATAAACAGCGCGTTGAAAACCGAGTAGCCGGCGTACTCCATTCGCTTCTGCACGCCGAGCCAGCCTTTGTAGCTGCCCTGCCGCAGGTGGTGCCACAGCAGCAGCTTCTCCATCCGCTTCTCTTTACAGGCGGCCCAGCTTGCGTTACGGTACTTGCCGGCGCTTATGAAGTTGTTCTTTAGGGTGAGGTAGACATCGCGCGCCTGCTCGAAGTGGGTGAACACAGCAGGGGTGTGTTCACGCCGTACATGCTCCTCCATCGCCTTCAGTTCGTTGTAGACCATGTACTTCCCGTCGGGCTGGAGGAACTGCTCACGGTCGATAATGGCGTCGGCCAGGCGCACTTCGGACAGGTCAACCGTATTGAGATGCTTGACGCTGCACAGGTCGAAGCCGCGCAGGTCCACGCGTTGCAGCTTGGCGTTTTCCAGCGAGACGAATTCGATGATGGCGTCCCGCAGGTGGGTGTTGCGGAGATTCGCGCCGTCCAGGAAGGCTGAGTAGAGGTTCGCGTTCTCGAGGTGAATGCGGTAGAGGTTGGAGTGTTCCAGGTGGGTACGGTAGAAATCCACGTCGCGCAGGTCGAGGAATCCGTCGCGCATGTATTTCAGCCCCATGCCGCGCAGCGAGGAAAAATCCACGCCGCGCAGGTCGCGCCCCGTTTTTATCTCGTCGGTATAGGGAACGGTTTCCAGGTGGCGTTCCCAGTTCTTCTCGCCGTTCTGAAGCGCGCGCAGCGCCTCAATCAGCGCCGGCCGGGTTTGCCCCGAGGACGGGTCCAGCAGCCAGCGGTCCTTCAGCGCCTGAATTTTCTCCGGTGAATCGTCCATCACCTATAATCTCTGTTACCCGGGAGTGGTGTGCTGATGCCCAATGAAGTTTTCTGGTTCGTCCTGCTGCTGGTGGATTTTGGCGTTGCGCTTCTGGTGTACCGGTGGTTCGGGCGCGAGGGGCTTTTAGTCCTCATCGTACTGCACATTATAGTTTGCAACCTGCAGGTGGTAAAGCAGGTGGAGCTTTTCGGCCTGCAGGCGACTCTGGGCAATGTCGCCTACGGGGTAACCTTCTGGTGCACCGACCTGCTGGCGGAGAAGTACGGGAAGCGCGAAGCCGCGCGCGGAGTGATCATCGGATTTGTCGCGCTGGTGGGGTTCACCGTCCTGATGCAGCTCGCGCTGCTTTTTTCTCCGGGCCCGGAAGACTGGGCGAACCCGCACCTGCAGGGGATCTTCGGCTTCATTCCCCGGCTGGTGGTGGCAAGCCTGCTGGCATATCTAATATCGCAGTTCCACGACGTGTGGTTCTTCCACTACCTGCGCACGCTTACGCGCGGGCGGCACCTGTGGCTGCGCAACAACCTCTCGACCGCGGTGTCGCAGCTTCTGGATACGCTCGTTTTTTGCAGCGTAGCCTTTATCGGCGTATTCACGCTGCCGGTCTTGTTGCAGGTTTACCTTACGACCTGGCTGATAAAGGTGCTGGTGGCCGCTCTGGATACGCCGTTTATCTACCTGGCGACACTGTGGCACCGTGAATCAGGTGAGCCTGCGGGTTAGTGTAGCGGGATGCTCACACCCACTTCAGAGTGGCCGGAGAGCAGGTCGATGGTTGAATCCAGCGCTAGGCGCCGAGCAAGGCTAAGTTATAAGTGATTTTGGGAATGTATTACTTGTGATACAATTCTCAACGTCCGGACATCTGCTATGTCGAACTTCGTTGCGAGTCTGATGCTGACCCTCATTGGAATGGGGGTGGTGTTCACTTTCCTGGCGCTGCTCGTCGGGCTGATTTGCGCGATGGGAGCCTGGGCGGCGAAGTTCGCGCCTGCGGTTCTTGAAGGCCCGGAGGACGATATCGCCGCAATATCCGCGGCTCTGGCCGCTTATTTCGCAAATCAACGTACCAAACATGGAGGCAAGCGGTAATGCCGAATCCGCTTAGAGTAACGGACCTTATTTTGCGCGACGCCCACCAGTCGCTCATCGCCACCCGGATGCGGACGGAGCATATGCTCCCCGCTACGGAGCTGCTGGACTCCCAGCCGTACTGGAGCCTGGAAATGTGGGGCGGCGCGACTTTTGATTCCTGCATCAGATTCTGCGGCGAGGATCCCTGGGAGCGGCTGCGGAAACTGCGTGAATCACTGCCCAACCAGAAAATGCAGATGCTGCTTCGGGGGCAGAACATCCTGGGCTACCGGCACTACGCCGACGACATCGTGGACAAGTTCGTCGAGCGCGCGGTGGCCAACGGTATTGACGTATTCCGCATTTTCGACGCGCTCAACGACATACGCAACCTCCAGCAGGCCTTCCGTTCGGTGAAAAAGCACGGGGGCCACGCTCAGGGCACGATGTCCTACACCACGAGTCCGGTGCACACTCTGGAGTTCTGGAGGCAGATGGCGAAGGAGCTAGCGGAAATGGGTGCCGACAGCATCTGCATCAAGGATATGGCCGGACTGCTGGAGCCGAAAGACACACGACCGCTGGTTCGCGCGATTAAGGAGGCCGGCCTGCCGGTGCAGCTCCATTGCCACTATACCAGCGGGCTCGCCAGCATCTGCTATTGGGAAGCGATTCACGAGGGCGTGGACGGCGTGGACACCGACATCAGCAGTTTCTCCACCGGAACCGCCCATCCCCCGACCGAGACCATCGTATCGCTGGTGCGGGGCACGGACAGGGACCCTGGCTTCGATCTGAAAACGCTGGACCAGATAGCGGTTCACTTCCGCGAGGTGCGGATGAAGCATTACAGCGACTTCGAGAGCGCCTTCAGCGGAGTAAATCCCAACGTGCTGGTCTTTCAGATACCCGGCGGGATGATTAGCAATCTCGCCAATCAGCTCAAGGAGCAGAAGGCCCTCGACCGCTTTGAAGAGGTGGTGGAAGAGGTGCCGCGCGTGCGCGAGGACTACGGATACCCGCCTCTGGTTACGCCCACCAGCCAGATTGTCGGCACGCAGGCGGTATTCAACGTGCTGTCCGGCGAGCGCTACAAGATGATTACCGAGGAATCCAAAAACTACCTGATGGGCAAGTACGGCAAGCCGCCGGGCGAGGTCAACGAAGAGGTGCGCAATAAGGTCATCGGCGACGAGGAGCACATCACGTGCCGTCCGGCGGACCTCATCGAACCGGAGTGGGATAGGCTTAGTGAGGAGTACAAGGACATCGCGGAGAGCGAAGAAGACGTTCTGACGCTTGCGCTGTTTCCCCAGGCGGGACGCGAGTTTTTAAAGAAGCGCAAGGCGGGAACACTGGCTCCGGTCATGCCCAAAAAGAAGGAGGAGCCCAAGCCCGCGCCCGCTGCCGCACCTGTGCAACTTGATACTATGAGCTTCAGAGTCACCGTGAACCAGCGGCCCTACGATGTGCTGGTGGAACCTTCGGGCGCGCCGGTTGCGGTGGCCCCCGCGGCCCAGCAGCAGCATCCGACGCCGACCGCAGCAGCGCCTGGGCCATCACCGCCGCCGCCTGTGCCGGCCGCGGCTCCCGCCGTGGGCGAGGAGATTAAAGCCCCGGTGCTAGGAACTGTGCTTCATTTAATTAAGAAGCCGGGTGACGCGGTCGCGGCGGGGGATACCATACTCGTGCTTGAAGCGATGAAGATGGAAAACGATGTAGTGTCACCCGTTAACGGAAAGGTGCTGGAAATCCGCGTAACCGAGGGCCAGGACGTGAATCCGGGCGACGTACTCGCTACTGTAGGCTAGCGCGATGGCTTACGCTCTACTTCTATTCCAGGGACAGGAAGGATTCGGCAGGTTGTTCGGCAGCTACATCGACACGCTGGGGATCGTCAATATCGGGTTCGCCGAGATCGCGATGATCCTCATCGGGCTGCTGCTCATCTGGCTGGGAATCTTCAAGCGTTACGAGCCGCTTTTGCTCATACCCATAGGCGTCGGCGTGGTGCTGACCAACGCGCCGCTCGCGGGGATGTACGACCCGCAGGCGCACGCCGGTGTACTGTACCTTATCCATACGGCGGGCATCAAGACGCTAATTTTCCCGCTGCTAATTTTCCTGGGAATCGGGGCGATGACGGACTTTGGGCCGCTAATCGCTAACCCGAAAACGGCGCTTCTGGGCGCGGCGGCTCAACTGGGCATCTTCATAACTGTCATCGGCGCGGTGGTTATCGGATTCAGCCTGCGCGAGGCGGGCGCAATCGGCGTCATCGGCGGGGCTGACGGCCCGACGAGCATCTATACGGCGCAGATCCTCGCGCCAGACCTGCTCGGCCCGATAGCCATCGCCGCATACTCGTACATGGCGATGGTTCCGATTATCCAGCCGCCCATAATCAAGCTCCTTACATCTAAGAAAGAACGCCGTGTGCGGATGGAGCAGCTACGTCCGGTGGGCCGATACGAGAAGATACTGTTCCCGGTAGGCGTCCTGCTTCTGTGCATCCTGCTGGCGCCAAGCTCGGTGCCGCTCATCGGAATGATGATGTTCGGCAACCTGATGCGCGAATGCGGAGTGGTGGACCGGCTATCTAAAACCGCTCAGAACGAGCTTATCAACATAGTCACGATATTCCTCGGGCTGGCGGTTGGCGCGACGCTGACCGCAGATACTTTCTTCCGCTGGGGTACCATCGGCATATTCATTCTGGGCATATTCGCGTTCGCCATCAGCACAACGGGTGGCCTGCTTCTGGGCAAGCTCATGGCGCGCTTCTCCCGCAGCCCGCTCAACCCGATGATAGGCGCGGCGGGCGTCTCCGCAGTGCCGATGGCGGCGCGCGTGGTGCAGAAGATGGGGCAGGACGAGGATCCCGAAAACCACCTGATAATGCACGCGATGGGGCCAAACGTTGCCGGCGTCATTGGAAGCGCGGTCGCAGCCGGCGTGCTCATCAGCCTGCTCAGGTAGCCGGGGCGCGGGAATCAGCAGCCGGATTCTTCTGTGGATTATCCGATTAAGGCTCGCGCTCAGTCCAGCACGTACACGACCACGTCGCGGCGGCCGAACTGGTAGCACTCGTCAACGGTCGCGAAGCACAGGTCTATGCGGTTGCCCTTGATGGCGCCGCCGACATCGCCCGCCAGCGCGTAGCCGTAGCCTTCAATATAGAGCCGCGTGCCCAGCGGGATCACCTTCGGGTCCACCGCAACCACGCCGTAGCCCGCCTTGAGGCCGGACGAAGTGTAGCCGGTGGCCCAGGGGCCGTTGCTGTGGGGGCCCGGCTCGTAGGCGGTGGCCTCCATGGTAAGCTTTCGCTTGTAGCGCAGCGGCGGCTTCCACTCCCGCGATGCGAGGCGGCGCAAGCGCAAAATCTCCTCAACCGAGGGTATGTATTCCCGGCCCACCATGCGGTAAACCTGGACAATTCTCGGCTCGGGCTCGCGGATGACCTCCACGTGGCGGCGCTCGCCCACGAGCTCGCCGGAAAGGTAAAAGTACGTTGCAGTATTCCGCTTTTGCCCGGGAACTCCGGGCGATTCGACTTCGATCCGCGCGTCCTTTTGCGTTGGCAGCAGGCGGTAGCTGAGCGGCGAAGGGATGCTCTCAAGTTCCGAAACCCTCGCGACCGCCAGGCGCGGCAGCC
>JAOZQG010000096.1 GCA_029932365.1 bacterium | reverse complement strand
TCCCGCCTCATGAATCAGTTCACCCGCCATCGGGCCGACCATGTGAACACCCAGCAGTTCGTCGGTAGCTTTATCCGCCACTACTAAAACTACGCCAACAGCCTCGTTCATTGCGAGAGCCCGGCCATTCGCCCCGTAGTAGAACTTGCCCTGCTTGACCTCCCTGCCGTTTTCTATGGCCTGCTGAGCCGTAATTCCTATGCTGGCCACTTCCGGCGAAGTGTAGACTACTACGGGGATTGGCGGTATGCGGGAATGACCCCGCCCCGCGAGCACTTCGGCCGCCGCGATTCCCTCGTGGCTTGCCTTGTGCGCCAGCATCAATCCGCCGGTCACATCGCCAATCGCCAGTATATTAGGCACGTTTGTGCGGAACTCATCGTCTACCGTGATAAATCCCCTGCCATCAGTTTCAACTCCAGCCGCGTCCAGATTGAGGGTATCACTAGCGGGCGCCCTGCCCACCGAAAGCAGGACTTTTTCCGCTTCTATTGTGCCCGAAAACTTCCCCTCCACGGCCAGCTTCACACCATTATCAGTCGGCTCGACCGATGTTACCTTGCTTTCCAGGTGCACCGCGATCTTCTCCTTTTTCAGTTGCCGCACAAGCGTCTTGGCCAGTTCCTCCTCCATCCCCGGCAAAGCTTGCGGCATAATCTCGACAAAACATACTTGCGCGCCCAGCCGCGCATAAACGCTTCCGAGTTCCAGGCCGATAGCTCCGGCTCCGATAACGGCCAGCGTCGAGGGAACGCTCGGTAGAGACAGGGCCTCTGTGGATGTTATTATTCGTTCCCCGTCCGGCTTGATATGCGGAAGCGTGGCGGATCGCGAACCCGTAGCGATTATGAAGCTGTCGGCCGCGATTTCCGTACTCCGACCGTCGGAAGACGCAACGGTTAGCAGGTTCTTGTCTTTGAACTTGGCATCGCCAGAATACAGCTCCACGCCGCCTTTTTTGAGAAGGACCTCAACGCCGTGGGTTAGCTGCTGCACCACTTTCGCCTTGCGCGACTGCATGGCCGACCAGTCCAGCGTAACTTCTGAAGCCACAACGCCTCTCGTAGCTCCGTGCTTTACTACTTCATGATAGAAATGCGAGTCTTCCAGCAAACACTTGCTCGGAATACATCCAACATTCAGACACACCCCACCCCAGTATTCACGCTCGACAATGGCGGTTCTAAGACCTAGCTGTGATGCGCGAATCGCAGCGACATATCCACCGGGGCCAGCACCGATAACAGCCGTATCGTACCGTTCCATATATCATGGTCTCCTTAAAATCAGCAGGTTACTGGGTATTCTAGCACCCTTAGAGCCGCCACCTTCAGAAAGCCCCGCAGCTTACTAGCATCATTTTCGGTAAAGCGGTAGAATATGTACACGGATTACTCGGAGCGCCAGAAGGCGTAAAATTTAACATTTGGCGTTCGAGTAAACGCGGTCGATTCGGTCTCGTCATATCGGGGAGGACCGCAAGCAATGGTTGAAAAATCGCCGGCAGACCTTATTCGGGAGGCGATGGAGCATCTGGACCAACCAACCACGCCTTCAGAAATCGTTCGCTACGTTAGCAAAAAGTATCCCCATATAGACGAAGGCAAAATACGCTCCCAGGTTACTATCTGCTGTGTGAATATGCCGACGCGCGTGAGCTTCCCGGAGAATCGCACGCCACGCGCAGCCAACGACCCGAAGCTGGACTGTCTTTACCGTGTTGACTTCGGGCAATACGTCCAGTACGACCCCGAGGTGCACGGACACTGGGAGATCGCGGAAGCGGACGACGAGCTTATAGTTCGCAAGATGACGGGTAAGCCTGCGGCCGTAAAGCCCGAGGCTCAACCTCCCGCCCCGGGAAAAGAGGCTGTGCCTGAAGCGAAGATAAACGCCAAGGCTCAGCCCGAGGCCGCACCGGAAAAGAAGGCAGAGGAGGAACCCGAGCAGGTCGCTCAAAAAACAGCTGCTAAGCCCCATGCTACCGCGAAGGCCGAGCCCGGCCCGGCGGTCGAGAAGGAAAAAGAAGTTCCCTCCAAAACGGAAAAGGAGATTGAATCCGCTATGGATATTCACAAAGCCCTGGCGTCAAACCTCAATGATGTTGAGGACGGACTCAAAGCGGAACCCGGCGACCCCTCAGCAGGCAAATTCCCGGCGAAACTCACCGATACAGACATGCTCGCTAGAGGAAAGGACGGTGCCCTTGTCATAATCAAGGTTTTCACCGAGCCTCCGGGACATCAGATTATCACTGACCTTCTGGTTAATCTCGGCTGGGCTCACGAAAACCTGAAGGACCGCAAAGTGAGAGCTGTCATCCTGGCACCGGAATTTCCCGATGAAATACGCTTTGCCGTCCGCACCGTGAGCGATATAAGGCTAATGACTTACGAATACAAGCTGGTCTTTTCGGCGGTATCGTAACGCTCGCCTGGGTTAACGCTCCTAGTCGAACCGTAACGCTCTGCGCAGATCCTCATTGTAGGCCTTTGCCTGCGCAAGGCTTGCTTCCCAAAATCTCTCTCCTATATTCTCCGAAGCGATATCCGATTCCGCATATGCGTAAAGTAAAGCACGACTGGCAGGAAACAGTGCCCAGTTACGTCCGCCGGTAAAAGCCGAAGCGTTCGCCATCGTCCCTCCTTGAGCTCCGACCCCGGGCACGAGGAATAACGCCCCGGGAAACGCCTCGCGAATACGCTCGCCTATTACTGGCTTCAGAGCGCCCGTTACCAATCCGAGATTCGCCGGCTCGGCTTCAAGGGAGTTAGTCCGGACGATGCTATCCGCGGCGCGTGCTAAAAACCGCCAGAGTGGCTCGCCTGCCACCTGCGATTCCATTATTATTTCCGCACCGGGGGCTGTGGGATATGCCAGAAGAAATATGCCTTTGCCCCGCTTAAGATAAGGCAAAAACAGCTCCCAGGTATCAACTCCTACCAATGGATTAACCGTCATGGCATCCGCCTGCAACGAAAGCGGATTTCCCGTATCTGTAAGGTAAGCATTCAGGTAGCGGGAAAATGTCGAGCCTATATCGCCTCTCTTGCCGTCCATAATCACCAGCAGGTCAAGCTCCTTGCAGACGCTTATCAGTGCGGACAGCGCATGAAGCCCAAAGGGACCGACTTCCTCGAAATACGCAGCCTGGAACTTCACACCGAGCACTTCCTCCCGAAGCGCGTAAACGGTCTGCGCTCCAAACCTCAGCATTTGGGAGTACGCTTTCCGAAAATCATCAGGCAACAATACCGAGTCGTGGATTTGGGATAAAGGCAGTGAGTCGAGTAATCGGGCGACTTCCTGGTCAAGTTCAACGTTCTGCCCAGAGAAGTCCTCAGTGATTCGACCGAAATCAGGGTCCATACCCAGCACCAACAGCGTACGTTTAGCCCTGGATGCGGACATGGCTCTTTGCGCAAATGATGTCATCGCTTCCTCCAAGAAGTTGTTACATTGCCGCAGGCCGCAGATAAGCAACATCAACCCACGGTTTGGTTCGCCCGGCGGATATTTCCTGGGCTGCCATCAATGCCATACCGCGGATATCAACGACGTTCTCCCGAAGCACAGCATCTACGCGCGCCGGGGGATTTTGGGATTCTAACTCATTGAAAAAATCCTTCGAGTCCGTAACGACGTGCACTCCGTCGCCGTCTGCCATCTCAGCGACATGCTCAAGTAGACGGGGGATTTCGTTATTACCCACCTCCCGTTCCGTTTCCACAGGTACCGCCCTCATGCTGTCAGAGCCTCGTTTGTATTCACCGACGAAATAGGCGTTTCTCCTCCCACAACGGACGACCATCACGTTAGAAGCCTCTCGTATTGTGACCGCAGCCGCTGTTTGCAGGCTGTTCAGAGCTACAACAGGTAATGAAAGCGATGTTGCCACAGCGTTTATAAACGCAACTCCAGTGCGCGTGCCGATAAACGAGCCCGGACCTACTCCTGCTCCGAGACGCTCTAAATCTGAAAGCTCAACACCGGCCTCATCAACGCAGTCTGCGAGAATCCCGGATAACCGGGAAGCGTTCCCTGCTGTATGCTCATGCGCGCCGGCGCCGAGAACGCGACCGTCCCCGTCCGTTACTACAGTTAAAATGGTGCTGCCCGACGTGTCAACCGCTGCGCAGAGCATCAAGTAATCCCGATATTTCGGCGTCGTCTTCTGCCGAAAATGTAAGCGTACGCTCGTTTTCCCCGGTTCCGAGAGCAAAAACAACCGTCAGCAGCGGCGCTGAAAAGGGCAACCTGAATCTGTCAGCCCATTCTACAGCGACGACCGCGTCATCCGGCAGGTCCGCAGTGAGACCCAAAGACCGCGCCTTCTCTGGAGAATCCAGCCTAAACAGGTCAATATGCCGCATTGGCCTTAAGCCCTCATCATAATCTTTCATCAATAGAAACGATGGGCTGGTAACGCCCGCCCTGACACCTAGCCCTTTCGCCAGACCCTGAACGAATGTGGTTTTACCTGAGCCAAGAGGACCAACCAGGAGCAAAACGACCAAAAACGGCGGCAGTCCTACTGCCAGGCGTGCTGCTAAGTCCCGGGTCGCTTCCGGGGACTCAGTTGTGATTACGGTGTGCTGGGGACGCATCGTTATTCGCTGAACCGCACCTTCCGCAGATTAAAAACCGGTCCGTCACGGCAGACAAGGCTCATAGAGCTAGCTCCAATGCCGTCGGTGTGCACGGCGCAGCCATAGCAGGCCCCGATACCGCAGGCCATAATTTCCTCAAGGCTGACTTCGACAGGAATCTCGCGGGGAAGCATCTCGGACAGCGCTCTCAGCATGGCTGACGGCCCACAGGCGAACACGCGCGCATCCTTGGCAATACGTTCCGATGCAGCCAACTCCACAACAGTCCCGTGAAATCCACGGGTGCCGTCATCCGTTGCTAAGTGGGTTTTCACAGGGAAGCGAGAGACGTACTCCGCGGTTAGTTCAGTTGATGTCCTTGCACCGAAGAAGAGGTCAGGTAATGCCGAGCCTGCGGCAGCAAGTTCGCTCGCCATCATCAGTAGCGGCGCCACACCGACGCCACCAGCTATCAGGATAACCGGTGCATTGGAAGGCGGAGTAGTAAAAGCATTGCCCAGCGGTAGCAATCCGGTAAGGCGCGCACCGGGATTGCGATTCGCCAGCCATCGCGTCCGCTCCCCGACAGCCTTGAAATAGACGCCGAATTTGCCCGCTTCAGCATCTACAGAAACGAAGGAAAAAGGACGCGGAAACCGAAACGGCTCGTCTTCATCACAGTGCAGCATGGCAAACATGCCCGCCCGGAAATCGCTAAGAATGGTTTTATGCTGTGGTGGGACCTGAAGGGTCAACAGGTATAGCCCGCCGCCCAAAGGCGCGTTCGCCGCGACCGTCAACTCGCAGAGGACCTTCACCAGGCCCATTCTATCACGCTTAATTTGGACGCAACCGCGGGCGTCGGTTTTTTTCATCGCGGACAGCGGTGATTCGTCATGAAATCAGCTATTTGAGAGTGTCAGGCTTTTCTGGATGACGGTCGGCATACTCGTGGGCATGCTCAAGCTCATCCACTCGCTTTAGATAGCCAGCATAGGTGTCGCGGCCCTCAGCATCTCCAGCCTTGGTGCAAAAGGCAATCATGCCTCGTGTATAGTCGCGAGCATCTTGAAACCGCTCTTCGTCAAGCAACTGACGCAGGTAGAAGTCATGACGCCTGCTCTCCTTCTCTCCCGATTGAAGCTGTTCGCGGTGTTTAGTGTAAGCAGCGTGTTGCTGCTCATACGATGCACCCTCAGGGAAGCTGTGCCTGGCCATAGCGCCCGACAAGCGTAAGTTGGCTACCATGGTTCCCAGCAACACCCAGGCGCCAAACAAGGCTGCAATCACGACAGCGATTGTAGCGATTGATTTGACTGCTCCGCTGAACGCGGTCTCCGAGCTGGAGAAAAGCCCGCCTATAACAGGTATGTCATCCAGACTGGAAAAGAACTCGCCCAGCTTGCGTATGCGCGGGTCGCGCATGCCCATCGCTGAGCCCCTGGGGTCGGATAAGGTCATACCCTCTATGCCGATAATAAGCCCGTCCGTAATCGTGAATGTAATGTTCTCTATTCGGTCAATGGACTGAACAGCGCCGCCCTCTTCCTCCAGCGCACCAAGTATCTCCTTTTCCTCTCCGCCCACGATATTCGTGTCACTGGCTGCAATTCCAAGCAACCAGTTGCGCTGGAATTCACCCGATACCGCAACGCCAGTTTCTGAACTGGTCTCGCTAAGCGCAGCAGCTTTAAACTCGTAGTCGTCACACCACTCAAGCCACCTATCAATCCATTCGGAAAACGCGTCGGAATCCATCCCTTCTGCACTGAAATCGGGATGAATTGTCGCTTTGATTTCGCTTGCATCGCCTTTCACAAAGCCAGCCGTAAAGCGCTCGACTATCTCGGTTCCCTGACCGGCGAGCGCGAATTGCCCCGTTAGCCAGAAAGGTAGGGCAATCAGCGTTATGAGAGCTCTCCATCCCCCCATGAACACACGGCAAGTATGACCTCAACCAGGTGCGGTGTCAAGGTCGCACCAAAGCCAAACGGGTTGGTTACGGGGCAAAATTCCCTAAAACGTTTGTGATTATCCTCACGAAATATTGAAAGTCTTCAACAGGTGTGGTATGCTCCTACCAGGTGCAAATCTAATTGGCGCCTAACCCTCGCAGAGGTGCGGCGAGGATAAACCTACCGGAGTGTGTGGCTAAACGCCATGAAGTACTGGCGAAAACCTTTGGACTTCGATAAGCTCACGATTCCCCGGGGCGTGGTACACATAATCGCCGACCGATGCAAAGGCTGCGGGTTCTGCGTGGAGTACTGCCCCAAAGGTGTCCTTGAGATGTCAGAGGAATTCAACGCTAAAGGCTACCATCCTCCCAAGGTTGTCAAAGAAGGCGAGTGCGTGAACTGTAACCTCTGCGAGATGATCTGTCCGGAATTCGCAATCTTTAGTGCTGACGCTTCCGATGATGGCTCGGGCACACAATCCAAGTGATTTTCTCCCTAATAGCAGTGAAAGAAAGGAGGGCGACCGGTGAAAACAGACCCTTCAGGGGTTTTGACTGGCCAACATTATCTTGACGGGGACCACGCTTGCGGCGAAGGCGCTATGGCTGCCGGCTGTAGATTCGTGGCCGGTTATCCGATAACGCCTTCAACCGAAGTCGTCGAGCGCATT
>JAOZQG010000019.1 GCA_029932365.1 bacterium | reverse complement strand
CCGTTATTGAAGTTCTTGGGATCAATCACCGTGCCCAGTTTGAAACCAGAAGGGAAGCGGAACTCGTCGGCTACGCGGAAGTCGTAGCCGTAGGCGGAAAGGCCGTAGGAGACCTTGCCCTCCCGCACCTGCTCCGGCACGAACGGCTCGATCATGCCGTGTGATTGCGCCATCGCGCGTATCCATCTGTCGGGCTTAATCATGGTGCCAAGCCTCCGCCACCATCACGCGGCGGGCGCCGCCTATCAAGGAGAGTGCTGTTAGGGCCTCAGGATTGTCGTTATTTCTGCTGCTTGCCGCGCATAACGACCAATATGGCGATGACGATTGCCAGAACGACGACTACTGCGATTTGCCAGATCTGCATTTAGTCCCCCCGAAAATAAGTTCGCTGAAGCCTATTTTAGCAGATTGCTGCGTTTCGCATCGCCGTTTTGCGCGAAGTCACTCGTTCAACGCGCCTTCGCCTTCACCGCCGCTGAGCTGTTCGTATTGCTTCAGCTTCATCGCGAAGGTCGAGAAATGCCTGCCCACCTCGTCGTATTTAGCGGTCGCGTTACTGATGTGCTTCCCGAGCGTATCGAAGTCGCTTTGTGCTGCGCCCAGCTCCTTAGCCAGGCCTGCGAGCTGGTTTCGTATCTCTTCGGCGTGCTTGGCCACTTTCATCCCTCTGAAGCCGTGCTCCAGCGCGACCAGATAAGCGTAGAAGGTGGACGGCGATACGGGAATGACCTTGTGCTCTAATGCGTACTCCAGAATGCTCTCCCCTTCCGGCCCGGGATTTATCGCCTCATAATAGACGTTTTCCGCCGGGACATACATCAGGGCGAAGTCAACAGTGTCCTGTTCGGGCTTGATGTAGCTTTCGCGTATTTCGTCAATACGCGATTTTACGTCGCGCAGGAAGGTCTTGCGCGCCTTGCGCCTCTCCTCGTCGGTCTCAGCAGCCAGCAGCTTTTCAAACGCGGGGAGAGGGAACTTACTGTCCACCGGCACCAGCCCTTCCGGCATTTTTATGACGGCGTCAACCCGCTCCGGGCCCAGCGAGTACTGCATCTCATAATGCTCGGCGGGCAGGACGTTCCCCAGCAGCCGGTCCAGCATAGTTTCACCCATGCCGCCGCGCGCTTTGGGCGCTTGTAGGAGCTGTTTGAAGCTGACAACGTCCCTAGCCAGTTCCACGACCTGCTGCTCCGCGTTAAGAACTTTCGTCAGCCCTTCGGCAACCTTGCCCAGCCTGCCGGATACTGAGCTTTCGCCGGTGTGCAGGCTGGATTCCACGGTGCCTACCAAAGACCTTACCTGGTTGCTCAGCTCCTGCGCGGCCCCCGTTACCTTCCCAACTTCCCCCTTAAGGTCGCTAATGTCCACGGGAGCGGCGGGGGCACTACGTCGCGTCAGCACCACAGCAAGCACCGCCGCCACCAACAGCAGCGTTAGGACAATGAGAACAACCGATATAAATGCCATATCCATAGTGTCTCCCCCAACCGCGGCCAGTCTAGGCTAGGCTATAATACCAAAGCGATGCTTTCGGTGGAAAACGAGCCGCAGCCGGGCCACACCAAGCCGCTTCCGCGCATGCCGAGCGACTATCCGCGCAGGCGCGAAGTCGCCATCGGCTCGGTCGTAATCGGCGGCGACAATCCGGTGACCATCCAGTCCATGACCGACACGGATACTACCGATGTAAACGCCACTGTTGCCCAGATTCGACGCATGGCAGGATTCGGATGCGACCTGGCGCGCGTTTCCGTGCCTGACGAGCGCAGCGCCGCGGCCTTTGGTGCGATAAAGAAAAACGTCAATATCCCACTCATAGCCGACATCCACTTCAATCCAGCTCTAGCGCTGGCGGTTATTGAAGCCGGGGCTGACAAGGTTCGCTTGAACCCGGGAAACATCAGCACGCGGGAACGGATAGCGCCTGTGGCGAAGGAGCTTGCGCGGCAAAAAGTACCGGTCCGCGTCGGGGTTAACGTGGGGAGCATCGTAAGCGACATGAAGCGGCTTTCCCACCAGGACCCGGTGAAGGCGATCGTGGAAAGCGCGCATCGCTATGTGGGGATTCTCGAAGATTTCGGCGTGAGCGACATCGTCGTGTCGCTTAAAAGCAGCGAGGTGCCCGATACGCTGGAATGCTACCGTAAATTCGCCGGCGAAAGCGACCTGCCGCTTCATATTGGCATCACCGAAGCAGGACCTGGCCTGACCGGAGCGACCCGCAGCGCCGTAGGCATAGGCCTTTTGCTGGCCGAGGGTTTGGGAGACACAGTACGCGCGAGCCTGGCCGGCCCCGTTGAAGATGAAATCATCGTATGCCGGGAAATACTCTCCAGCTTGAATCTGCGCGAAGCACCGCGGCTTGTGGCATGCCCGACTTGTGCCCGCGCCGAGTTTGACGTTGTCTCGCTGGCTGGCGAGATACACAGACGCGTGATGGCTCTTCGTGAGCCCGTCACCGTCGCCATTATGGGCTGCGTGGTGAACGGCCCGGGAGAAGCGGAGCACGCCGATCTTGGAATTATCAGCGTTAACGGCAAGTTCATGCTTTACCGCAAAGGAAAGGTCATCGCCAAAGGGCTCGGGCAAAAGGACGCCATGAGCGCGCTTTGCGCCGAACTGGATTCTCTGGAGCCGAAGCCGTGAGCAGCACGCCCAGAGTGTCCCTGATAATTCCCGCGTATAACGAGGCCAGCACGGTAAGTGAGGTGCTGCGCGCCGCCGTGGAATCGGGCATCTTCAGCGAGATTATCCTGGTAGACGACGGAAGCCGCGACGGTACGGGCACAATTTACGAGCGCACCCGGAAGACACTTCTTTCTGAAACGGAGCCCGGAGTGGTGCCACCACAGATGAAGCTGGTTACACATCCGAAGAACCTGGGTAAGGCGCTTGCCATGCGCGACGGGCTGAAGCTGGCAGCAGGCGAGATAGTTATGTTCATCGACGCCGACCTCGTGGGGCTAAAACCTTCGCATCTGCGCAGTATGCTTGAGCCGCTTACCGATGACAGTGACTACCGCGCCAGCCTGGGAGTATTCGTCGGGGGCCGGGCGGCTACGGCAATGGCCCAGAGGATCGCGCCCTTCATCAGCGGACAGCGGGCGTGTTTCCGCGAGGATCTCGCTGGATTCACCGCCTGGGAACGGGTGGGCTTCGGCGTGGAAACAGCGCTGAATCGTTACTTGCAGGAGAGTCGCGTAAAGGTGCGCGTCGTTGAACTGGAAGACCTTACTCACCGGATGAAGGAGGAAAAGCGGGGCGCGGTGCGCGGCTTCGGCGCGCGGCTGAAGATGTACTGGGAGATATTTTGCGTCTGGGCGCGAAGCAAGTTCACGCGTAATTCGAGGAAAGGTGTATGAGAATTGGATTCCTCAATCTTCTTGCCGTAATGGCCGCGCTGGTTTTGAGTAGCTCCGCCTACGCGAGTGAAGTATTCACCATCGTCATAGAAAACACGCCCAACGGGTGCATATTCGTCTGGCAAGACGGTGAAGCCATAGAGATTGGCAAAGTACTTGCGCCCTGCGGCGCGGTCAACGCAGACGGCTTCACTGCAAGCGCGTGGGCGGAAGACAGCACCGTGTGTGCGACCGCGGTGAACGCCATCCACCTGAAAATCGCCAGCGACCCGGAGACCGGAAGGGGCATCCTCATTACACTCCAGCCGCGCGAGTTCCTTGATTTCGATCCGACCGACTATGGCAGCTACTTCTCACAAAGCTCATCCATCTTCACCGATATCCCCGCGGGCACCGGCATTTTCGGCGGACCGTTTACGCCGCTTGTGGGGAGCCGGTTTTCATTGCAGAAAGGACAAGGTACTGGGTATTCCGGCGAGCCGTCGCCCGTGCCTCCCGAATATGTACCCTCGAATGGCGATACCCTCGTATTAGCCGTATCGCGTAATGCTGGGATCGACTACATCGAGTTTGACAACAGCTTCGGCGGTTTGATCATCCTAAAGCGCGTGAGCGAAGAGCCAGAGGTTATCGGACAAGTGCTTCAGCCGGTCGCGGGAGTGGGGAGGTTCGGCGGCTCAGCATATGCGGGCGTGGGTCGCATTCGGGCCAACCATCCGGGCGTAATCTGCGTAAGCACTTCACCCATCGGGCAGATCGGGGGATTTCAGATAATCCCCAGCGGACATGCGATGAGCCCGGAGATGACGTTTGCGCGCACTCTTACCCAATGGATGGTAGTGGGTCCGGTTGACGCCCGCAACCCAAGCTGGGAAGGGGTTTCACCGCTATTTTACGGGCATCTTTATCCCAGCTATCTGCCGCTAATAAGCGATGCTCCGGGGCTAGGCGGCATCGGAGCACTCAACCGTTTGCTCAGCCGCTTCAACGTCCGGGCGAAGATGCGCGGAGAAGAAAATTGGGTAGCGCTGCCGGAAGTTACAGGAAGGGACGATACCGCGCTGCTGGACCTCGCCGCGATTAGAATCTACTTCCCACTGCCGGTAAAGCCCAATTAGCCAAAGGCTGGCTTACGGCTATCCTGTACTACTCCAGGCGGCCCACATCGTGAAGCAGAAGCCGGCGTGCGAGAAGTTCATACGCAGAAGGCTGCGCCAATCGGTTTAACAGGCTGCGAAGATCTCCGGATTCTGCACTAATCGTATCGAAGATGTCCAGCACCGTCCGCTTTCGCTTGTATGGGACGACTTTTGCGTCTTCGGGCAGGCCGGCGAGCTCCCTGGCCTTGGCTTTCGCCGCCTCCAGGCCACCCAAGTCGTCCACCAGCTTCAGCTCCAGAGCTTTTTCGCCGGTGTAAATCATCCCCGTAGCCAGCTTGCGCACCTCTTCGGTTTCCATCTCCCTGCCCGTTGCCACGGCGTTTATGAACTGCTCGTGAACCTGATCGAGCATGCTTTGCAGCATCGCCCGCTCGTTTTCCTTCATCCCGCGAGTGATGCTCCCGATATCCTTGAATTCACCCGCCTTCAGTGTGTTGCTGCGAATCCCGTACATCTCCAGCAGGCCAGATATCTCAAACGTGTCCCAGATTACGCCGATGCTGCCCGTCAGGGTGCTGGGATTGGCGAATACGTGGGCTGCGGGCGAGGAGATATAGTAACCGCCGCTGGTGCAGATGTCGCCCATGCTGACAACCACGGGCTTTTCCGCGTTAACCCGGGCGACCTCCTCGTAGATTTCGTGGCTGGCCGCGGCGCTGCCGCCCGGAGAGTTGACCCGCAGCACGACCGCGCGGATGCTCGGGTCTTCGCGCGCCTTTTCCAGCTTCTCGACAAGCTCCACCGAAGATGCGTAAAGACCGCTAATCAACGATGTCCCCGATTCCGCGTCGCCCGTTATCGTGCCCTCCGCGTACACCAGCGCGATGCGGTCGCCGCGCCCCCCGAAGCCATCCGCGCCGCCCATCGATACCAGAAACTGACGGCTGAGCAGCACGAGCACAACTACGAATACCAAAAAGATTATCAGCCCGGTTGTGAATTTTCTGCTCATATCCTTTTCCCAACGCAATCATTCTACCTCAGTTTCCCCGGCAGCACACGAGGTGTTATCATCGCTGCGTAACTCAGCTATAATCACGCGGCTGGGGCGGATACGTGGCAAGACTACTGGAATACAAGGCTAAAGAGACACTGGCGCGGTTTGGAATCTCCGTGCCCCGGGGGGAGATTGCAGGCGATCCCGAATCGGCAATTGCGACCGCTGAACGCATAAGATTCCCCGTGGTACTGAAAGCCCAGGCGTTCATCACCGGTCGCGCGGAAAAGGGCCTTATTCACTTCTGCAAAGACGCCGATGAAGCGCGCGCTGCGGCCCGACAGGTTCTGGGCCGTACTATTGGCGGTTTCCCCGTAGACACGGTATTAATTGAGGAAAAGCTGGATATCTCGCAAGAGCTTTTTGCCGCCTGCATCGTTTCCGATGAGATACCGGGGCCGCTCGCAGTTTTCGCCGACCGTGGCGGAACCGGCATTGAGCAAATGGCGCAGGACGGCAAGACAAAGCTGGCGCGGCGGCCTTTCGACCCGGTGGCCGGCCTGTTGCCGTACGAAGCCAGGACTCTGGCGGTTAAGTGCGGTATGGAGGGGAAGCAAATTGGCGCCGTGGCCGATTTCCTGGTAAAGCTGGCAAAGGCGTTTCTCGCCGAGGAGGCGCGAGGCCTGGAAGTCAATCCGCTGGCGGTGACCAAAGACGGGAGATTTTTCGCGCTGGACTGCCATTTTTCCGTTGACGACTACGCCGCGGGGCGGCATCCTGAGCTGGGAATCGAGATAGCGCGCGAGATCGGACATCCCCCCACGGAGCTTGAGAAGATAGCTGCTGCGTACGAGGCGACCGACCATCGCGGCACCTTCTACTTCCTGGAGCTGGGAGCTGGAGGCGAAAAGCCAGTCGGCTTCCATGGGGCGGGCGGCGGCGGCAGTATGATGAGCATGGACGCGCTCGTCGCACGCGGGTTCACCGCTAAAAACTTCTGCGACACCAGCGGCAATCCCAGCGCGGCGAAGGTTTACCGCGCAGCCAAGCATATCCTCGCGCAGAAGGGCATCGTCGGCTACTTCGCCAGTGGAAGCGGCGTCGCCAGCCAGGAGCAGTTCCACTCGGCACGGGGTATGGTCAAAGCCTTTCGGGAATGGCCGCTTTACGTGCCCGC
This sequence comes from bacterium, assembly GCA_029932365.1. Taxonomy (GTDB): domain Bacteria; phylum 4484-113; class 4484-113; order 4484-113; family 4484-113; genus JAGGTK01. The sequence goes on along the minus strand of JAOZQG010000019.1, from coordinate 17,713 downwards.
GGTTATTCGCCTTGGCGGCAACAAGGAGGAAGTGGCCATAGGAATCCTAAACGAGTTTCTGGCCGACCTGCCCATCCCCGTGGAAGCTTACGGAAAAGACAACAGCGCGGAGTTTTGCGCCGGGCGACTGGACGCTCTGGTTAATGAGCACGCGCCGCTCGAACCGTACGAATGCACGCCCACAGCCCGTAGCGAAGATGCGGGAGAGGAATATGCGTTTGACATTCGCACCGGCACCATCAGCTTCGACCATACAATCTGCATTAGATGTGAAGATAAACCGTGCATTGAAAGCTGCCATGTGGAAATCCTGGAAGTCGTTGACGGCAAGCCGCGACTCCGCGAACCCGCTGACGAATCGGCCCACCGCTGCACCGAGTGTCTGGCCTGCGAGCTTGCGTGCTTTAAAGCCGGAATGCGCTCCATTTCTATAAAGCTCCCGATTCCCGGTTTCGAGGAATATATAACAAGACGGGGTGCGCGGTGAGCATCCTGGTAAACGAGAATACGCGGGTTATCGTCCAGGGAATCACCGGACGGGAAGGCCAGGTACGAACGCGCCTTATGCAGGGCTACGGACCGAAGGTCATATGCGGCGTTACACCAGGACGCGGCGGCGAGGAGACTCAGGGGCTGCCGGTATTTGATACCGTAGCCGATGCTTTGAAGCAGGTGGGAGAATTTGACGCGAGCGTAGTATTCGTTCCGGCAGGATTTGCCGCGGATGCAGCGATGGAAGCCATGGATGCAGGGATTAAGCTTGTCGTTATCGTTCCGGACCGCGTTCCGCTGCACGACGTGCTGAAACTGCACAAGTTCGCCGCGGAGCGCAAGGCGCGATTCCTCGGGCCCAACACGCTGGGCTGCTTGTCTCCCGGCAAAGGAGTGCTGGGGATGATGGGCGGAAGCCCGGATGCGGCGCGCGAGTTTTTCATGCCGGGGCGCGTCGGCGTGACCAGCCGCAGCGGCGGCATAACATCCAGCATCGCATATTATCTGAAGAAGGCAGGCATCGGGGCCAGCACCATCGTTCACGTGGGTGGAGACAGCATCGTCGGTCTGCCCCATCCGGAAATTCTCAAGCTGTTCGAGGAAGATGACGCAACCGATGCCGTCGTGATGTTCGGCGAAATCGGGACCACCCAGGAAGAACGGGTCGCCGAGATGATGCGACGGGGAGCCTTCACCAAGCCGCTTGTCGCCTATATTGGAGGCAGGCAGGCGGAGGAGGGAACACGTTTTTCGCATGCCGGTGCTATCGTGGAAGGTGGACGCGGGGCTTACTCAAGCAAAGTTGAAGCGCTCCGCGACGCCGGAGCGGTCATCGTCGAAAGCTTTGAGGAGCTTCCCGCCGAAACGGCCAAGGTGCTCGAGGGGATGAAGAAATGACCGATAAGACCTGGAAAACCGCGATTACGAGTATTGAGCCCAACGAGATACGACTGCGCGGATACCGCATTGACGAGCTTCTGGGAAAGGTAAGCTTCGCCGGAGGAGTATTCCTCCTCTTTCACTCGCGCCTGCCCACGCCGGAAGAGGAAAGGCTTTACGACGCAATGTTACTGTCGGGCATCGATCATGGAGTAACTCCACCCTCGGCCCAGGCGGCCAGACTTTCGGCTTCAACGGGCGCTCCGCTGAACGCCGCCCTCGCGGCGGGAGTGCTTTCCATCAATAAATACCATGGCGCGGCTATCGAGCCGGCTATGCGGGCGTTCCTGGAGTTGAAGGAGAAGCTTGAAAGTTCGGGAATGACGCTGGAAGATTTCGCCAAAGACTTCGTATCGCAGGCGCTGGCGGAGAAGCAGCGTCTTTTCGGATACGGCCATCGCATCCACACGGAAGACCCCCGTACTCAGCGCCTGTTTGAACTCGCCGCAGCAGCAGGTAAAGACGGCCTGTACTTTAAGCTGGCGCGAGCCATCGGCGACGAATTGAGCGAACAGAGCGGACGGAAGTTGCCCCTGAACGTTGACGGGGCGATTGCGGCACTGCTCTGCGAAATGCGGTTTCCCGTGCAGGTGTGCAACTTCTTTTTCTTACTTCCTCGCGTAGCCGGTATGACCGCACACTTTCTGGAGGAGATAACGCGGGAAAAACCAATGCGACGGATAAATCCGGACGAAGCGGAATATGACGGCCTGGCGCCGCGCGAACTGGAGGGTGGACGATGAAGGATCAACTTCTCGCGATAATCCCGGAATTCACCGAAATAGCCGACGAAAGCCTGCGCGACAAATGCATAAGTGCCTTCACGGATGCGATGCAGATTGCAGGCCGAACGGCTGCCGAGCTTGCGGAGATGCCGTTTACGCTGCTTATCAGCCCTTGCTCCGTCAGCTTCGTGGATCACACACGGCGCGTGACGCACACCGCGCTGGCCATCGCCGATACGCTGGCAGAGGACTGGCAGGGCGAGGACGCGATGGATTTTGACCGCGACATCCTGCTGGCAACAGCCCTGCTTCACGACGTCGGCAAGATTTTAGAATACGAGCGCGAGCCTGGCGGCAACTGGCGCAAGAGTGAAAGCGGCAAGCTACTGCGGCATCCCGTTTCCGGCGCGGGAATATGCATGAAGTGGGGCCTGCCCGACCAAGTAGTGCACGGCGTAATGTACCACAGCCACGAAGGCGACGGGGTCCGTGCGACGACGGAAGCCATCATAGTCAACCACGCGGACTTTCTGAACTTTGAGCCCCTGAAGCTGAAATATGGGTAAGACGTTTTCCGAAAAGGTCTTCAGCAACAAGGCCGGCAGGGAGGTTAGTGCCGGCGAGATCGTCACGTTAGAGCCCGATTGCATACTGAGCCACGACAACACAGCGGCCATACTTAAAAAACTGCCCGAAATCGGGGCAACCAAGCTGAAATACCCGGAGCGAACGGTGGTGGTGCTTGACCATGTCACGCCGGCGGCTGACAGCACTCACGCCGCCAATCACAAAGCTATCCGCCAGTTCGTCGCGGATCAAGGCATCAAGAGCTTCTACGATATCGGGCGCGGAGTGTGCCACCAGGTTATGGTGGAAGAGCACTATGCTTACCCCGGAAGGCTCATATTAGGCAGCGATTCCCACACTACTACCGCGGGAGCGGTAGGAGCATTCGCCGCCGGGATCGGCCGCACCGAAACCGCCGGCGTCTGGGTGACCGGCGAGCTCTGGCTAAAATGCCCCGAAACCTTGCGCATCAAGCTCAACGGCAGCCTGCGCGACTGCGCAGCGGCAAAAGACGTTGCGCTAACCATCATCGGCAGCATTGGCGCCGACGGCGCGCTTTACCGGGCCGTGGAATTCGCCTGCGATGCCGAGAAGCCCTTTTCAATAGCCGACCGCATGGTGCTATGCAATATGGCGGCGGAGATGGGCGCGAAAAACGGGTACTTCCCGCCTGACGGGATCGTCGCAGATTACCTGGGCGAAAGCGCGGCGCGGTTCGCCCATATGCACTCCGATGCCGATGCACAATACGCAGAAGAGCTGTCCTTCAATCTTGCCGACGTTGAACCAGTTATCGCAGCACCGCACACGGTGGATAATGTTCACCCGGCGCGCGAGCTGGCGGGCAACCGGATTGACCAGGCCCTAATCGGGACGTGCACCAACGGGCGCATTGAAGACCTGCGGTCGGCGGCGGCAGTGCTGGCCGGGCGTAGTGTTGCCGAGCGCGTACGGCTCCTAGTATTCCCGGCTTCCGCGAAGGTATACCGCCAGGCACTAGAAGAAGGCCTCGTCCGGACACTGCTGGATGCGGGCGCCGTATGGATGAATCCAGGCTGCGGGCCGTGCCTGGGCGCCCACGAAGGCGTGCTGGCGCAAGGGGAAGCCTGCATCTCTACTGCCAACCGCAACTTCAGGGGCAGAATGGGCCATCCTGATTCTGAAATCTACCTGGCAAGCCCGGCCACGGTTGCGGCGAGCGCTGTTGCCGGAGAGATTGCCTCGCCGGAGGAGTACTTCTGATGGGGCGTGTTTTCAAGTACGGCGACGATGTGAACACTGATGTGCTGTTCCCGGGCAAATATACCTATACCGTGAGCGACCCGAAAGAAATGGCGCAACACGCACTGGAAGACCTAGATCCGGAGTTTTCGACGAAGGTGAAACCCGGCGACATCATCGTGGCCGGCAGCAACTTTGGCTGCGGCAGCAGCCGTGAACAGGCGGTACTTGCGCTGAAGTACGCGGGCGTCGCCGCAGTAATCGCAAAAAGCTTCGCCCGCATCTACTTTCGCAACTGCATTAACAGCGGCTTGCCCGCGCTAACGCTGCCGGAAGCGGCGCGAGCGTTGAACGATGGCGACGAAGCCGAAGTTGACCTGGCATCCGGCGTGGTGAGAACGAACAAAGGCAATTTCGCCTTTGCCCCATTCCCAGAAGAGGTGCAGGCTATACTAAAAGCCGGCGGGCTTATCGAATACTTACGCAACCGACTCAGCGAATGAAACCACCGGAGGATTTCTTATGGCGAAATACCGCATAGCCTGGATGCCGGGCGATGGAGTTGGCAGAGACGTTATGGAGGCTGCGGGCCTGGTGCTTGACGCTATCGGCCTCGACGCCGAGCGTGTCCCCGCCGACGTCGGCTGGGAGTTCTGGTGCAGCGAGGGCACGCCCCTGCCCGAGCGCACGAAAGAAGTGCTGCGGCGGACGGACTGCGCTTTGTTCGGCGCCATTACCAGCAAGCCGCGCGATGAGGCCGTACAGGAGCTGAAGCCGGAACTGCGCGACAAGGGCTACACCTATTTCTCGCCCATCGTCCAGATACGCCAGGAGTTCGACCTGCACACGAACCTGCGACCGTGCAAGGCCTTCCCGGGCAATCCGCTGAACTACCGCGACGATATCGACCTGGTCGTATTCCGCGAGAACACCGAAGATCTGTACGTCGGCGTAGAGTGGTTTCCACTTCCGGATAGCGTCAGAAAAGCGGTTGACGTCCATCCCAAAATGAAGCGCTTCGCGCAGGTTCCTAACGAAGAAATCGCCGTGAGCCTGCGGCTCAACACGGTAAAGGGCTGCGAAAGCATCGCGCGCCAGGCATTCGAGTACGCACGCAAGCATGGACGTAAGCGCGTGACCATCGTGGAAAAGCCCAACGTCATACGCGAAACCAGCGGGTTGATGGTGAGGTCCGCCCGCAAGATAGCGCGGGACTACCCGGACGTGCGGTTCGACGAAGCCAACATAGATGCGATGTGTATGTGGCTGGTGAAGAATCCCCAAGATTACGATGTGCTTATCGCCAGCAACATGTTCGGGGACATCGTGAGCGACCTCGCGGGACAGCTCGTCGGCGGGCTGGGATTCGCCTGCAGCGGCAATCTGGGCGACAATTACGCGCTGTTTGAGCCGACGCACGGAAGCGCACCGAAGTACGCCGGCCAGTACAAGGTCAATCCGATGGCCATGTTGCTTTCGGTAAGGTTGATGCTCGACTGGCTCGGTGAGGCGGAAAGCGCAGTGCGGTTGGAAAACGCCATCGGCGCGGTTATTGCCGAAGGCAGCATTCGCACCTATGATATGGGCGGCAGCCACTCCACGCTTGCAGTAGCGGAGGAAGTGGCACGCAGAACCACGGGGGGATAAATGAAAGCGGTAGTACTTGGATGCGGTCTTGTGGGCAACGAAATCGCTCGCGACCTGGCGCGCGACAGCGAATTTGAAGTGACGGCGGCCGATATAAATCCCGGCGCGCTGAGCGGCCTGGGCGATGTTCCCGGTGTAACCACGGTCGAGACGAATCTCGCGGACAGAGACAGTCTCATACGCCTGGCTAAGGAGCACGATATCGCCATACTCGCCGTTCCGGGATTTATGGGCTATCAGACGCTTGAGGCCGCCATTGATTCCGGCATTAACATTGTAGATATTTGCTTCACACCGGAGGATACTCTCCAGCTCCACGAGCGGGCGAAGGATGCAGGCGTCATCGCCGTTGTGGATTGCGGTATCGCCCCCGGGCTTTCCCACACTCTGGTCGCAGACGCTTCGTCGAAGATGGACAGCGTCGAACTCGCAGCGATATATGCGGGCGGGCTGCCCGCCGAGCCGGAACCGCCCTGGAACTACAAGGCCGTTTTCTCCCCGCTGGACGTAATTGAGGAATACATACGCCCGGCCAGGGCTGTTAGAGAAAGGCAGCTCGTCACGGTTGATGCGCTTTCGGAGGTGGAGTTTATCCAGTTCCCCGAAGTCGGAACTCTGGAAGCTTTCGCCACCGACGGACTGCGCTCCCTGCTGACCACTATCGAGGCCGAAAATATGTATGAAAAGACCCTGCGCTATCCCGGACACGCGGAGAAGATGCAGGCCCTTCGCGAAGCTGGGATGTTCGGCAAAGACGCCATAGAGGTCGGCGGCGTCGCCGTAAGACCGATTGAAGTCATCAGCAAGCTGCTCTTTCCCAGCTGGAAGCTCCACGAGGGAGAAGAGGACCTAACCGTCCTGCGCGTCATCGTGAAAGGGATAAAAGAAGACCAGGCGGCCACGCACATATACAACCTGCTGGACTACTACGACCGGGAGCGTCAGACCACATCAATGGCGAGAACGACCGGCTACATGGCCACATCGGTGGTACGGCTTATCCGCGACGACATTTTCACGCGGGTGGGCGTCTCCCCGCCGGAGCATCTGGGGATGGAAGAACGCTGCTTTAACGAGCTAATGCGACTGCTTAAAGATCACGGCGTTGAAGTGACCCGGAACACAGCCTGAACTCGCGTGCGTTTATCGCCGCGAGCAATGCAGCGCAGGCATTTTTTAGATGTTGAGCAGCCCGCCGGCTTGATATATCTCGACCTGAACCCGGGAAATACCCGGCGAGGGTGTGAGGATCTGCTTGCTGCGGACATTTTTGATGACGCCATCAACTAAATCAAGCTCAAGTTCATCGCCAGACTCGACTTTCCTCACAAGATCCGGCACCTGCGCAATCGGCAGTCCCGCGTTTATGGCGTTGCGCAGATATATCGGCGCGACGCTAACGGCGACGATGCCCGCGCAGCCTAGCGCTTTGAAGCAGTCCACCGCCTGCTGGCGGCTGCTCCCGGCGCCGAAGTTGCGGCCAGCCACCACCCACGAGCCGGGCTTAACGCGCGCGGCGAAATTTTCGTAGCCTTCCAGGTTCCCGAGCGCGTACTGGGCCATCTCCGAAGGATCAGTGATGTGCAGCCAGCGGTTGTGGAAAATCATATCGGTATCTATGTCGTCAATCAGGTTGCCGCTGGAATCCGCCAGCAAAAAGGCATGACCCGTAACTCGCATTTCGCTCATTGCCTGACCTCCGGCACGGCGATACGCCCCGCACGCACACTGGCAGCCACGGTCGCCGGACTTGCGAGATAGGTTCGGCCCGCGCCCTGCTTGCCGCGGAAGTTGCGATTGGACGTGCTCACCTGCACCTCTCCTTCGCCGGTCATTCCAACCTGGCCCGCGGCGCAGCCGCCGCACCCCTGGTTATGCACCAGCGCACCCGCATTGAAAAAGCGCTCAATCAGCCCCTGCGTCAGCATCTGCCCGTAGACTTCGCGGGTCGCCGGCACGAGCTTCAACGTCACGCCGTCGGCAATACTTGCCCCCTCAAGCTGGGCGAAGGCGGCACTGTAGTCCTCGAAGCGTCCGTTGGTGCACGAACCGATGAAGCCCGTGTCTATCGCCAAGTTTTCGGCCGCCACTTCGCTCACCGGACGCACCTTGGCGGGAGAATACGGCTCGGCTATCATCGGCACTATCTCGCCAAGCTCAAGCGTCACTTCTTCCGCATACTGCGCATCAGCGTCCGCCGCGATGCCTTCGACCGGCGCGCCCGCCCTTTTACTAAGCCAGGCAAGCACGGCTTCGTCCGGTGGCGCAAAACCGATGACCGCGCTCATCTCAGTCGCCATTGACGCAAGCGTGATCCGCCCGGCTAAATCCAGCCCATCCACAACGTCACCATAGAACTCTACGGCGCGCCCCAACAGCCCGCCGCTGCCGAAGTGGTGAACAACGGCCAATATAAGGTCTTTGGCGTACGCATTCGGCGCCAGCTTGCCTTCTATATTCAGGCGCACCGTCGGTGGAACCTCAAACCACACCTGCCCTTTGCGAAAGGCGTAGGCGATATCCACATCGCCCATACCTAAGCCGAGCGCGCCGACAGAACCGAGGATGTTATAGTGGCTGTCGGTTCCGATGGCGGTCGCGCCGGGAAGCGCCAGGCCCTGCTCAATCAGCAGGTGGCTCCCGATGCCGGCGTCCACATCGTGCACCTTAATGCCGTGCTTTCTCGCGAACTCCCGGCATACCTGCTGGTTGGTCGCGTATCCTGCGGTGTTCGCCGGCGCGTTACAGTCAAAGGTGAACCGGATCCTGTCCGCATCAAAGACTTCCGCATCTTCGCCGTAGGCGTCTGCAAAGTTCCTGACGACGTTGGCGCCGCCGAAGTCGCGCGCGGTGACCACGTCTTGCGGCAGCCAGACGACTTCACCGGCGGATACGGAGCGCCCCAGTTTCGCCGAGACCAGCTTTTCAACAATGGTTTGCCCCATGGCCTGACCGATTCTACCACCGCGCTGCTGTTATAATCGCGGTCGTGGATATTACACTGGCACACAGCCCGGACGCCGACGATGCTTTCATGTTCTACGCGCTGGCTAAGGACCTTATAGACACCGGAGCATACGTATTCAAGCACACGCTCGCCGACATCCAGACGCTGAACGAGCGCGCACGCGAAACTATATACGATGTCACAGCACTGAGCGTCGCCGCCTACCCGCGGGTGGCAGACAAGTACCAGATATTGCCGTGCGGGGCCAGCATGGGGGATGGCTACGGACCTGTCGTCGTTTCTCGGGAGCCGCTGACAAAGGAGACGCTCGCACAAACTACTATAGCCGTGCCCGGGCTGGAAACCAGCGCCTATCTTGCCCTGAAACTGTGGCTGCATCCGGTTGAGCCGACAGTAGAAGTTGTGAAGTTCGACGAGATAATGCAGCGAGTTAACGCGGGGAATTACCCAGCGGGACTGCTGATACATGAGGGCCAGCTAACCCATCCGGAACACGGCCTGAGGCTTGTGGAGGATCTCGGCGCGTGGTGGAAGGCAAAAACGGGCTTTCCACTCCCGCTGGGAATCAATGCTATAAAGCGAAGCATCCCCGAGGATACGAAAGGTCAAGTCGTTAGATTGCTCAGGGAAAGTATCAGTTACGCGCTTGGCCACGAAACTGAAGCGGTTGCATATGCTCTGGATTTCGCCCGGGAAGTAAGCAAGACGGATACCAAAAAGTTTATCGGGATGTATGTAAACGATATGACATTGGACATCGGCGCTACTGGCATAAAAGCCATTAAATTATTTCTAGAAAGCAGCGAACATTGGAACTCAGCTAGTAAAAGCGTTATAGATATAGCACTAACTGATGATGCAACCAGCTGCATGTAAACGATATCTTTACTCAAAGAATTGAAGATTGTTGTAGTAGAAGTCTTGTTGACGAAGTGGATAAACTAAACTGGTACGCGTTTAGCTCAGTCGCAGCGCGGATTCAACTAGCTAGGCCAATTTCATAAGCGTCGTATAAGGATGAGCATTTTATAAGAGTGTTGGCGTGTAACGGCCGATACAGCGGACATATGGAACGGGAAAAGAGCTGGCGTGGACAAAGCACCGCAAGAATCAACAGGGCGAAAGCCAGTTATCAGCGCGTTGTGAACGCCTGCTTAGAGTGTTGCCCCGTGGCGTATAACGCCCGTTTATTGTAGAATCGCCGTGTGGAGGGAATCTGCGGAGGTTCGCGTGGACATGAGCATTAGATACCCTTGGTGGTTTGGTCTTTTAATCATCATTTCTGTCGCCAGCTCGCTCTCAAGCTGTGGTGGCAGCAAGCAGGCGACGCCTATAGGGTCTGACCTGCTTATTCTCGAATCGGGTGTTGAGAACTCGCTGGCTCCACCCGTACTAGGCGGTCCGCTGGACATCAGGACTGACTGGATTCCGGGCGAGCCGCGTGAGTATGAAGGCTACAGGCTGACCTGCTATTACCCGCGCGGGCGTAGCGAGGAAGCCTTTGCGCAGCCGTTTTATCTGGAAGTGGCCGATGATGGTGCATCCTTGCGTCTGATGGCGCGGCGGGGACTGGCTGCGCGGCGTACGCTTCTGTTCGAGATAGAGCCTCCTGTTGGCCTAGGAGCATCGAACGTGGAGTTCGCACAGCGTTACGCAACAGGTAGTGCGCTAACCTTTGCGCCCCCAAACGTTCCTGGATTGTTGCCTTTAGGCGTGGTGAAGTTGCATCCTGTCGTGGAGCCGGCGGGCGAAGCGGTTATTGCTGAAATATCGTTCGGCGCGGGAAGTGCGGCGCGTAGAGCTTCCGCTGCCCCGGTAGGCGACGGAAACGTCGTCGTTTTGGAGGATGGCTCCGACGAAGACGGCACGATTGCCTGGCACGAAAAAAACTACGGCGATACGAACAACGATGGAATAGTAAGCATAGCCGACATCACTCCGATCGCGATGTATTACGGGATGGGCTCCGGAGTATCGCCGGCAACGGAGATGGCGGACGCGGACGGAAGCGGCACGGTTGGCATCTCTGACATCACGCCCATTGCGATGGGCTACGGATCTGTTGTGGAGGGCTATGCGATTTATCGCACCATTGCTGGCTCCCTGGGCGAGGCCGAGACGCAGCTCGCCGCCATCCCTGACGGGAGCTATTACGACCAAATATTGCGTCCAGGGATAAGCGCGCCGCCGAGGGTGCGCTACGTTTACAGCGATCCGGACCCGCAGCCGAGCACTTATTACCAGGTGGCTCCCTTTGAGGGTGACGAAGTCGGCTGCCGGAGCACCGTGGTCAAGGGAGGCTCCGCCGGGCCGGCAGTGACCATCGTAACCCCGGAGGAGGGCACAGTTATCGACGGGCTAAGCTTGCCCGTAGTAGTAACTGCGGTATCGCCGCTGGGTGTGGACAGGGTCGAGCTTCGGCTGACAGGCTTTGAAGAACCCTTGGCTACGCTAACGGAGGAGCCGTACGAAACAGAGCTGGATACATCGCAGTGGGCCGACGGCAACGTCATCTTGACCGCGCTGGCGTATGACGCCAACGAGAACAGCGGCGCCGATTCGGTGAATCTCACGGTGAGCGAACACAATCCCCAGGTTGCTTTCGTTAGCCCCATAGAGGGCGAGGATGTTGGAGCGGAGCTGAATATTGAACTGGACGTAACGGCGCTATCAACCATTGAATCCGTAGAAGTGTTCCTGGATGACGCTGAAATCCCGCTGGTAAGCTGGGACGCCCCACCGTATACCGCCGTAGTTTCGAGCGACACTATCCCTAATGGCGAAAGGCTGCTGGCCGCAGTGGCTGTAGACGACCTGGCGCGGGAGGGAACCGGTGAAGTCAGCTTCAACCAGCTTGGCGCGAATATATCTATCACGGCGCCGGATGACGACGAGACGATATACGGACAGGTAACGGTTACGGTGACAACCGACGCGCCACCGGATACAACCGTCTTTGTTTACGTCAACGAAGGCGTCGATCCGGCGGGAAGCGACGACGCCGCGCCGTACGAAATCCTCATTAACGCATACGACATCCCGGAGGGCACGAACACCCTCTGGGCCGAGGTGACTGTTGATATGATCACACGGCGCGACAGCGTGGACGTGGAAGTACCACCGGTATTCGAGCAGGCGGTATACGCCTCGGGGCTGCCCCCGGACGTGGTTAATTTCACTCCTTACGGTGGGCCCGGCGACGAGTGGTATTATAACGGGCAGCTGCAACTGCCCGAGTACGCGTCTTACTGGCGAAACGACCATCTATATATGCCGGAATACACGCAGGGCATAGTCGATAGCCTGGAGACAGGCGCTGACTCCATTGATGCGATTGTGGCCTGGGCCGATGACCGTTTCGGCCTGTCATCGGGGTTACCGAGCTTCACACCGACGATTGATCCGTCAGAGCCGCTTGCGGAAGCGGTCATCTCATTGATGGAAGAGATTGGCGACGAACCCAATGAAACCCAAATTCGTAATGACGCCAGCGATGTGCCTTTGGGTTTGCAGCAGGAAGTTGCGCGCATTCTACAACATATCGAAGAAGCAATTCCTTACCGTAACGATGGACTCAACGACATGGGCATTGCGGCGAACCTTAGTGAGTACTATAGCTGGGCGCACTGGATATTAGTGCGGTGTTCTGGCAGCGTGACAGACCACACGGTTAGCGGCGAAATGAGGAACATGGTTAGGGCCGCGCGACTGGTCGCCGCCGGGGTTGACGATGCACTGGCCAATGGCTTCGGAAGTGTGGGAGGAACCTACGACTTCACGGTGGACACCAGCGCCGGCCGCATCGTTGTGAACGATACTGGCGCGGACAGTTACGACAATCGGGATTATCTTCTTATAGTTGACGCAGGCGGAAACGATACTTACACCGCCCCGGCAGGAGCGAATAATTCAGCCGACAATGGGATATCAGTGTGCCTCGACCTGGATGGGAGTGACGTGCACAACCGCATTGATGATCCGCTTGACGTTGACCGCGTAAACAATCCGCCCAACGACAACACGAGCCAGCAAGGAGTTGGCCGCTGCGGCGTGGGGATGCTCGTTGACATCGGAGCGGATGGGGATCAGTACTCGTCGGTCCGCCTTTCACAGGGTCTGGGTATCTATGGCATCGGTGTTCTTTATGACGATGGAGGCTCTGACAGCTACAACGCCGAAGCCCTTTCGCAGGGGGCGTCTTTCAATGGCATTGGCATACTTGCAGATCTGGGCGGCAGCGACGACTATTATATGTACGCTTACGGACAGGGCTTTGGATTCGTTCTGGGCGTCGGCGTGCTGTACGACGGAGGCGCCGATGTCGATAATTATCATGCGGAGCGGGAATACGACCCGGTACTAAACGATTATCAGTCGCCGCAGAACACGGAAAAGAACGGTAACTTCTGCCAGGGAGCAGGATTTGGCCTGCGAGGTAGTGACATCGCCGGTGGTCTTGGGCTGATCTATGATGGCGGAGGAAACGACAGCTATTACGGCGGTGTGTTCTGCACCGGAACCGCTTACTTCTTCTCTACAGGCATCGTCTATGACGCCGGTGGGGATGATACATACGCAACCCAGTGGTACGGCTGCTCGGGCAACGCACACCAGTCCGCGTGCATCCTGATGGACAAGGCGGGCGATGACAGCTACGAAAACCTTCAAAGCTGCGGCGTGGGGAGCGGCCACGACGTGTCCGTTGCCTGGGTTATTGACGAGGCCGGGGACGACATCTACAACGGCGCCGGCCACTCGCTGGGGGCATCCAACGAGTGCGGTGCGGGCTACTTGGTGGATTTTGACGGCACCGACCAGTACAACCTCGTGGGCGGCGCGGGATCGGCTTCGACACTTGGCCGCGGCTACTTCAGCAATGAGCTGGTGAACGATGCCTGGGAGATGCACTGGTACCGCAACACGCATTACTACAATTTCGGCTTCTTTGTGGACTGCGGAGGAGACGAGGACATCTACGACGCAAAGTTCGCGGACATACCGACCTTAGAGCCGTTTAATTATAGCTGGGACGATCCCGTAGAGATCCATATTGCCGCAGGGAATGGACTAATCTGGGTTCGCGGCTCCTACGTAAACGGGCTACAAAATCCGGGCAATCCACCCGACCCGACGGGGCCGAATAGCTACTGGTCCAACGAATACGGCTGCGGTATAGACGCCGACGGTGGCACTCCGATGTGAGAGCCGGGAGCCGTCCAGTAACCCGGGTGGCGACAGCGTGCTGTGAACAGGATGTCCGGCGTTTACGTCCCGGTTTGCGTCCTATGAGGGCGGTTTGCTAGAATCTTTGGTGCCTTCCAAGGAGAAGACCGTTTCGCCCAATGTTTAGGCGACGAGCAACAATCATCGTACTGACTGGTATCGTGCTGGCCTTACTGCTGGGTGCGCCCCGCAGCGAGGCTGCCGTACCGGCCTATATGGCCCGGCGGGGCGTAATGCCCGGAAAGGCTACAGCCGCTTCCGGGATTTCCCTCAGCACACTTCACGTTGATATTTCCCGGGTTGTCTTGAAAACCCGCAGCGGGCAGCGCTATCTGGCAATGCCGCTGGAAAATGAAAGTGGCTGGGTGCTAAGCAAGCTGGGCCCGCCGGACGGGAGAGGGAATGGCGTCGCAAGGCCGGCTGTCGGCGCTGCCGATGAAGAAGAGAAGCCTTCTCAAGAAAACCCCTCGCAGAAGGCTCAGGCGGAGGACGAGGAAGACAAGGAAGAAACAGACCAATCCACGGTGCCGGAGCTTGATGCGGAGCACGCAACCGAATACCAGCCCGAGAACGCTCCCATCGCGCTCATCTCCGCCGATGACGTAAATATCCGTGAGAAGCCGGATCTCAGGGCCAAAGTCCTGGACACGCTTCCCCGCAGCACCAAGGTATATCTGATCTCCGTATCCGGGCCCTGGTACTACGTGAGTGTTCCCTGCTACAACCTGAAAGGCTTCATTTTCGGCACCTTTGTCTACCAGCTCAAGGAAGTAGTGGTGACGGCCCGCGATGTTAATTTGCGGGAGGAGCCCACCACTGAATCCGCAGTGGTTGTTGTGCTGGGCAAGGACGAGCGCTTCGTGCTCCTCGGCGAGACGCGCGGTTTCTATCGCGTTATTTCGCCCACCAAGGGATTCGAAGGCTGGATAGCCAAGGAGTATTCCAGGCTCGCCGAGCCGGAACTTCCAGAGTACAAAGTCGTTGGCAGCAAGGTGAACTTCCGCCATACTCCCAACGTGGACGCGGAGATAATCGACCAGCTGGATGCTGGAACATCCGTCAAAGCGCTCGGGCGCGACGAAAAATGGTCCCTGGTGGAACTGGAGGGTCAGCGGGGATGGATATACAGCGAATACCTGGTCTCTGCTGAGAAGTTCAGCACCGCTGCGGGTCGCGATATTGGACGGAGATTGGCCGCGCGCGGACTCGACCTGCGCGGTGTGCGCTACCGATGGGGGGGCAGCAGCCCGTCCGGATTTGATTGCAGCGGGTTCGTGTATTACCTGCTGCGCGACCAGTTTGGCCTCAAGAACCTTCCGCGCCGGGCCAGCGAGCAGTACTACAACATGGGATCACCCGTGGATAAGGAAGACCTGGAAGTTGGCGACCTGGTTTTCTTTACGACCTACAAGGCCGGCCCGAGCCACGTCGGCGTCTATATCGGCGACGGTAACTTCGTGCACGCCTCTAGCGCCGGCGGGAAAGTGCGCGTTAATTCACTTTCCGAGGGATATTACAGGCGGCGCTTCATCGGAGCCCGCCGCATCACCGACAAGGACCTGGAGAAGTACGGCAGGAAGGATTAGCTCAGGCAAGTCAGAGAGTTAGGCGGATTCAGTAATCCCGCTTTTGTACGAAGGCATGGTGCAGCGCTTATCGACCGGCCTGAGATTTGTCGGCTAAAGGCCTTTCAGGCGTGCGCGCAATTTCTGCTCGGTTCCCGCGACTTCCAGCCGCGTGATAGTAGAAATGTTGATGTTCGCGCGGTCGCCGCGAAAAGCGCCGCCCGCGCGCTCGGCGCCCGATGCAGGCTCGACGACAATAAAATCGTCGTATGCCTCGGCGATGACTACGCTGTTGTAATGAATGCCAGCGTTGCCGGTGATGTTGAGCACTGCGCCGTCATCCCGGTATTTGTCCACAAGTCTCATGGGTAGTTGCGCCTCCCAGGCAAAATCGCTGTGATAGTATTATACTTAAGGATAGCGTATCCGGTCCGCATGGGGGGAAATGATGCCCAAGCTCTGGCTCGCAGCCAACTGGAAAATGCACAAGACGGTCAGTGAAGGCCAGGCGTTTGTCGCCCGACTTGTGGAGCAGATCCCGGGACTGATTAAGCCGGGAGCCGGCGAGATCCGCGTGTTGATATTCCCTGGATTCGTCAGCCTTCAGTCGGTGGCCGCCGCCGCACGCGATACGACTATTCGCATCGGGGCTCAGGACTGTTATTTTGAAGCGCATGGCGCCTTTACCGGTGAAGTGAGCCTGCCCCAGATAAAGGACGGAGGAGGTAGCGCTGTGCTAATAGGGCACTCAGAACGCCGACATGTTCTGGGTGAGGACAACCTGCTTGTAGCGGCGAAACTGAAGGCCACAGTCAACGCGGGTGTCCTGGCGCTGCTTTGCGTGGGTGAACTCGCGGAAGAGCGGGATGCGGGAAACGCGTTTAGCGTGGTTGACGAGCAACTGGAGACCGCGCTGGCTAACCGCTCCGGGATTACAGAACGCACGCTGGCTGTCGCCTATGAGCCGGTTTGGGCAATAGGCACGGGGAGAAACGCTACCATTCCTGACGTTGAGGAGATGGCGCTGTATATTCGCGAAAAACTTCTGGAGTATGTGGACGAGGAGCACGGCAGAGAGGTTTCCATATTGTATGGTGGCTCAGTCAAACCGGGAAACCTCGCGGCCTATATGGGCATACCCGATATTACTGGAGCACTGGTTGGCGGCGCCAGCCTCGATGCCGATAGCTTCGCGGCGCTGTATCGTGAGATGGAAGGACCGTGACGGCGCAATGAGGGCGCTAGCAATATTTGCGGTTGCACTGTTGACTCTTACGAGCGCTGCTTATGCGTGGAACGAAGAGTATCAGGATTACCAGCACATCACGACCGATGGGCTGGGCAGCGCTATGACGTTAAGCACGCTGCCCGAAAGCCCTTCTGCGTTTTTATTCAATCCGGCAGCAATGCCAGGCAGCATATTTCCCCGTATCGCGCATAACCACTCGGCGAGGCACTTCCCGGAGGAAGGGGCGGAATTGGAGATGGACCAGCTGGATAACGACTACGAATCGGTGGTTCTTCCGCTGCCCTTAGGCTCAGTTGGCTGGGGGTTCACGCTGGCTGATGAGCACGGCTACGATTACACGAATCACCCGGTGGGAAGATTCCCGTATAAGCGCGAACAGGTAAAGGGGGGTGAAACGTGCATTGCCTACTCGGTCGGCTCGTATCCGATCAGTGTAGGCGCGTCGTTGCGAAAATTTAGCCGCGAGCACTATTCCGCGAATGAGCCCGCTTCTGCCTTGCCGGCGAGGATTATGCCGCGTTTTGCGGACTCGCTAGTTGAGGGAGAGGACCACAGCTTCGGAGTTCTCGCAGGACTTCCCTGGATTCGGTTGGGATACGTGACAAGCCGGACGGATGCGAGGAAGCTCCAGCTTCCGGTGGGGAAGGAGACCGTATCCCGGCAAAAGGAAAAGCGCTGCGGCTGGCGGTTTAATCCTGTGTCCTGGATAAGCGTGTCCGGGGAGAAGACTGAACTTGCAAAGCGGCCTTTTGCGGCAGAAGGTACCAGGACGGAAGGCGAAACGAAGATTTCGCGCGGGAGATCGGTTGCGATACGTCCGTTTCCGATACTTGAAGTGAGCTTCGGCGACCTTGACGGCAAACGCGCCTGGGGCTGCAAGCTCGTACTGCCCGCGCTGACATTGAAATACTCGGAGATCAAGGACTTCCTTAACAGGATTGTGGGAAGCGCGGGGAGATTTTTCACCGATGTACATTACTGCGGTTTCGATCTTACGTTGTGGTAGTTGGGTTTGCTCCGAAGGCACAGGCGCGTGTGATGCCGAAGTTAATATGGCCGTTACGAAGAGACCTTTAGAAGGGTTAACCAAAAGGGACATATTGCGTATTTCTTTCTG
>JAOZQG010000018.1:16271-24425 GCA_029932365.1 bacterium | reverse complement strand
ACACGACCATAATCACGAGGGTAAGAAACAGCGCCCAAAGAGCGCCTGCCCCCCCGCTGACATATTTTTCACTCATCGTAATTACCTCCTTACTCCCCGATGCTTCGGGGCTTGCTGTGACTGAGTTATACCATAAGCACGTTCCTGGTGCTAGACTGTGACGAGCGGACAGCCTCTACAGCTTCTCCACGTCGCGGTGTATAACCAGCACGCGGCGGTCGCGCTCCTCGAAGCGCTCTTTCAGCCAGTTAACCACGGCGACGCTTCGGTGCTTGCCGCCGGTGCAGCCCAGCGCCACCAGCAGATTGAACTTCTGCACCGCCTCAAAGCCCGGCAGCGTTCCCTCGATGAATTCCAGTATGCGCTCGCCCGCCCATAGCGCGCGCTCGTCCTTCATCACGAAATCGTACACCGCCTTGTCGCGTCCGGAGAGGTTCTTGAGCTCTTCCACGTAAAACGGGTTGGGCAAAAAGCGCAGGTCGAAGATGAAGTCGGCGTCCATGGGTACGCCGTACTTGTAGCCGAAAGAAAGCAGCGTCAGCGAAACGTAGCTCAGGCGGTCGCCGGCGACGAAAAGCTCGCGCAGCGCGCCGGTGAGCTGTTTGGAAGTGAGGTTCGTGGTGTCAATAACCTCGGCGGCCAGCGCCTTCAGCGGCTCCAGCCGTTCGCGCTCGCTGGCGATGGCGGCTTCGTTGGATATCCCGCCCTGGGTGAGCGGATGCTGGCGCCGAAGCTCCTTGTAGCGGCGCACCAGCGTTGCGTTGTCCGAATCCAAAAAAATCAGCCGCGGCGAAACGCCCATCGCCGCCAGCTCGTCCCACACGCGGTGGAAGTCGTCGAACAGCGCGCCGCTGCGAATGTCGCAGACAAAGGCCACGCCTGGCGGGCTGGTCTTAGACTGGCCCAAAAGCTTCAGAAACGCTTCAATGATCTGCGGCGGGATATTGTCCACGCACAGATACCCCATGTCCTCAAAGCAGCGCAGCGCCGTGGACTTGCCGGCGCCGCTCATGCCGGTGATGATGACCACCCGCTGGGCCTGTTCCGCCACGGTCGCGATTATATCACGCGCAGGCCGCATAAAAGCTGAATTGAGACGCCGCCTTCGGTGGTATAATTAGGTGAATCGACGGCCTGGAAGTGACGAAAGCGATGAATAAAACTAAGGCAATCGGCGTTTTTATGGCGCTCGTGCTCGCCGCAACGGCGGTGCTGGCCTTCGCCGGCCCCGCATCCGCGCGCGACGAAGACCCCTTTGTCTGGGGCACAGTGCGGCTGGACAACGGCTTTTACCTCTACACCAAGGTCTATCCCATAAGCGTGGTGGGCGACCAGTTCTTCGACTACTGGATCGGCGATTCCGACGGGCGCGCGGTGCTTTTCGATTCCTTAGGCCAGATCTGGTATCCCGCGCCGGTACAGTACGAGCGCACGAAGATTATCTTCCGTGGCGAAAAACTGGACGGTTTCGTGCGCGTATGGGGCGACGTTATCCCCTTTATTGACGGCAACTACTTCTTCGGCATCGACGGAATGACCTACAAGCTGGTGAAGAAGTACAGGCGTACCGGCCCGGCGGGCAAGAAGAAGCGCCGGGTGAAGTATTCCTACTACGAGAATATGGTTACCGGTGAGCGCAGCGACTGGCCCCCGCGCACGGAAGAAGAGCAGTACTATTACAAATCGCTAATACAGGAAAGCGCTAAAGAAGCGTTCCCCTACTGGTACTCCGACGCCGAGCCGGAAGAGCTGCCGCCGAGCACCGCGCCTTTGACAGCTCCGCTAGACGAGGAGCCGGCCGAGGTTCTGGAATCTGAAGAGGGCGAGGCGGCCGAATCCGGAGAATCTGCCCGCCCCGCCGAGGGATCCGAAAATGGCGCCGAGACCGAGGAAAGCAGCGAATAATAGCGCCGCAGGCGCGATAGTCGCCGCACCGGCGGGGTATTCCCTTTGAGCGGGTGACATCCATCGTATGCCGCTGTACGAATACAAATGCGAGGACTGTGGCGAGGTCGTCGAGCTTCTGGTGAGCATCACCAGCCGCGACGACCCCGACGAGCGGTGCGAAAAGTGTGGCGGCAGGTTGCGGCCCATCTTTTCTATGACCGCCGGCGGCTCCAGGGCCTGCGAAAGCTGCACCGCCGCCTCCTGCACTCCCAGCACCTGAAGCATCCTCTAAAGCCCCGTGCGGGCGTAATCCGATAAATCCAGACCTGGCCCAATCCGTCATGCACGCCTGCTATGATTAGCCTGTGGCGGAAGCGGTGGTAATCGGCGGGGGGCTTGCGGGCTGCGAGGCGGCTTATCAGCTTGCGCGGCGCGGCGTGCAGATCACGCTTTACGAGATGCGGCCGCGCGCCGCCACGCCGTTTCACCACACACCGCACCTTGCCGAGCTCGTCTGCTCCAATTCCTTCAAATCCGAAGACTCGCTGCGCGCGCCCGGGATGCTCAAGGCGGAACTGAAGCGCCTCGGCTCGCTGCTGATGCAGGTTGCGGACAGGACGCGCGTGCCCGCGGGTGCGGCCCTCGCGGTGGACCGCGAACGTTTTTCTACTGAAATCGAGCGTCGGCTGGAGGAGCAGGACAGCCTGCGGATAATCCGCGAGCCGGTGGAGTCGCTGCGCAGCTTCCTGGATGACCCGGACGCGCCCGTAATAATCGCCACCGGGCCCGCCACGCATCCGTTGCTGTTTGCCGAACTCAAACAGCTTTTAGGCGGCGACTCGCTTTACTTCTACGACGCCACATCGCCCATCATCGCGGGAGATTCACTTGATATGTCGCGCCTGTTCTTCGCCAGCCGCTACGGCAAAGGTGCAGGCAACGATTACCTGAACGCGCCGTTAACGGAGGACGATTACATAGCATTCAGGCGTGCCCTGCTCGCAGCCGAGCTTGCCCCGCTGCACGAGGGTGACGAATTCACGCCATTCGAGGGCTGCCTGCCCATTGAAGAGCTGGCGCGGAGAAGCGAGGGTGCGATGCGCTTCGGTCCGCTAAGGCCGGTGGGCCTCAAGCGCGACGGCGGGAAAGTTCCCGGGCTTTACGCCGCGGTGCAGCTTCGGCGCGAAGACGCGCTGCAAAAGGCCTGGTCGCTGGTGGGCTTCCAGACGCGGCTCACTCAAGGGTCGCAAAAGGAGGTCTTCACCCGCATACCCGGCCTGGAGAAGGCGCGCTTTCTGCGCTTCGGGCGGATGCACCGCAACAACTACATCTGCGCCCCGAAGCACCTGCTGCCCACTCTGCAACTGCGCGCGCATCCCCACTTGCTCTTCGCCGGGCAGTTAACCGGCCTGGAGGGCTACGTCGCGGCGGTCGCGACCGGCCTGGTCGCGGGGCTGAACGCGGCGCAGCTTGCGCAGGGCAAATCGCCGCTGGAATTTCCCCGCGAGAGCGCGACGGGCGCGCTGCTCAGCTATATGGTACAGGCCGACCCTGCCAACTACTTCCCCACCGCGTTTATGCTCTCCATGCTGCCGCTGGCGGCGAAGATGCGCGGCAAGCGGGCGCGCCATCAGGCGCTTGCGCAGCGGGCAAAAGACGCGCTGGACGCTTTCATCCACGAGCGCCTTTCGCAGGATTAATCAGGCGAAAAAGCCCGATGTCGTAGAATATAGCGGCGGATAAGTATGCTGCCGGACGGAAAGCTGAAGGTTTTATTTTTGCGCTTTTCGGCGTACGGCGACGTGATTATGTGCCTTCCGGCGCTGGCGCACTATATCGCGCAGCGCCCCGAGGACGAAGTTCACCTGCTCATCTCGCCGCGCTTCGCCGACATCGTGCGCTACCTGCCCGGCCTCGCGCAGGTGCACCATTACCTCCCGCAGCGCAATCTGCGGGGAGTGAACGATTACGTGCGCTGTGCGATGGACCTGGCGGCCGAAAGGTTCGACGTCGTGTTCGACTGGCAGGCCAACCCGCGCTCGCGGTTGCTTGTCAGCACGCTGCTGGCGCGTCAGGTCTACTCGTACGACCGGCGCATGCGGCGCCACCAGCTGGACAAATGCGTCAACACGCTGCTCGCCGCCGGCCTGGAGCCGCCGGGCGCGGTTAATCCTCTGCCGCTGCACGGCCCCGAAGAAGAAGCGTGGGCCAAGCAAACGCTCGCCGGCCTGCCGCCCGCCGACGCGTACGTCGCGCTGGGTATCGGCGGATTCTGGGAGACCAAGCTGTGGCCCGAGGAAAACTTCGCGCGCCTGATGGACCTGATGGAGGTGCGCGGGACATTTCACTTCATAATCCTGGGCGGAAGTGACGAGCGCGAACTTGAGCGCAGCGAACGCATCCGCGCCGCCCGTCCCGAATTTACGACGAATCTCTGCGGCCAGACCAGGATAAACCAGGCTGCGGCGCTGGTGCGAGCCTGCGACCTGACGATAAGCCACGACACGAGCATTATGCATCTGGCTTGGGCGCAGGGGCGCCCCGTCATCGGCATCTTCGGCGCCACCGACCCGGTGCGCACCGGCCCGCTGGGCAAGCGCTCTTACGCTTTCGCGGCGGTAGAGCTTCGTTGCCATCCCTGTTTCCGCGGCCGCTGCCGCCTTCCGCGAATTGAGTGCATGCTGCGTATCACACCCAAGGCCGTCGCCCGCCGCGCCCATAAGATGCTGGATCAGATTCGCGTTCCGACTCCGGCGAACGTAGCGGGGGATTTCTTCGACATCTGAACCGGGCTGCGCTGTCTTCAGTCCCCACTGAGTGCGCGGTGTTTACGCGCCTAAGCAGCGCTCACCAGCCCGGCTGTATACAAAATCCCCTTACGCCTCGGCGGTAATCAGCACCGCATGTGTCGCGTCGCGAAACTCAATCTCGCGCACCGGCCTGTCGGAATTGCGGGCCGCGCGCACGGTCTTTCCCAGCACGCTGAGCTTGTCCGCCAGGTCTTTCGCGCGGTCGTATTCCAGCGTGCCCAGCTTCACGGTCATCCCGTCGCGCAAAATAAGCTGGCAGGAGCGCCGGAGGTCCACGCGCATCTCCTCCACCTGCCGCGGCAGCACGTCTTCTAAGCGTATCGCCGTGTAGGCGATGAGCGCGAGCATCGCCGGGTCGTCTTTGACAAGCTGCATCCCCGCGAGCCTGATGGACACCAGCTTGCGCAGCTCGTCAAAGGGCATCCCGAAGTCGTTTTGCACGTCCATGGGCACAATCTCGCCGTCGCGGCACAGCCAGTATTTGTTCCCTCCCACCACCATCCGGAAGTAGGGGCGCAGCTCGGTAGTGCGGAAAACGACGGTCTTTCCCTGGCGGCGCACGGACGCGTTGCTCACGAACCGGTGCTTAATCAGCGCCGCGCGCATCGCCGAAGGCCTCAGGCTCTGGTCGCGGGGGTTTTCTGGAAAGCCCGCGAGCTCCAGCACTTCGCGCGCCGAAAGCAGGTGGTTGCCCACCACGGTTACGCGCTGGACGCCTTCCAGCGAAAACGACCGCAGGCGCATCACGTGCAGCACCGTAAGGACCGTAAGCGCGGCGAAGCCCGCCAGGGCGATGACCATAAGCGCTGCTGGGCCCGAACTGCGCAAAGCGTTATTCCTCCAAAGCAAGGTATGCCAGGATGCGCAGGAGCTCCCCGTAGCTAACGCCCGCCGCAGCCGCCGCCTGGGGCACCAGCGAAAGCGAGGTGAAGCCCGGAAGCGTGTTCGCCTCCAGAAAGTGGGGAGTTCCCGTGTCGTCCACGATGGTGTCAATGCGCGCATAGGGGGCAAGCTCCAGCGCGTCCTGCAGCAGCGCCGCGTCGTGCGCCAGCATCAGGCTCACCTCGTCGCTCAGGCGCGCGGGAATGACGTATTCGGTTTCGCCCTTGGTGTATTTCGCGCGGTAGTCGTAAAATTCGCGGCTCACCGGCGCAATCTCCACGTGCGGCAGTACCACCGGACTGCGGTGCCGGCCCAGCACGCTGGCGGTGACCTCGCGGCCGGCGATGCGTTCCTCCACCAGCATAAGCGGGTAGGTCTCAAGTGATTCCGCGATGGCCGAGGGCGCATCGTCGCAGGCGACGATTTTCACGCCCACGCTGCTTCCCTCGTTCGCCGGCTTGATAACCAGCCGCACCGAATCCCTTAGCGGTTCCAGCTTGGCCGCTACATCCTCGCCCCGGTGCACCACCACCGCGCGCGGCACGGCCAGCCCCAGCCCCCGGGCGAAGGTCTTGAACGTGGGCTTGTGCATCCCCACCGCCGAGGCGAGCACGCCCGCGCCCACGTAGCGCATACCGATGGAATTGAGGTAGCCCTGGAGGCTGCCGTCCTCGCCGCGCCCCCCGTGCAGCGTGAGAAACGCCAGGTCGTAGCCCGCGAGGGTCGCACGGTCGAGACTGGCGTAATCCAGGTCCACCAGCTCGGAGCTGATGCCCTCGGCTTGCAGCGCGTCGCGCACGCCGCTTCCGCTGGTCAGCGAGACTTCGCGCTCGGCGGTATCCCCCCCGCAGACGACGGCGACGTGCAGGGATTCAAGCTGTGCCGCCGCATCCGCAGTTTGCCTGCGCAGGCGCTTCAGCTCGTCCGCGCCCAGCAGCGGCTGAATGGTTTTTGCCGGTTCAGCTTCCATCATCTTCTTCCAGATTGGCATGCAAGTATTCCAGGGCTTTCTCGTCAAAGCGCCCTACGAACTTAACCTCCGGTTGCAGGCTGCGCCCGAACTTCTCCCACACGGTGCGCTTGCCCGAAACCATAAGCTCCACCACGTCGTCGCTCGTGGCGCCGCCGGTGTTTACGATGAAGTTTGCGTGCCGCGGAGAATACATCGCGCCGCCGCGCTGGAGTTCCTTCATCCCCGCCATATCCAGCAGGGCGCCCGCCGAATCCCTCGGCGGATTGCGAAAGACGCAGCCGGCGCTGGGCCAGTCCAGTGGCAGCTTGCGCGCCCGCTCTTCGCTTCGCTCCTCCACGATGCGGCGCATCTTGTCGCTGTCGGCTGGCTGCAATCTGAGCAGCACCGCTCCCAGGATGGATTCCTGCACGGAGCAGTAGCGGTAATCGTACGTGCATTCCGCGGCTGGCTTCACACCGATTTCGCCCGTTTCCCGGCTGATTTCAGCCAGCCACATGTTCTCGTGCATCAGCTCAACCACGCTTTCGGCGTTCATCGCCACCGCGCCGCCGAAGCTTCCGGGCACGCCGGTCAGGCACGTCAGGTCGCCCAGGCCGCGTTCAATGCACTGTTGGATAACCCGCGTGTTGGGCGCTCCCGCTTCAACGTAAAGCAGGTTCTCCCGATTTCCCGCCGCGTCAGCGACCGGTGCGAAGATGGAATGCGCCGCTTGAGCGGCTTCGTAGGGGCCGCAGGCGGTCATTTCCCTGGTCACAATCAGCGGAAACTCCACTCCCGCCGAACTGAACAGCAAATTGCTGCCCAGCCCGACGAGGAAGAACCGGGACTCGCTTGCGCGCGCTTCCCGTGCGCATTCCGCGAGTTCTGCGAAATCCCTGGGGAAATATACGCGCTCGGCGCTTCCGCCGATGCGCCAGGTGGACAGTTCACTCAGGTCTACTCCGGATTGTCTGTCAGTTATCAACTTCCCGTCTGGTCTCAAACAGGCCGGCGGATTCGTCTTCCGCGGCTTCCGGTGCGCGCGGGCGCTTTCCGGCGAAGGGCAGCTTCTTGTCCCGCAGGTAGTTCGCCAGCGCGTTGGCCACCAAATAGATGTCCCCCGCGCCGACGGTCAGCACGACGTCGCCGGAAGCGAGGGTTTTTTTAAGGTACGTAAGTATCTCCTCTTTGCGCAGGATGACCTTCACCTTGCCCGGCGGGTAGGCGCGCTCAAAGAAGCTGTAGAGGTATTCGGTGGTGATGCCCTCAATGGGTTTTTCCAGCGCCGAGTAGATGTCCGCCAGAATGATTTCGTCGGCCGCGGCGAAGGCTTCGGGGAACTTCGCGGCCAGGCGCTGGCTGCGGGTGAAGCGGTGGGGCTGGAACACCACCCGCAGGCGCCGCTTGCCCGTGCGCGCCGCGGCTTCCAGCAGCGCGCCGATCTCGCTGGGGTGGTGGGCGTACTCGTCAATCACTGTCACATCCCCGGAGTGCAGCATTTCATAACGGCGGTGCACCCCTGGGAAGGTATCCAGTGCGAAAGAAATCTGGCTGATGCCAATGCCCAATCCACGGCAGATAGCAACGGTAATATCACCATGGAGAAAGAAGCCTTAACGCTGG
>JAOZQG010000018.1:0-16261 GCA_029932365.1 bacterium | reverse complement strand
GATGGTGGGCGTAGTCGTCCACGATGAGTATGTCGTCCCGCTCCAGCACGCGGTCGAAGCGCCGGGCCACGCCGGGGAAGTTCTCCAGCGCGAACGCGGCTTTGCCGAAATCTATGCCGCAGTGCTGCGCGACTGCGATGGCCGAAAGCGCGTTCAGGATGTTGTAGATACCCGGCAACCGCAGCGTGATGCGGCCCAGCACGCCAGCTTCGCGGTTTACCACGGTGAAGCGGGAACCGTTCGGCTGGTGTTCGATTTCCGTCGCCCGGAAATCGGCGTCTTCACTCAGCCCGTAAGTGTAGGTGGGACGCGTAACGTGCGGGGACAGCTCCTTCAGCACCGGATCGTCGGCGCAGAGCACGCACACGCCGTCCGGATGCGGGCTGTTCATAAAAGTCAGGAAGCTGGTGCGCAGGTTCTCCAGGCTCTTGTGGAAGTCCATATGGTCGTCGTCAATATTGGTGACGACCGCCACGCGGGGCGCGAAGAGCAGTATGGAGTTGTTGCTCTCGTCGCCCTCGCAGATGAAAAAGTCGCTGCGACCCAGGCGCGAGTTGCCGAAAAGGTGTTTCACCCGGCCGCCGAGCACGATTGTGGGATCGGTGTCCGCGTAGTAAAAAATGACGGAGATCATCGCGCTGGTGGTGGACTTGCCGTGGCTGCCGGATACTGAGATGGAGTACTTCTTCTGCGCCAGGTACGACAAAAAATCGATGCGCGTAAGCACCGGCAGGCCCTGCTCCTTGGCGGCCACAACCTCCGGGTTGTCCTCCGGAATCGCCGTGGAGATGATTACCAGATTGGCCTTGCGCACGTGCCGGGCATCATGCTTGGTGAAGATGATGGCACCGAGTTCCTTCAGCTCGTCGGTAACTTCGGTGGGCAGCACGTCGGAGCCGGTGACCTCGTAGCCCATGTCCAGCATCAGGCGCGCCAGGGCCGACACGCCGGCGCCGCCGATGCCGACGAAGTGGATGCGCTTGATCTTCTTCGTTAGGACCATCTGAGGTCAACGCGGGCTGCGCGGTGCCCGTTGCGGCGGGATTCGCGCCCCGCAACCGTCATTATAGTGGTTTTCGGCTGCGTTTGCAGTCGCATATCGTGTTCCTACGCCGTTTTGGCGGTCAATTTTCGCCGGACAAGGCCCAGAATCGTCCCGATGATCAGCAGGCTGACCAGCACCGAAGTGCCGCCGCTGCTGAAAAACGGCAGCGTCAAGCCCGATACCGGCAGCACGCCGACATTGGTCGCCACGTTGACGATGGCCTGAAGCGAAAGATTGAATCCCAGGGCGAAGATGGCCACGCTCTCAAAGGAGAAAGGCATCAGCAGGCTGATGCGCAGGCATAAAAACGCGAGGTAGAGAAACAGCCCCACGACCAGCAGCCCGCCCAAAAGGCCAGTCTCCTCCACCCATACGGCGAAGATGAAGTCGCGGTCCTGCAGCGGTAGCCGGTTCATCTTTTGCTCGCTTTGCATGTATCCGCGTCCCAGCAATCCGCCGCTGGACACCGCCCCCATGGACTGCACAATCTGGTAGCCTTCGCCGCTCACGTCCTCCATCGGGTGAAACGCCGTGTAGATACGCTCAAAGCCGTAGGCGTACTTCTCGGGCTCGATGATGTAGCCCGCCGCCAGAAGGAGCACCAGCATCACGGCGAAGGTGACAAATCCCCTGAACGGCACGCCCACCAAGAACATAGTTACGAGGGACGCGGCGAGCACGATGGCGGTCGTTCCCAGGTCTGGCTGTATCGCCACCAGTCCCACGCCCAGCAGCACCGCGAGCAGTATCCATACGAGCTGCAACCGGTCGCGACGCACGGTCATCAATTCGCCGCGCTCGGTGCGGAAGCTGGCGAACAGCTTCTTTTTTCCCGCTGCAAGCAAAAGCGACGCGATTAGCAGAACCAGCGTTATCTTCAGAAACTCGGCCGGCTGGAACTGGATTTCGCCAATCCGCAGCCAGCGGCGCGCTCCGTGTATCTCCTGGCCCAGCGGGGTGAAGGCGACCGCAAGCAGCATCAGGATGCTGAGACCGAACGACGCCTGGACCAAAAACTTCAACGCGCGTTCGGAAAGCCGGGGCAGCACCACCGCACCGAAAAAAACCGCAAACAGGATGCTAACGCCGATAAAGCCAAGCTGCCGCAGCACGGTGGAGTAGGGGAAGAAGCCGCGCGCGGCCAGCGGAGCGCTGCTGGCGGAAAACAGCGCGAAAATGCCCAGCACGAGCAATGCGCCGGTAACGATGATGAGCTGGCGCGAAAAATGCCTGAGCTCTTCCTGCCGCTTCTGTACCTGCGATTTGCGGCGCCTTTTTTCGATTGTCCGGCTGCTTTGCGTCATCTCGCCATCATGCCGTCCGGCGGCCTACAGCTTGCGCACCAGCTCCTTAAACAAAACGCCCCGTTCTTCAAAACTTTCAAACATATCGAAGCTGGCGCAGGCAGGGGACAGGAGCACGACTTCGCCCGCTTCGGCGGCCTTGCGCGCAGCTTCCACCGCTTCCTCCAGGTTATCCGCGCGCGCAATTGAATCGTAGCCTGAGTCACGCAGCGCCCGCTCAAAGCGCTCCGCCGCTTCGCCCAGAAGGACGACGTGGCTGCACCGCTGCTTCACCAGCGACACGAACTCCGAAAGGTCGGTGCCCTTGTCGCGTCCGCCGGCGATAAGCACGACCGCCTGGGGGAACGATTTGAGCGCGGTCACCGCGGCTTCGGGATTGGTCGCCTTGCTGTCGTTGTAGTAGCGCACGCCATCCAGCTCGCGCACGAACTCTATGCGGTGCTCGTAACCCTCAAAGCTCCCCAGCCCTTTCTCCAGATGGGCTTTCTTGGCTCCCAGCAGGCGGGCGGCGAGCGCGGCGGCGAGTGCGTTTTCCACGTTGTGCAGGCCGGGAAGGCGCAGCACTTCGCGGGCGATGCGCACTTCCCCGTTTCCCGCGTCCACAATCATTTCGCCGTTTTCCAGATAAGCGCCCGGCGGCCCGATTTCTCCCACGCTGGAAAACGGCAGAAACGCCACCGGGCGGGGCGGGAACTCGTCGGGCTGCAGGTTTTCGTCCTCGGCGTTAAAGATTACGCTGTCCCCTTCGGCCATGGTCTTGACCATGCTGCGCTTCATCGCCGCGTAGTTGGCGAACGAGCGGTGGCGCTCCAGGTGGTCGGGCGTGATGTTGGTAAACGCGGCGATATGCGGATGAAAGCTGGGGCTTGCTTCAAGCTGGAAGCTGCTCACCTCGCAGCACACGACATCGTCTTCCCCCACCTCGTCCACGACGCCGATAAATGGTCTGCCGATGTTCCCCACGGCCACCGCCCGGCGAAATCCGCTCAGCAAATGCGCCAGGAGCGCCGTCGTGGTGGATTTGCCGTTGCTGCCGGTGATGCCCACCAGCCTGGCCGGGCAGTTGCGGTACGCTAGCTCAATTTCGGATATGCACTCGATCCCGATTTCGCGTGCCGCCGTCAGCAGCGGATTATCCAGCGCCACGCCCGGCGAGGTTACGACCAGCTCGCATCCGGCGAGCGCGCCTTGCGGGATATCGCCGAAATGCGCTTCCAGCCCGTGCTCGTTTGCGTATTTTTTCAGTTCCGCCAGCTTTTCCGGGCGGGAAGCTTCGTCTATGCAAACGGGACGCGCCCGGTGTTTCAGCAAGTATTCCACGACCGCCCGGCCGGTCACTCCCAGCCCGAAAACACCCACCCGTTTTTCTGCGAGTTCGGTCATTATACGAAGCGGTAGAACAGCGCCACGGTTCCGGCGCACACGAGGGCGTGCACCACCCAGAACAGGAGCACTGTGGCGATTTCGCTAAGGCCCGACAGCTCGAAATGATGGTGCAGCGGACTCATCTTCAGCAGCCGTTTGCCGCCGGTGGTCCTGAAGTACACAACCTGCACCATCACGCTGATAAGCTCCAGGCCGTAGATTAGGGCAAGCGGGATCAGGTAAATTAGCAGGCCGCTCAGTATCGCCATGTAGCCGATGAACGCGCCCAGGAAGTAGCTGCCGGTGTCGCCCATGTAAATAAGCGCCGGCTTGAAATTGACAATGAGAAACGCCAGCACCGTCCCCGCCAGTACCAGACATATGAATCCCAGGGCGCTTTGCCTGCCAGCCAGCAGCCCGGAAACGAGTTCTGTGTTGAGGATGAAAACGAAGGCGGCTAGGCTTATCAGGGCCATGCCCGGTGCCAGCCCGTCCAGCCCGTCGGTGAAGTTCATCGCGTTGACCATCCCGACCAGCAAAAACGTGCCTAGCGTGTAATACACCCACGGGGACAGATCAACCGGCTCTGCCGACCACGGGAGATACGCCAGCGTGCCGAACTGGCTAGCGAAGTGAACGGCCACCAGCGCGAAGACGAGTTGCAGGACGAGCTTGTAGCGCGCGAGAAAACCGCGTGAAGACCGGGTAACGGCTTTTATGTAATCGTCGATGAATCCGAGCAGGGCGAAGGCCGTGCACACCAGCAGCACAAGCAGCGAAAGCGTCAGGTCGGACGGCCTCAGGTCGAGTACGTCGCCCAGCGCGTAAATGCCGAATGGAACAACCGCAAAGGGCACAATGACGAAAAGCAGTCCGCCCGCGGTGGGTATGGCGCCCTTTTCCTTATGGTGCTCCGGACCCCATTCGCGGAAACTATGGATAAACCGCAGTCGCAGGATATGGTAAAGAGGGTAGATTACGATAAGGCTCAGGAGCGCGGATACGCCTGCGATGGCCAGGTCGATACTCACAGTATCTGCTCCTCCTTGCCGTAATGGGAAAGCAGCCGCGTAACCAACCGTTCAAGGTGAAGGGCGCGTGAACCTTTGACTAGTATGGCCGTTTCCTTGTTGTCCTTCTCCAGCTCCTGAAAAACCCGATCCGCGACGCGCTCCACCGTGTAATCGTCCACCATCTCGCCCCGCTCTCCATAATTCTCGGGCTGGTATGCCGGCGGGAATCCCTGCGCCACCTTCTCGTCCTCCTCGCTTTGTCCGTGGAACCATGCCAGCTCGAAGTTCTCGGGAACCGGCACCTCGCGGAGCGCGGACATGCGCGGCCCGATGCCTATGACGAGCGAAGGGGGCAGATGGTAAACCTGCTTGGCTATCTGCCGGTGAAGCAGCGTCTCAAACTTGCCCAGCTCCAGCATATCCCCCAGGATCACCACGAGTCGCGCGGCCTTGGGAAGGGTGGCCAGTATCTCGATTGCGTCCTGGGTGGAGGCAGGGCTGGAGTTATAGGTATCGTCGATGAGCACGACACCCGGCTTGAGTTCGTAGGGCACCAGGCGCTGCGGGGTGGGCTCGATGCTCCGGGCGCACTTGGCGATGTCGGGATACTCCAGTCCCAGGCTGTGCGCCAGTGCTGCGGCGCAGGAAAAATCCTCCACCGCCCCCCTTCCGGGTGCGTGTAGCTCGACCGTAGTGCGGCCTTTCGGAGTGCACAGCGCGAAGCTCGAACCGTTTATCCCATGATATGCGACTTCTTCCAGCCACAGGGACGGCTTGATATCCGGTGGGGGAGGCGAGGCTGCGCTCTCGTCGTCCCCGGGGATAACCAGCGGCGGGAGCTGCGGGGCGGCCTGCATAGCTGCGGAATTGTCAAAGAACTCAAGCTCCAGCCCGCGCTCTACCGCCCGCTTGTTGCCTATCTCGTGTAGAATTGTCGCCAGGTTATGGTCGTGCAGGTTGAGCCAGAGCGTGTTTCCCGCCTTCATCCCGTCCACTATCTCGGCTTTGGCGCGCGCGACTTCGGCGCCTGAGCCCAGACGCCCGATGTGGCTTCCCAGTGTGTTGGTTATCAGGCAGAGCGTGGGCTGCGCGATGCGCGAGAGCAACGAGATTTCGCCACGTCCACGCATGGCCATCTCCACGACGGCGCATTCGGTGTCCGGCCGCAGCTTGGAAAGCGTTATGGGCACGCCGATTTCGTTGTTGAAGTTCTTGTCCGTGCCCACCGCGTTGCGAAATCCGCTCAGGATATGCAGCAGCATCTCCTTGGTCTGCGTCTTGCCGACGCTTCCGGTGATGCCGACGACGCTAAGCTGGTCAAACTGGCGCCGAAACCAGCTCGCCAGCTTCTGCAGCGCCACCAGCGTGTGCCTAACTTCAATCGCCGTGACCTCGTGGGCCGTGTCGGCGGATACGTAGCTGCGCGAATCCTCAAGTACTCGTAGCACTTCGCCGACCAGGTGATGGCCGCTGCGTACCAGCGCCGCGGTCGCCCCGTTCTGGAAAGCGTCCAGGATGAAGTTGTGCCCGTCGCGCTTCTGGCCCATGAGAGGCACGAATAGCGAGTCCTTTACCGCGTATCGTGAGTCGATACAGTAGGTGGTGAAGCGGGCGTTCGGCTCGCCGAAGACCACCTTGCCGGACAGCGGGTCAAGAATGTCATTCACCCTGAAGGGGTAATTCATCAGTACACCTCAAGTATCATTCAATAGCATACAAACAAAGCCATGCGCGAGATATTACTCCTTACGTGGCGCATACGCAACTATTCGAGTAACTCTCGCGCGACCTCCACGTCGCTGAAGTGCTCGGTGCGGTCGGCGAATATCTGGTAATCCTCATGGCCCTTGCCGGCGATAAGCACAATGTCTCCGGCTTCGGCAGATTCGAGCGCCGCTTTGATGGCGCGCCGCCGGTCGGGCTCCACGGTGCAGCGCTCCTTCGCTTTGCCGGGGATGCCGGCGAGGATTTCATCTATTATCCGCTGCGGCTCTTCGCTGCGGGGATTGTCGCTAGTAACAAAAGCGGCGTCGGCGATTGTCGCTACAGTCTTGCCCATCAGCGGGCGCTTTTCCCGGTCGCGGTCGCCCCCGCAGCCGAAGACGCAGATTATCCGCGCTCCGCCGGCCACATCGCAAATGGTCTGCAACAGATTGCTCAGCGCATCCGGTGTATGCGCGTAATCCACGAAGACGTGCAGCCCGCGTGCGTTTTCCACGCGCTCCAGCCGTCCGGGAATGATGCTCACCGCTTCCACTCCCGCGGCGATATCGTCGGCGTTCACGCCCTCCATCAGCGCGCATCCGGCTGCGGCTAAAATGTTGGTGGCGTTGTAGCGCCCGATTAGCCTGGAGCGCACGGTAGCTCTGAAACCGGCAGCCTCCTCCGGCATTCCGCCGGTTTCATCGCGCGAATAAAGCTCGCATTCGATGCCGCTCAGGTTCTGTCTGGTAATTTGCGCCGTGAGCGCGGCGATTTCGCCGAATCCGTAGCTCAGAACCGGATAGGTTAGCGCCTGCGCTATCTCGCGTCCGACCTCATCATCGGCGTTAATTGCCGCGTATTCGGCTTTGCCGAACTGGGCGCGCTCAAAGAAACTGCGCTTCGCCCGCGCGTATTCCTCCATCGTCTTGTGATAATCAAGGTGTTCGCGCGTGAGATTGGTGAAGATGCGTCCGCGGAAATGAACGGCGTCCACCCGCTTTTGGTCCAGAGCGTGCGACGAAGCTTCCATCACCACGTGCGTCGCTCCAAGTTTCAGGCATCGTGCTAGCGTGGATTGCAGGTCGGCCGCGTCGGGCGTGGTCAGTCCCCGTCCGGTGAAGCCCAGCGGATCGGCCTGCTCTTCCCAAAGCGGCGGGCGCGTTCCCAGAGTTCCCAGCACGCAGCTTTTATGCCCCGCCGCGCGCAATATGGAATCCACCAGCAGCGTGACCGAAGTTTTGCCGTTGGTGCCGGTTACGCCGATAACGCGAAGCTTTTCGCTGGGCTCGCCCGCCAGTCGCGCGGCCAGCACCGGATAGAAGCTACGGGAGTCGGCGACGCGCAGATGGCACACTCCCCGCGGTATCTCCACCGGTTTTTCGTGCACGATGCAGCTTGCGCCGTTTTGCAGCGCGTCGGCGACGAACATATGCCCGTCAAAGGTCGTGCCCCGCATGGCCACGAACGCCGTGCCCGGCTTCACCCGGCGGCTGTCGCTCGTTACCGCGTCAATCTCCAGGCTCTCGTCAGCGTCCGCCAGCTCGGTAAACTCGATTCCGGAAAGCAATTCACTGAGCTTCATGCTTTCTCTCCGGTGGAACTTCCTTGGCCATGGCGATGCGCTCGGCGGCTTCGCGGAAGGCGGGCGCGGCGACTTCGCTCGCGTAGTAAGCGCCGCGCGGCTCGGCCAGCGTCACCAGCATAAGATAGCGCGGCTCTTCCGCGGGGAAGAAGCCGATAAAGGTCGAGATGTATTTCCCCTTGGTGTAGCCGCCCTTGCCCGCGACCTGGGCGCTGCCGGTCTTGCCCGCGACCGTGAAATTTTCCAGCGAGGCGTTCTTGCCGGTGCCTTCGCGCACAACTTTGCGCAAGATGTCCCTAACCTGGGACGCAGTGCTCTCGCTGATTATGCGGTAGGCGTTACCGGCGACCTGCAATCCGGACGCGGTTTCGCCGTCCGTTTCAATCAGCGTCTCGCCGGCTTCCAGCATGACGGTGCGCGTGCCCACTTCCACCGGCTCCACCGGCTTGTCTTCTTCCACCACCAGCGTGGGACGCACCATATAGCCCCCATTGGCGATGGCGGCGTAGGCGCGCATCAACTGCAAAGGAGTCACCGCGATGCCCTGGCCGAACGCGGCGTTGGCCACAGCCACGTCGGGCCAGACCTCGCCTTTTTCGGCGTGCGAATAGCCTTTGGGGGGGATGCCCGCGCACTCGTTGGGCAGCTCGACTCCGGTGCGCTCGTAAAGCCCGAAGGTGGAAAAAATATCCGAGAGCCGGTGCTGGCCGAGCTTCAGCCCGACCTGCGCGATCCCCACGTTGGAACTGTGAATAACGATATTGCGGATGGGAATGTCGCCAAAGCCCGCGGGATTTTTGTCGTGCTCGGCTTCGGTGATGGTGTATTTGCCGATGGTCAGGGTGGGGGTGCAGTGGAAGGTTTCCTCCGGGTCGATCCAGCCGCGGTCCAGCGCCGCCGCCGTCACTATCGGCTTCATCACCGACCCCGGCTCAAAGGCGTAGTGCACCAGCGGATTGGCTTCATTGCCCCGGCTCCCCTGGCGGGCGTATTCGTTGGGATCGAAAGTCGGGCGGGTGGCTGCGGCCAGGATTTCGCCGGTGCACGGGTCCATAACCGCCATCAGCCCCCACTCGGGCCGGTACTTGGCCACACGCTTGGAAAGCACGTCCTCGCATATCTGCTGAATGGTGGCGTCCAGCGTGGACACCACGTCTAAGCCGCGCGCGGGCTGCTCGCTTTTGAGCGTCCAGGGGATTATGTGGCCGAAGCGGTCGGTGGCGAACTCCTGCGAGCCTCCTTCGCCGACAAGCTGCTCGTCGTATTCCGCCTCCAGCCCGATTTGCAGCCCGGTCTTCCAGCAAGAATACCCAACGGTCTGCGCCGCGAAATTCTCCGCGTAAGGATAGTGGCGCTGATAGTAGTAGCGGATGAATACGCCGCGAAGCTTCAGGTCGCATATCTGCTCAGCCACTTCCACCGGAATGTCGAAGGCAAGTTCCAGGCTGCGCGGCGCCTTTTCGTCGGTAATGCGCGAGTAAATCTCTTCCGGGCTCATGGCCACGAAGGGCGAGAGGCCGCTGGCGATTTTTTCGGGCTGCTTGACCAGGTGTCGCTCGACGACAACCCGTGCCAGCTTTATATTGCCCGCCAGAACGGTTTCGCCGTCCCGCGCCAGGATGCGTCCGCGCTGCGCCTGCCGCGAAAGGTTGCGCTGCCACATCTGCCCCAGCTGCTTTTCTAGGTCTTCGCTCTGTGCTGACTGAATGTAGTGGATTTTGCCCAGGCTCAGCGCTGCCAGCGACAGCAGCACCAGCGTGAAGAGTAATACTGCTTTGACGCCGAAGATGCGTTCCATTCGTGCACGTGCACCGTCCCCGTTTGCTGCGCTCTAGCCCCGGCGGGTTAGGGGGTAGGCGGCCGGGGTTCCCCCGCCCCCCGCCAGGAGGCAGGGTAGCGAATTCACTAGGCCCGACGGGCGAAAGTGGGTAGGCGGCCGGGTTTCCCCGGCCGCCGCCAGGAGGTAGGGTAGCTGAGTTACTCGGCCCGATGGGCGAAAAAGGGTAGGCGGCCGGGTTTCCCCGGCCGCCGCCAGGAGGAAGGGTAGCGAATTCAGTGCGCCCCAGGGGCGCGAACTGACAGGATTGTCCCTTCGGATATTTCACGGTTTCACTTCAATTATCCGGTCGCTGAGCGGGTAAAGCTCATCCACGGTGCGCGCACCCGCCTTGGTCGGGCGGATATTTGTCCGCACGATGTATATCGCGTGGACGGGCGGCACCAGGCCCAGCGCCTTGGCCTCTTTTTCGTTGTAAAGAAGCTTGTCTTTGGTCTGGCGGTTGGCCAGAACCTGACCGTCCAGCGCCAGCGAGAGATTGTGCAGCCCGCGGTCGGTCTGGGTAAGCTGGTAGTCGGTGTTGACCACCGCGGTGGCTAAAATCCCGTAGGCCAGCACCGCTCCGAGCAGCAGCAGCACTCCGGCTGCCAGCGCCACCTCGTAGCGCACGCGCAGCACGAGCGGCCCCAGCCGCTTTCGCGGAACAAACGGGATTATGCCCTGAACGCGGGGTTTGCCCCCGTAGCGCGACTGGAGTTCGTTGAACTCGTCGTAATCGTAGATGCGGTCGCCCCGCAGCATGTTGGCTTCTGCCGGTTCGGCTGGCATATTCAGGCCCCCTCCCTTCGTGCTTTAGTAACCACCCGCAGCTTGGCGCTGCGCGCACGGCGGTTTTGCTCTATTTCTTCGGGGCTGGCGGTTACCGGCTTGCGAGTCGTCGGGAGCAGGACCCATTCCTGCTCTTTTTCGCCCTTCGGCCCGTAAAGCTTGAACGTATGCTTCGCCGTGCGATCCTCCAGCGATTGCCAGGAGATAACGCCCATCCGCCCGCCCAGGAGCAGGTACCGGATGGCGCCCAGCAGGCCGGACTGGAGTTCGTCCATTTCGTCGTTGGTCACTATGCGGATGGACTGGAACACGCGCGCCCGAATGGCGTTAAGGTTGCCCTTCGCCTTTGGCGGAACCGCGCTGTCCACCGCGTCCACAAGCTGTAAAGTTGTTTTGATGGGGCCTTCCTTGCGCTTGCGCACTATGCTTTTGGCGATGCGGCGGGCGTAGCGCTCCTCGCCGAGCGTGGAGATGATCTGGGTAAGCTCGCGCTCGCCCAGCCCGTTCACCAGCTCCATCGCTTTTTTCTTGTCGCTTCCCATCTGCATCAAAAGCGGCCCGTCCGCCAGGTAACTGAAGCCCCGCGTCGGGTCGTCCACCTGGAACGCGGATACGCCCAGGTCAAAGAGCGCCAGGTCAATCCCCGTAACGCCCAGTTCTTGAAGGACGCCCTCCGCCTCCGAGAACCTGGCCTGCCGCAGAAAAACCTTGCAGGGAGGCCAGTCCTTTTGCAGCCGTTCGGCGCGGGCGATGGCTTCGCCGTCCCGGTCAAGCCCGATAGCGGTGCCTTCAGGTCCCAGGTGGGGCAGGAAGGCCGCGAAATGCCCGGCGCCGCCGAGGGTGAAGTCCACGAAGGTCTCCCCCGCCCGGGGCTGCATCAGCTTGAGTACCTCTTGCAAAAGTGCCGGCCGATGAACAATCTCGTTCACGGCAAATGCCTATCCGTCCCGGCGGGAGGCGGTGCAGACCCGCCTCATTTACCGCCGCCCGCCGTTACGTCCTCGTTAGGTGGAATAAACTCCTGGAATCCCTGAGGGTCCAGCGTCGTCTCGTTGTCCGGCCGCTGGTAATGGTCCTTGGGAGTCCAGAGCCGCAGGTGGTTGCCGGCGGCGCGGACGATTACGTCGCTCACCAGCCCTATCTGCTCGCACAGGAATTTGGGGACGACGATGCGCCCCTGCTCGTCCACGTCGACTTCAGCCTGGTTGGAGTAGAAGTTCTCGAGGTAGCTCTGGAATTTCGCGTCGAAGAACATGCGCATTCCGATTTCGGTATCCAGGTCGGAAGCGGCGCGAAGCCATTGCTCGATCTTTGCGTAATGGCTTAGGGGGAATACCTTCAGGTAAGGGCCCTCGCCCCGTACCACTATGGCTTTGTCGCCCAGCTCCTTCTTGTATTTGGCGCCAAGGAGCAGCCTTCCCTTGGAGTCGATCTTCGTACTGTGGGTTCCCCGAAACATAATCCCCGCCCGACCATTCTATCAGGGGAAATCTGGGAGTCAATAGGATAAATAGGACTTTTTTGGGAATATGGTCTGTTTTCGCAACTTTTGTGTAGTAAATGAGCCGCGCGGGGACGCTGGAAGTGACTTTGGAGGGGATTCAACTCCGATTCTGACGCGGGCTATTTTCTGAAGGGTGCGGTTTTACCAGCCTGTGGATAGCTTGTGCCGCACCTTCTTCTGCAGGGCGGGGACTCCGCGCCCCGCCTTTTCCTGTAGCGTGGGGTCTTGTACCCCACCTTCTTCCAGACGGGCAATTCGTGAATCTTGCCCGCCTGAGGTGGGTGAACCCCTACAATCAATCCGTCTAACAACCAAAAACCAACAACCAAAAACGAGCGGCCGCAAGGCCGCTCTAAATCATCAACTCCCCGATTCTCAGCCCATTCAGCGCCGCGCCGATGTGAAGATTGTCTGCAACTGCGAACAGGTCAACCGTCCGCTGCTGAGGCCTCACGCGGATCCTGCCAACAACCACCCGGTCGCGGTGCTTGACTGCGTCGGCGCTGGTCGGCGTCTCGCCGGTGGGCAGTACCTGTAGGGTAGGGCTTTCGCCCAGCGCATCTCGCACCGCTTCCTCGCTGATTTCATCGTGCAGCTTCAGGTGCGCCGCCACGCTGTGTCCCGTAAGCACCGGCACGCGCGCCGCGGTGGCGAATATGCGCTTATCTTCCAGCCCCAGGATCTTCGCCGATTCCAGCCGCAGCTTCGTTTCTTCCTTATGCTCATCGCCGATAAGCTCGTCAACCGCCGGGACAACCCGCAACGCTTCCGCCGCAGCGGTGGAGTACGCGTCCGGCTCGCCGGCGAGCGCCTGCTTCGTCTGCGCCCAGAAGCCTGAGACGGCGTCGCGTCCCGCGCCGGAGATTGCCTGGTAAGTCGCCGCGACGACTTCCTCGATGCCGAAGCGCGCAAGTGGCGCGATGGCGTGGACGAAGCCGATGGTCGTGCAGTTGGGATTGGCCGCCAGCTTCGCGTCGCCCAGCGCCTCGTCGTTAACGCCGGGCACCATCAGCGGCACGCCTTCTTTCAGCCGAAACGCGTTGCTTTTGTCAACCACGCGCGCTCCCGCGTCCAGCGCCTGCGGCACGAACCGCTGCGACAGCTCGTCGCCGATGGCGAAAAACGCGAGGTCCACATCCTTAAAGGAATCCACCGTAAGCTCGGACACGGTAAGCTCGCCGCCGGCGTAGGGCAGGCATCTTCCGGCGCTGTCCGCGCTGGCGAGTGCGACAATTTCCGCGTCGGCGAATCTGGATTGGGGCAGCAAGCCCAGCAGGACTTCGCCCACGAGTCCGGTTGCGCCTGCAACTGCGATCCTCACTGCAAGCCCTCCATCACGCTCGCAAGCCCGATGCGCAACCCCGTGAAGCCGCCCATCGCCTTGAGCGCGAGCTTCACGCCCGGCAGGAAGCTTTCGCGGCTGATGGAGCGGTGTTCGATGGTGAGCGTTTCGCCGTCGGCGCCGAAGACCACCGCCTGTTCCGCCAGCACTCCGGGCAGCCGCTGCGAGTGCAGGCGCACGCCGCCGTAGCCGCCCCCGCGCACCCCGGCAACGCTTTCCTTTAGCGGCCCCGGATTGGTCGCGCCGCCGTCGGCGATAAGCCGCGCGGTGGCCAGCGCG
Source organism: bacterium (assembly GCA_029932365.1). Lineage (GTDB taxonomy): Bacteria > 4484-113 > 4484-113 > 4484-113 > 4484-113 > JAGGTK01. Next base: position 2,518 of record JAOZQG010000018.1, on the reverse strand, counting down.
GTGCCGCTGGGCGCATCGGCCTTGCCCGTGTGGTGGCGCTCGGTGATTTCGGCGGTGCGGAAAAACCTCGCGGCGCGGCGGGAAAAGTCCATCATCAGATTGGCCCCGATGGAGAAGTTGGGGACGAGAAGGCACGAGACTTTGGCGCCCTCCGCCGCTTCGCGCAGCGCCTCCACCGTCTCCTCGGCGTAGCCGGTGGCGCCCACCACATAATGCTTGCCCGCCGCGAGCACCTTCGCGCCGTTTGCGTCCACCGCCGGGCCCAGCGAAAAATCCACCACGTGGGTAACCGCCGAATCCAGAAACTCGTCCAGCGAGGTGGTAATCGGCCCCACGTCCTCCACTTCGCCCGAAACCTGGTCGCAAAGCATCCCCACACTGAAGCCGCTGTCGGCGTGCAGGCCCCGGCTGATAAGGCGGCCCATGCGTCCGGCCGCGCCCAGCATTCCCACATTAATTACGTCGCTCATGGCGTATCCTCCCGCCGGTACCACTTTACCTTCTCCTCGGGGAGCGGGCGCATTTCGGGCGGCACCAACTCTTCAATTGCGTCCATTATTTTCTTTGTGGTCTGCGCAAGCAAATCCTCGGGGATAATCCCCTCCAGGTGATGCTCAAAGCGCATCGGCTCGCCGAAGCGCACGGTGATCCGTCCCGGCCTGATGGCGCGGCTGTTTACGGGAAAGCACTTGTCCGCGCCGATGATGCAGGTAGGCAGGACGTTGGCGCCGCTGCGATGCGCCAGCACGGCAACTCCCTTGTGTCCCCGGTTCAACCGGCCGGTGCGGGTGCGCGTGCCCTCGGGGAAGATGACCACCGTCCCCCCGGCGCCCAGGTATCCCAGCGCCGTTTCCACCGCCTCGCGTCCCTGGCTGCGGTCCACCAGGATGGTGCCCACCTGGCGCATGAACCACCCCAGCAGGCGGTTCTTCGCCAGTTCGCGCTTGGCCACGAAGTGGATGTGCCGGGGCACGCCCACGCCAATCATCGGCGGATCCAGGTGGCTCTGGTGGTTGCTGGCGATAATCAGCCCGCCCTCGCGCGGCACGTTCTCCACCCCTTCGTGTTTCAGCCGAAACATCAGCTTGCTCGCCCCGATGAGCAGCGCCTTGCTTGCGGCGTAAAGCGGCCTGTTGAAGGGAGGAGTCACCGGCAAGATTATAGCAGCCCCCTTGACACCCGCCGCATACTGTGTTACTATACAGGTGTATAGCAACGGAGCCGGTTATGGAGCCACTCATCGTTCATGCGGACCTGGATACCTTTTTCGTCAGTGTGCAGCGCCTGCTCGATCCCTCGCTCGTCGGCCGGCCCGTAATAGTGGGAGGTGACCCGCACGGACGCGGCGTGGTCGCCGCCTGCAGCTATGAGACGCGCGCCTTCGGCGTGCGCGCGGGGATGACGGCGCGGGACGCCTACCGCCTGTGCCCGCAAGCGGTGTTTGTCCGCGGGCGTGGCGAGTACTACGGCTACTACTCCCGCCTGGTAAAGAACCTCCTTGAGGATTTCACGCCCGAAGTTACTCCGATGAGCATAGACGAGTTTGTGCTGGATTTTTCGGGCATGGGGCGGCTGCATCCCGCGCCCTCCGCGCTCGCCGAGCGCATCCGCGAAAAGGTCTACCTGCACACGGGCCTGCCCCTCTCGCTGGGCCTGGCGACGAACGGTCTGGTGGCGAAGGTTGCCTCGGGCGAGGCCAAGCCCGACGGCTACCGCGTCGTCCCGCCGGGCGGGGAAGCCGCGTTCCTCGCGCCGCTTCCGCTTGCCAAAATGCCCGGCATCGGCCCGGTCACCGAACGGCTGCTCACCGAGCGCGGGCTGACCACGCTGGGAAGCGTGGCGCGCGTGCCGCTGGTGATGCTGCGCGCGCTTTTGGGCAAGCACGGCGAGGCGCTGCGGATGAAGTGCCGGGGCGAGCAGGTCATCACCGCACGCGAGACCCGCACCGTCAAGACCATCGGCCATGAGAGCACGTTCAAGGACACCGCCGATCCCGCGAAGCTGCGCGCCATCTTAGCCGGGCTCACCGCCGAGGCGGGTTTCAGGCTGCGCGCCGGCGGCTACACCGCGCGGCGGGTCATCCTCAAGCTGCGCTACTCCGACTTCGAGACCCACACGCACCAGCAGCGCGTGGACGCGCTGTTTTCCGACAGCGATATTTTTCGCGTCGGCTGCGAGCTTCTGGAGAGCGCTTTCCGCCGCCGCGTGAGCGTCCGGCTGGTGGGCATCCGCCTGGCGGCGTTGGTGCGCGACCTGCACCAGCTTCCGCTGTTTGAGTGGCGCCGCCGCATCCGCCAGCAGGAGCTTTACGCCGCCGTGGACAGCGTCCGCGACCGCTTCGGCTTAGAGTCCTTAACCACCCTCACCGCCCACTCGGCGCGCCTGGCCCGCGATGCTGAGCGCGAGCCGGTCCGCCTGCCCGCCGAAGCCTCGGCGTAGACGGGTCCCCGCTGGTGGCGCGGGTGTAAATTGGTGGCACGGGCGTCCCGCCCGTGATTCCCCACAAAAAGCTGAAACC
>JAOZQG010000095.1 GCA_029932365.1 bacterium | reverse complement strand
GCTCATCAAAAAGCGACTTCAAAGCCCGCTGAAGGCTATCATTCTTCGTCATCGCAGAACCTCCGCGTTGTAATCCGTCCCGAAAACGCGCGTTTTCGTCTGCGTCAGCTCTACTCTTTCCACCAAGAATGCTTGATCCCCACCAGCCACCGGATGAGTGCACGATACTGTGTCGCCGACACGAACTGTAGGATCGGCGATACAAACGGCTTCGTAGCCCAGATACAGATAAAGCGACTCCTCAAGCAGGTCCCGCGCGAGCTTCAACGCTTCGCTTTCCGGCAGCTCGTCTCCGACATCAACCGTAAGCACCTGCGGCCCCGCAGCAGCGGTTTTTTCCAAAAGCTCCGGGTAATAGTAAGGCCTGTCGGGGTCGTCTCCCTGCACGGCAGCTTCTACGACAAAGTCCTCTTCGCCAAACATGCGTATCTCATTTAGCGCGAGTCCGGGATCGCTTTCGTTGCTTACACCGTCCTTTGCCGGTTTAACCCGAACCTTAACGTAGCGCATCCGGCGCATCGTCAGATTGGTCAAGAGCGCTTCCGCCAGCGGCGGAAGCAGCAGATGCGCGTCGGGGGATACACGCTCGTAGTTTACACCGTCCACGCTTCCGAGTATCTCGTAGCCATAGCTGAACTTGGTGTTTGCCGACTTCTGGGAATTGACGTTTTTCGAGTTGGCTGCGACAACGCCAATGGCGCTGACGCGGGGAGGTTGCCCGCTATCATCCAGACCCAGATCGTATGCGGCGAAATCGTAGAACTCGTACGCGTATGGCGCATCGTGGCGACCGAATCCCCGGTTGCTGTCACCATCGCAAGTTAGGGCGATAGTTCCCTCACCGAATTTCTTGTCGTTACCATCCCATTCGAATTTCTCGCCGACGCCCGATTGAAGGTCCGTGACCGTCGCGTTAAGGGCTAAGTTGGGAGGATTCGTTTGGATACCACGCACGACCACCCGCGTGTAAATGCCGCCTCTCGTCCGGCTACGGGTAAACGACGAGACGTTTATTAGCGACCGCGAAGGCGTATCCTCCTGCTCAAGCAAGCCGTGCGCGTACTTGCCGGCTTCGCTGTTATAGAAAAAGCGGTAGTTGCGCGGCAGACGCGCCATTATCTCACTGATACAGTCCGCGGTATGTCCGCTGCCGCGCTTCCACTCGAGCAGGTGCAGGTCTGTGCCCACATCAGGCAGGTCCATCTCCTCCGGTGTCGCACCCACGCCACCGTCTTCCTCAGGATACTGAAGCGCTTCCGTTACTGCCTGCGCTGCGTCGCTTGTGGATTCGATATAACAGCGTACACCACTGACCGTCGGCGAAGTTGGCAGCGGATCAAGGAACTTCACGACGCCGCTCGCGGGATACACACGGTAGAAGTCGGGAGAAATCTCCTCTTCGTCCTCGTACAATCTTATATCCCCCGCCTTCCATGCCCTTCGCTTTCCTTGATCAGAAAAGCCCAAAGGCGTGACTTCGGGGTCAAAACCGTAAGTGTGATCGTCGAACTCGTCCAGAAGTGCCATCAGCGGCGCCTTTTCAATCTCATCAGTGACGTCGCCTTCGACCTCTACAGCGCAGACCGTGCGTGAAAGCTTCAGCGCATGGTCACGAGCAAAAACCCGGATGTGCGCGCCCTCTTCGCGAATTTCGGTCACAAATCCAGAAAAAAGGGTTTCGCTTTCCCCGGCTACTTCGCACTGGAGTCTAATTTCAGAGAACAGCGCAAGGCGATTATCCGGAGCAAGCTCGTTGAAGAGTCCGCTCTCACTGGCCGGAACGCTGAACTCCAGCGATGCCGCGAATTCGGCTCGGTCACTGACCAGCAAGAAGCCCTCCGCAGCCAATTTCAGCTCAACCCAGTCGCAGCCTTCAGGATGCGAATTGCGCACAAAAAGCGTGTAACACACGTTCTTATCAAGCTGCTGAAGGTGCTCGCGGGCGATCTCGGTGAATCCCATCAGTTCCTTCCTCGCCAGATGACGCTGTCAAGCTGCCCAAAGTCACTGTAAGTCCCGTCGTCGAGAATAAGGGCGGTTATTCTAATTGTTTCTCGCGCCGCCAGCTCGCTGATATCCTCATCAAACAGGAGCGCCGGATTGGCTTCCGTGAATACAAGGCTATAGGCCAGGCCAGTGGTCTCAATGAAGGCGGTAACGGTGGCACCGGACTCCAGGTATTCAACAAGCCGTTCCCGAAGCGATCCCACATTGACGCCATTTACACCGAGCTGGCCCGGTGGGAGAACGATGTGCGCCGCCACCGGATAACGCTCGCCTGCAAAATTCACCTTGTGCACGTTGCCCGAGAGGTCCGTCGCGATGGCGAATCCCGCACCGTGCTCCGTCTCCAGCGCCAGCGGCGATACGTCGATAGTTTCATCAACCGAAGAACCGAACCAGAGTCTTAGCACCTATTTTCCCTCCGCAATCGAACGCGCCAGCATCCCCGCCAGCTCTCGCTCGAGTCTGTCATCACGCTCTGTTCCTGCCGGAATCACGCTGGCTTTTCTGGCGAAGCGGGGAAATCCGCCATAAGCACGCTCCTCAACCTGCGGCAAGTCAAGCCGCCGCTTCTTGAACAGTCGTGTAATGGCCGCAATTCCGGCATCCAGCAGCGCGGTCACTCCTCCGCCAACAAGGCTGACCAACAGGCCACCTCCCAGCTTCGGCGCGATTAGTTTTTCCAGGCGCCGGCTGGCAGCTTGCTCCACCTGTCGCACCGCCGTCCGCACCACAATGTCCAGGTTGTCGCCTCCGACCAACTGGTAGCCAGTTCTCCGAGCAAGCGATTCAAGACTTATTCCGAACAGGCCGTCCGTGCTGAATCGGCGCAGCCCCTCCGGGTGCGGCATTCCTTCAGAGCTGCCCGTGATGCGGCCCCATAGCCCGGCGACGCGTTGCGAAAGCTCCTCGACCCGCGCTGCCAGGTCATCCAGCTCTTCTCGTGTATTGTCCTTAAACAGCATAGACATATCACTCACCAAACATCCGCGTAAGCATAGCTGCGTCGCGACTCGGTGATTCACCCAGTGTTTCTCCGCCCTCTCCTCGACACTCGCGCCGGCCAAGCTCCTGGAGCAGCATTGCCGCTTCAGCCGGCGTAAGCCGCCGCATAATTTCCCTCGGCGTCATCCTCATAGCGAGAGCCAATTGGGCGATGATCTGCGGGAGCTCTTCCGCCAGCAGCAAACCCCATCCGCCCTTCGCCAGCTCAGACACCTTTTCCACCGCCACTTTTGGACTTAGCTCCCAATAGGGAAAGCTGAGAGAACTCCTGTTCCCATGCCGCGAGCAATACACGCACGGCGTCGCCGGGCGTAAACTCAGAAAACACAATTTCGGACGACTCGCCGGTTAGGAGAGAAAGCGCTTCTCCGATTTCGTCGGGATTGGCCTCAATTACCTTTAGCAATCCCGGAATCAGCGGAACTTGCCGGATACGCTCCCAGCCGACACGCTCTACCATCCCGCTCACCAAACCTAGAAGTTGCAAAGCGCGATGAAGATTCAGCGGGCGTACGCGGACGATGCGACCCGAACGGAGCGCTATTCGCGCGCCGGGGCCTGCAAGCGGGATGTTTGAAAGCCGCTCCTTTATCCGTCTTATGGCATGACCTACGATTACTTTCATGGGCGGTTCTCCATTCTTGACATCATCTCGCCGTAAAAGCGGACATATCCGAACGGCGAATCTGAGTGCGAATCATCCGCCAGACAGCGACCAATAAGCGGTACATCGACCAGATCTTCGGTTCCTGTAGCCAGGACACCCGATGCATCAAGCTCTACCCGCCTTAGAAGAAGGACCATGAAGCTCTGCCCATCGGGGTAACGATGGATGGCTTCAAGCTTCGCCGTGACAGTGCTGGAATGCGCCAACGGGACCTCGCGACCGGCAGGATAATCGGTTGCATACAAAACCTTAAGGAGCTGACCCGGCTCGATACCCCCTTCTGAAATGAGCGAGAACTGCCGGTTTTCCCAGTCCGAGCTGTAGTCAACATCCTCTGTGTAGAGAATAGACCCGTCCGCACTCTTTACCATTGGAGTGACTTGCGGAAAGAACCGTATTTGCGATGGCCGGCCCTCATAAAGGCGGATAAAATCAGTCACGCCGAGGTTGGCCCCATCGAAATGAGTGTTGGAACCGCCGCCGGCAAAAAAGGACATCGCTGCGGGACTCAGCTCCTTAAGGCGTACCTCCACCGTGAGCGCCCGGCGAAGCGGGACAAGGTGTCTAGCCGCCATCTCTCCAGCTTCAGATTTCTCCACGGCCACACGCTCCACCACCTTGTGTAGCGTAAGCCCGACTGCGAGACCCATATGCTGGTCGTTCAGATAAATTTCAGAATCGCCGAGTGTTAGCGCATAGTAGTTTGTTGACATGATTGCTCCTCAACTAACGGGCAGGTTCAAAGCGAGAGCTGTAGCCTGCACTACGTGAACCGCCAGTTCGGGATGATCCGGGAGATGCAATTCCCGGCTTGTAATATCCCGCAGGGCGATGTAGTCGATTGGCTCGTCTTCAGACTCCCGGGGATAGAAGTACCGTGGTATGGTGAAGCCCGTCCCCGCCGAACGCAACGTCGTTAGCGCCACACTGGCTATTCGGCGCGCGAGGTGAGCCAGGTCATGAGAGGCCACACAGTAGATTGTGAAGCGCGCTCCGCTAAGAACACCCCTTGGTCGCACATTAGCTTCGCGCTGCTCCCCCCATACCACGCGAAAACAGGGGAATGCAACTTCCTGCTCTTCCGTAAACGCGATGTCGCCGAAGCTGCCTAGTTTCTCTGCGAGCCAGAGATTTATGCTGTATATGGTGTACAAAATCACGCGATCAGCCTCCTGGCCAGCACAAGCTTTAGCGGAGTTGCCCCAAAAACCACCGGTGATTTCATCCGCACAACTTCCCACTCGCAGCCTTCGAAATAAAGATGGCTTCCAACCTCCACCGGGTTGCTCCCGTGCAGGATTAGCTTCTTGAGCCCGAGATGGCCCCGGTAGCCTGCAACGACCTCACGCAGGCCATCTCCCTGGCTACCGTTTATATCGAGCACAATCGGCTTAGGCGTGAGCTCCGTGTCCTCATAGGGGCCGCTTGGCGGCTCACCTGTTTCCGGAAGACCACCTGAAAGTTCATACGTGCGCAGAAACACGGGTGTTTGACTCCCGCCAAGATATCGCAGCAATTCGCTGAATGTCCTTGATAGTTCCTGTATGCCCATTTCAGTGCGGATAGTCCTGGTTTGGTGATAGCGGCATCCTGTAGCCGCTTGACAGCTGGTCTATTTCGGCCTGAAGCCTTTCGCAGACCCTGGTTAGGTCCACGCTCATACCGGATAGGTTCGTACGCAGCGCCAGGCGCGCTCGCGCAGCTCTTACCAGACCGAGGAGTTCAACGAGCACAGTCCGCAAATCCACCAGATAAGTCTGGACCGTTACCACTGCTTCCTCTGCTGGTGGCGTGGCGAAAACTACTCGTCCGCTGTAAGTGTCTACGATATCTTCCGGCGACGGGTCGTAGCCCGCGCCGTCAATCTCAATCGCATAAGCGTCGTCGAGCCAATTGCCGATCCCCGAGTAGTATTCACCTCCGGTATTAGCTAGCGGCTTTAGCCTAATTTGCAGAAGGCCCGCTTCCAGTTCCTTGTAGTCCACATTGTTCTCAGCAAGTCGTCGAGCGAGAAGCGGCCTAACCACATGGTGAACGTGAGATGAAAGCAACGCTTTGAGTTCGTCGTCCGAAAGTAGCGGGTCACTCTCGTCGCGTTCGCCGCAGAAGGCGCGGATGTATTCCAGGTTTGTGTTCATGGCTGTTCCTGTTGACAGAAGGATGATGTAAGCCTGCGGACTTCATATCCTGCAGCCGCGAAGCGCGCCGCGGCTACCCCATCAACCTGAGCTACGCCGTTTTCGAACCAGTGTCCCATCTGCGGTCCCGTGTAATTGCGGTTAGGCAGGGTCACCTCGAAAACGTTGTCCGCCAGGTTTAGAGCATGCACAAGCTCGGCGAACATCCGTTGGCTTTCTCCCTCCGAATGTCCGGCAACCGTGCATGCCAAGCGTAGATAGCCGCGGATACGCTCCATGGTAAAAGCCCTTCTACTGGTGAATTCCTCTCAAACGGGCGGCTGACTTCGGGTTAAAAAGCGCCAGCCCTACGTACCACTCGATCAACGTGCGATAGACCGGCGGATTTGCGATGAGGCCCAAATCTTCCACCTGGATACCGCCATTGCTCAGGCCGCTGATGAACTCATCTGCACCGAACCGGGCCGCATAGATGCTAGAGCACTCGGTTTCAGTGCCGACAGTCTCATCAAATCCGAGAATGTCGTCGTCGTTGTTGTCCTTATCCACGACCTTGACGGGGATGCCGTCGTAGTAGGTATGGATCTTGTTTGCCCTGTCCATCTCAACCACTATGAGTTCGGTCTCTCGTGCGAGCTGCACCAGCTTGCGCCGGTTGGCCTTGTTCATATAGAGCACGTCAGGGCCTCCCCAGACGGTGTCTATTAGCTGATCAACGTACGCAAGTGTTAGCACGTCCCCGTTACCACTGCCGTCATCGGCGGTGATAACCTGGTCGCCCGTAAGGCGCTTCTGAAGGCCGTCGAACGAGTTTGCGTCAACAGAGCTATCACCCTCGAAGAACTCCCGGGTGAAGGCCAGCGCAAGGGATTTGACCTTTAAACGGGTTTGCAGCGCGCGCAGATCATTAATCGAGCCGCGCACTTGCTGCAGGTAGCGGTCTACGTCCACGACTCCACCAAAGATAACCAGTGATTCGCTGGCATCCGTAACGGTACCTGTACTCTCGGTATAGCTGGAGTTTACCGCGCGGAATTCCACATCGGGCAAGGTATCCTCTAAGTTGTAGCGGTACGAATTGCCCTGGACATCCATAAACGGAAGGTCCTCCAGGACCGGAGAATACTCGCCAAAGGTCTCAATAACTCCCCGACGTAAATAATCGGTTTCAAGTTTGGCTGCCTCAGCCAGTGTCAGTGCCATTTTTCCCTTTCCTCCTAAGTATGAGGTGAGCGCACACCATAGCCGAGCCGCAGATAATCGCCGGCTGATAAGTGCGACCGTGCGGCTTCCTGTCTCGGGCTCTCACGGCGCGCGGGAATCAGCTCCGCAACACGCTTTTCTACTTCCGCCCGGACCATCTCTAAAAGCGCTGAATCCCCTTCGGGATTCTGCCCCGAATCGCTCTCTTCCGCCTGGGCGTTTTCCGCCGACTCTTGGTGTGCGCCCGTATCTGTTTCATGTTCTTCCATCATTTCGCCGTTTTCCAACGTCTCTTCCATTTCAGTCTCCTAGTGTTCATCAAGCTTTTTCTGACCGGATTCGGCCTCCAGCAGCTCCCTGCGCAAACGTGTCAGCTTCTCTTGTTCCGTGAACTGAAGGTCGGCCGTATAAGCTATGCGCGGCCTTACCATTTCGGCTTCCTTAGCGGGAACCAATCCCAGCTTGACTCCCGCGTCAAGAACCAATTCCAGAAAATTCTCTATCGAATGGCCGATTTCGCGTCTTTTAGCCCGTGCGGCGTTTAGAAGCGGCTCATACAATATTGATAGCGCGAATCCCGACA
>JAOZQG010000094.1 GCA_029932365.1 bacterium | reverse complement strand
CCGCCCTGGCGTACCAGGCGGGGGATGACTGGGAGCTTCGGTATGCGCGGGCGAATGACACCAACGGGGATAACTGGGGGGAGCCGATTGTGATAGGCGAAATGGAAGAGGATAATACTTTTGGCAATCTCCTCTCCGCGGCTATCGTCAACGGGCACCCCGCCATCGCTTACTTGGCATCATTATCACGTGAATTACATTATGTGCGGGCGCTGGACGCCAACGGGGATAGCTGGGGAGACCCGATAATCTTTGAAGGCCACTTGGCAGTTCCATCTCTTTTGGTGGTCAACGGCAAGCCTGCTTTATGTTTCGCTGGCGAGTACTACGTGCGGGCGCAGGACGTCAACGGCGAGAGCTGGGGAGACCCGGTAAACGTGACTCCACAATGGGGATGGTGGGGGCAGATGTTTTTAGTCAACGGCTGCCCGGCCATCACCTGCGACGCTAAGGTTCTCATTAACGGGCATTATACAAAGGTTCTCAAATACATGCGGGCGCTGGACGCCGACGGCAACTCCTGGGGGGAAATGACACCTGTATCCAGCGATACAAACACGACGATGAATTCTCCGCTGGTTGTCCATGGGCATCCCGCTATCGCCTACGTGTGGCGTCACGGGGACTACAAGCACCTCAAGTACGTGAAGGCGACCGACCCCGACGGAACCAACTGGCGTTATCCGGTCATCGTGGACGAAGTGGTGGGTTTGTCCTATCCCTCCCTTAAAATCGTCAGCGGCTACCCCGCCATTGGCTACATTGACGGCATTCAGATCAAGTTCGCCATTTATTACTAAGAGGAAGTAGCGGGTAGCGAAGGGAGACTTCCTACCCGTTGCGCGAGATGACCGGTCCACCGGGAATAGCTGCGCTCGTCAGCACGCTGTAGGTGCGCAAACGTCGCGTATTCACCAAAGGGCCAACAGCGCGCCCCGTTTGGCTGACGGCGGGTTGACCTGAAGCGCCCGTCTGGTTGTATAATACCGGCGGCTGAAGCTAAGCCCGGCGACCGCAGTCCGCTTTACCGGATTGAACCCGAATCTAAGGCGAAGCAGCGCCTGCGCCGGGAACGCCGGTTCGTTTCGTGCCGACGATAAACGACTTTAAAAAAAAGGAGCGTAAAGTGACGACCGACAAAAAAGCCGACCTGGCAGGCCCCGGCATCGGTGACTACACCGAGCTGGAGAAGATCCTGCCCACCGACTACGAGTCGATTCTCAACCCCAAAGAAACCCAGCAGGCCATCTTCGCCGTGAAGGACTACATCGAAGAAAACCTGTGCAAGGAACTCAACCTGATGATGGTGCAGGTTCCGCTGATTGTGGACGTGGAAAGCGGGGTAAACGACATGCTGGACCGCGACGGCTCGCGCACGCCAATCCAGTTCCACATCTCCAACGACTACGACAAAAACCCGGTGGACGCCCAGGTGGTGCAGGCCGCAACCAAGTGGAAGCGCCCGGCACTGAAGCAGTACGGCTGCGAAGTCGGCGAGGGCATCTGCACCGACATGAAAGCGGTGCGCAAGGATTATTTCCTGGACCACGACCACAGCGCCTACGTTGACCAGTGGGACTGGGAGCGGGTTATTACCGAAGACCAGCGCAACCTGGACTTCCTCAAGGACACCGTGCGCAAAATCTGGAAGGTCATCAAGGGCGCGGAAAACCACGTCCAGGAGATGTTCCCCCAGCTCAAGACCGACAAGTACCCGGATCTGGCCGACGAACTCACTTTCCTGCACGCCGAGGATATCCTGGATATGTTCCCCGACCTGCCGCGCAAGCAGCGGGAAACAGCCATCCTGCAGAAGTACCCCGCGGTGTTCATCATCGGCATCGGCTGGGTGCTGGAAGACGGGTATCCCCACGAGATGCGCGCCGCCGATTACGACGACTGGGTGACCGAGACCGTATCCGAGGACGGGCGCCCGATGCACGGCCTGAACGGCGACATTTTAGTGTGGAATCCGGTGACCAAGCGGCGTCACGAGCTTACCTCCATGGGCATCCGCGTAACCAAGGAAACGCTCAAAAAGCAGCTTGAGCTTACGGGGCAGACGCATTTTCTGGAGCTTCCCTACCACCAGGCGATTCTCAACGACGAGATTCCGCTGTCCATCGGCGGCGGCATCGGCCAGTCGCGCACCTATATGGCCATCCTCAAGAAGGCGCATCTGGGCGAGGTCAGCGTGACCGTCTGGCCAAAGATCCTCAAAGAAATCTGCGCCAAGAAGAACATCCACGTGCTGGAGTAGGCGCGGGTTAATCTCGCAGCACTCAGGGCGGGCAGTGACCACTCATTGCCCGCCCCTTTTTTCGTGTGATTTCACCGCAAAGCCCTTGTTTGCCCCGCAAACAAGGGCGCCTTATGTAGCGCGGTCACCTGTGGGCCGGTGCTTCGGAAGCGCAAACCAGGGCTTCTTATCGTCGCGCGCAAAGCGCCCGTCAAGAACGCCAGAGAAAAGCCGAATACTTATCCGCCCAGTACTCGGTTCTTATTTCTTAGCGAGATTCCTGCGGGCACCGCGTCTTGCGGGGGTCTCGCACAGGCAACTTACAGACGGTAACGGTTTATTTTATTGAAGACGAATAATGGCTGGTGGAGTCCCCCCTGCTATTCTGGCGTGACTTCCCCATCCACGCCCACGCCCAGCTCCACCAGCGGGAGCGGGTCATCGGTGTTCGTGCCCGGCTGGGTCCACATGCGGTTGTTTCCCGCAAAATCGTATTCTGCCGGATACGTGTCGGCGCCGCCGGTGTCAATAAACAATCCCAGCACGCGCATATGGTCGCGCAGCCCCCCGCGCCGGCCGTTGTTGCCCCGCCCCAGCGTGGTCGCGCCAGTGGGCGCATAGGTGTCGTCGCCGGCGAAATCCCAGAAGATGCCGATGCCGCTGGCGTTGCCGCCGCCAAGCGAAAGGTTCGGCGCGTTGTAAGTATCGTTCCCCGCGCGCTCCAGAAGAAATCCCAGCGAAAAATCGTGCCCCGCGCCGATGGCCATATTCATATCCGCGAAGTAATTATCGTCGCCCGACGCATCATCCAGAATGCCGATGGCGAAGTGCGCGGCGGACGCCTGCACGTACCAGTGCCCGGAGTATTCGTCGTCGCCCGCGGCGTCGGAGAGGATGCCCGTGCCGTACCAGTAGCCCGCGCCCTGGCCGAACACGCCGCACGAGTAGCTGTCGTTGCCTAAGGCGTCAAACAGCATCCCCACGCCGCCGGCCCACGAATGGCCGGTGGTGAAGTCGCGGCGCGCCCCGAAGCCGAAGCCCTGCGCCAGCGACGAGTTGTGCTCTGCACTCTGCGCCGACGGGTATTTAATGTCGGTGTCGTTGGCGATGTATTGATCGTTGCCCGCCATATCCACCAGCAGCCCCGCGCCCAGCGTGAAGCCGTATCCCTGCGCGGAGCGGTAGCACCCGTAGATGTCGTCGCCCGAAAGATCGGCGAGGATGCCCGTGCCGAACGTGCCGGCGCCCTGCCCGTCGGTGACGACCGAGTAATTGTCCTTGCCGCTCTCGTCCAGCAAAAGCCCCACGCCGAATAGCCCGCCGCCCTGCGACACGTGCTGCGCGTGGTAGAGATCATCGCCGGCAAGATCTACGAGCATTCCATATCCGAAAACCCCCGCGCCGAACGAGGGGATGTCGTCGGTGGCGCATTCGTACGTGTCGTTTCCCTCAAGGTCTATCAGCACGCTGCACGGATTGGTGGTGTTCACGTTCGCTGCGCCGCCGAGATAATAGTCGTTTCCTCCCGCTTCAATAATGAGCAAGTAGGGCATCGCGCCGCCGTAGCTGTCGGATTCGGAGCCGCTCAATACAATCATCCCCAGCGGCGTGTCGAATGTCAGGCTGAAGCCGCTTTCTTCGGCGGCGAAGTCCTTTAGCTCGTCGCGCATGCGGTTTACGACGTGCCCCAGCACCATCGCGCCGGTATGCAGGTATCCCCAGTCCAGGTTGGCCATAAGGTACTCCGCCAGCTCGTCGCTTTTCGTGGAATGCGCGATTCGCTCGGGGCCGCTTAATCCATTTTCCTCCAGCATATAGCTTACGATTGCCGCAACCGGGTCCTTTTCGCAGGATGTTTGCAGCTTCGTTTTCACCGGCGCCATCGCCGCGTCGTGGTAGGCGAGGATGTCTGGCAGCGCGTAGAGGTAAAGCGCCGCGGCGCGCGCCACCGGCTCCGGCAGCTCGGCGCACTTCAGCGTGAGGTATTCCTCTTCGCTGGGACTTAAGGGCAGCTTCCGCTCGGCGTAGAGCCTTTTGAGCGCGGCGACGAAATGGTTCTCCACAGCTTCGTTCGCCAAAAGCTGTGTGTAATCCTCCAATGGGTCCCCGATGAGCCCCACGCGCACCGAAAGGTTCAGCCGCGCCTGCGCCTGCTGGATGAGCCCGGCGATGTTGCCGCTTTCCGCCGCGGCGAACACGCCCTCGCGGATGGTCGGCACGTATTCGGGTATCTTCCACGGGTTGGCGGTAAGCGCGTCGAAGAACGCCAGCCGGTGCAAATCGCCGCCGAAAAACGCGCGGTCGTGCAGGTCAAACGCCACGTCCTCGGGCGTGAGGTTTTTTTGCGCCAGCGCCCGGCGTACCGTTGACGCGCAGGGCCCCGTAAGGTCGTCAAAGCGGCCCGCGCTTGCGTCCGAGGCGCAGAATCCGAGCGCGAAAGCGGCAAGCAACAGCAGTCTGGTTCCCCATCTATGTATCCGGCTCCCCATAGTGGGCTGATTGTAGCACCAAGGCTCGCTATCGCCGGGCGAGCTTGCGCGCCGCGGAGTAGAGCTTGCCGGCGTCTTTTTCGGTCGCAGCGGCCGAGATGACGGCGCATCCTGTCGCGCCGGCCTTTAGCACCTGCGCCAGATTGTCCGCCGTAATTCCGCCGATGGCGACAACGGGAGCCTGGACCGCGCGCACCACCTTGCGCAGTCCTTCAATCCCCACAATTCGCATGCGCTGCTTGCTTTCGGTGCGGTAGATGGCGCCGACGCCGATGTAGTCCGCGCCCGCGGCAACGGCTTTGGCCGCCGCCGCCGCCCCGCCGGTGCTCAGGCCCGCCAGAAGCTCGCCGCGGATGTCCGCAAGCGACGAAAGCGGCAGGTCCGCCGGCCCCAGATGCACGCCGAAGGCTCCCGCGGCCTGCGCGATGTCCACGCGGTCGTTGATTATCAGCATAAGTTCGGCGAAATCGCCTTGCAGCTCGCTAGCCAGCTTAAGCTGCGCTCTGGCTGACGCTTGCTTCATCCTGAGCTGGGCCACCCGCCCGCCGGCCTGGTAGAACGCCTGAGTAAGTTCGCGCGGCGTCTGCTCGTCCGTGTTTTTTTCGTCAATGACCAGGTAGACGGGGAATCGCTTCAGCGCCACGGCGAAGCGCTCGCGCCGGGATAGCGCCGCAAGTTTGGCCGCGACTTCCGTCTCGCGGGCATACAGGGCGAAGCGCAGCTTCTTGTAGTAGCGGGACAAAACCGCTTCGCCGGCAAGCTTGCACATTTCCTCTATAGTGCGCGCCGCTTCCTGCGCCCGCTTCAGATTGACCGTCGCCAGCTCTTTTAATTCGCTGCGGGCAAGTTCGCCCTTGGGCGTAACGTCTCTGCCCGCGTCGCGCTTTAGCCTGCGGGCACGCCTCAGCCTCGGCCCCAGAGCGCCGCGGGCCTTCTTTTCCGCTTTGCCCGCTTCCAGCCTTACCGCTTTCAGCCGGCGAAACTCGCCTTCGGCGCCGGGAGTGTAGCGCAGCAGGTCTTCCGCGACGCGAATCCCTTCCCGCAGCCGGTTCAGGTTGGCCTCGATAATTTGCAGTGCGGTCTTACGATCCACGCGGCGATTCTATCATTCGCGCAGCTTTTGCTGCGCTCTGAATTCGCGTATCCAGATTTTGCGGGAGCGCGCGCCCTGGCGCTCCAGCATCTTGCGCCCGCTGATGGTGTCGCATCCGGCAAGCTGCGCCAGAAATAAAAGCCTCGTCTGGGCGGGATTGTAAACCAGGTCCATCGCCGCGTCGAACAGGTGGAAGAAGCGGGGATGGTCGGCTATGGCCTCCTCGGCGCGGGGGAACAGGCCGGTGGGCGTGGCGTTCACCAGAAGGTCGAAGCGCTTGGCACCCTTGTCGTAGCCCTCCGAATCGGCGTTGGCGTTATCCTCGGCGGGCGCAGGGGCGACGCCCGGAACTTGCTCCCCGGCTGCCAGGCCGCTGGCGTCGGCGAACACCTCTTCGGTTTCGGCCCACTCAAAAAAATCGTTGAGCCGCGACAGGCTGACGAATCTGGCTTTCTTGCCGATGGTGGAGATAAGCTTTCGCGCCGCGTCCACGTTTTTGCTGGAGCGGTGCACCACCACGAAACGGGCGCACCCCATTTTCCCCAGCGCGAGGATAACCGCGAGCGCGGCGCCGCCCGTCCCGAAGATTAGCGCCCGGCGCACCGTCTTTTTGCCCGCCGCGCCCAGGGCGTCGGCGAATCCCGCCGCATCCGTGTTGTAGCCGACCAGGTCGCCATTTTTGGCCCGGCGCACGACGGTGTTAACCGCACCCAGAAGCTCCGCGTCGCCCTTCAGCTCATCTAGGAAGGGCACGATGCTCTTTTTGTAGGGCGCGGTGACGTTGCATCCCAAAAAATCGTCCTCCGCCAGCATCGCTTTAGCCGCTTGGGTGAACTTCCCCGGCGGCATCTCGCGCGCTTCGTAGGACAGGGGCAGCTTCGTTTTTTCGAAGTAGGACCTGTGAAGTTGGGGCGAAAGCGTATGCCCCAGGGGATAGCCGACGAGATACAGCCTGTTCCTCACACGGGCAATTATGGCAGGCTACGGCGGCGCGGGCAAGGGCTTCGCTGCTATAATCGCCCGAGTTGGGGCGGGAAAAGAAACCTGAGATTGAAGTCGATGGGCGCCGCTACCTGCGGATACCGGTCAAGACGCACGTGCTCACCGAGCGCGACGACCCGGTAGAAGTCGTCCGCCAGTATGCGCTTCCGCTGTCGCAGCCGGGCGATGTCCTGTTCATCGCCGAAACCGGCCTGGCGATTATGCAGGGGCGGGCGCGCCCGATTTCGGGCATCCGCGTTTCGCCGCTCGCCCGCCTGCTCAGCCGCTTCGTCACCAAAAGCAAATACGGCGTAGGCCTGCGCAGCCCTTACGCTATGCAGGTGGCGATAGAGGACGTGGGCGTATTCCGCATCATTTTAGGCACGCTGGCCGCCGCCTGGGGCAAGCTTATCCTGCGCCGCACCGGTGATTTCTACAACGTCGCGGGGCTATCCACCAAGATGATAGACGCCGAGCACACGATGGCCATAGAACAGTATTACGATTGCGTCATTCCCGGCCCCGTGCGGATTGCGGAGGTCTGCGGCGAGATAACCGAAGCCACCGGGCTTGACGCCTGCGTGGTGGACGTAAACGACATCTTCTATCCCTGGGTAATCGGCGGAAGTTTGGCCGCCGAGCGTTTTCCCGAAGTGGCGTCGGCGCTCACGGACAATCCGCTGGGCCAGGGCGCTGAATGCACCCCGATGGGTTTGCTGCGCCGGCTGAACTCCCCATGAGTACGCCGGGCGCGGAAGCCACACCGTCTCCGGCTTCTGGCTGCATTCGGTGCGCGAACGCCCCGACCTCATCCGC
>JAOZQG010000017.1:9164-24644 GCA_029932365.1 bacterium | reverse complement strand
AGACGACCTGGCGTGGTATCGCCTGTATCGCACGGACGGTGTTGTAGCCTACGAGAAAATCGCCACCATCTCCAGCACCACGTTCCCCCTGATGTACACCGACGATAACGACGACGAGCTCCTGGACGCGGGCGTGGAATATACGTACTACGTGACGGCGGTGGACCAGGACGATTTCGAATCACCGCCCAGTAACGAGGCTTCAACGACCCCGTTCTTCCCCGCTCCACCGACCACGCCCACACCAATTGACGCGACCGGCGAAGATATTCCCTACAGTTACTCGATCGAGGTAACCTGGGGCAGTTCGGAATCGGATTACCTTGATGGATATGAAATCTGGAGGAAGGGACCGGGCGAGGAGGAATTTACGCTCCGGACGCCAACCAGCACCTCAACTCACTCATTGATCGACAGCGGGCTGACCGAAGGCGAAACCTACACTTACAAGGCGCGCGCCTTTGACACCTTCGACCAGTACAGCGACTTCACCGCTGAGGCGAGCGCGGTACCGAGTGTTTGCGTCCCGATGGAAATCTACTCGGTGACGACCGACCAGACGACGCTGCAGGTGGGCTCGACCGAGCGGGCGAATCTCGTCGTTGACCTGAGCGACCCGTCGGCGGACATCACATGGGAAGCCACTGACGGCTCGTTTGACGGCGGCGACACAGGTGTTGCGGTCACGTACGCTCCGCCGGACGCGGGTGGCGCCAAGCACGTTACGGTGACGGTCACCGCTAATGATGGTATCAGTGAAGACAGCGACTCTCTCGAGCTGATCATCACGACGCTGGAGGCGCTGGGTGACGGCACGATCGCGCCTGACTTCGAGTTCCCCAGCTTCGAGGCCCCAAGTGCTCCCTATAAACCATTCCACGATTATTTAGGTAACGTAATCGCTCTTAACTTCGGGAGGACCACATGAGGGGGCTGTGTTTCGGAGTTTCCGGAACTAGTCGAAATGCTGGACACCTTTGAATCTCAGGGATTTGCTATGATCAGCGCATGGTCCGATTCTGTGAGTGCTATGCAGACTTGGGTAGACTCCAATGGCTACAGGGTGACGAACAACTATCAGAGAGACGGTACACTGTTTGTCCTCTATCGTGACCTCTATTGGCCAGGTCATGGCACTATCCCGACAAGCTACCTCATTGACCGTGACGGGCGTGTGCGTGCTAGAAGTGGCTACGACGGCAACCTATCAAGCACGTGGGCTCCTTACATCAACGAACTGTTGTAGATTCACGCGATATAGTTCTCAAAAGGGCGGGGCTTCGGTCTCGCCCTTTTTTATTTGCCAGCCTAGAACCTCTGATTTCAGGCTGCTTAGGTCAGGCAGACTCAAAAACTATTCATATAGCAGAGACAGCTCCCATTCATCAAATAGACAAGGATTCGAAAACATGATAAGCGTATTGCACCAATAATGGTGCATATATGTTGTACTATATTGGTGCGAAAAATGGTGCAGAAACAGGAGCCGGTAAGAAAGGATATCCGAGAGACGGTGACGTTTCCCGCACGACCCAGAGGTAGGTGAAGCGTTCCCTCCAAAGACGCGTGGCGCGTCGTGGCGAACAAGCCCAGCGTACTCGGCAAAATCCCGTCCTACAGATACAGACGGATAAATCCCTGCAATCGGCGGTGTCTAGTACTCTTCGTCCGGTGAAGGCGGAGGGGCGATGAGGAGTTCGCGGTTGCCCTGGTGGTCGGCGGGGCTGACCACGCCGTTGGCCTCCAGCTGCTCCATAATCCGCGCCGCGCGGTTGTAGCCGATTTTCAGGCGGCGCTGGAGCAGCGAGGTCGAGGCGCGACCCGCGCCGGTGATGATGTTCAAAGCGTCGTTGTAAAGCTCGTCCAGCTCGGCGTCTTCTTCGCCCGCGTCCCAGTCTTCAACTTCTTCACCTTCGTAGGCGGTGATGTCCTCGATGTATTCGGGCTCAGTCTGGCGGCGCAGGAATTCTGCGATGCGCTTGACCTCTTCGTCGCGCACCCACGCGCCCTGCACGCGCAGCGGCTTGGGGATGCCCACCGGGAAGTAAAGCATATCGCCGGAGCCCAGAAGCTTTTCCGCGCCGGGCATATCTATGATGGTGCGCGAGTCTATCTGGCTGACCACGGCGAACGCGATGCGCGAGGGGATATTCATCTTAATATTGCCGGTAATGACCGTTGCGTCTGGGCGCTGGGTGGCCACGACGAGGTGAATGCCGGTGGCGCGAGCCATGTGCGCGATGCGCCCGATGAGCTTTTCAATGACCGGCCCCGCGGCTTTGATGAGGTCGGCCAGCTCGTCAATGACCACCAGGATGTAGGGCAGCGGGCCCGCCTCCGGCGGCTCGGCGTTGTAGGCGTCAATGCTCTTCACGCCATATTCCTCGAAGCCGCGCAGCCGGCTCTCCATCTCGGCCACAACCCACTTGAGCGAGCTTTGCACTTCGTTAATGTCGTGGACGATGGGCGCGGCGAGGTGCGGAGTGTCCTTAAATACGCTCATCTCCACGCGCTTGGGGTCGATGAGTATCAGGCGCACGGTCGCCGGCGAGTTGCGGTACATCAGCGAAATCAGCATGGAGTTAAGGCACACGCTCTTACCGCTGCCGGTGCTGCCGGCGACTAGCAAATGGTGCATGTGGTGCAGATTGCCGATGACCGGCTTGCCTGCCAGGTCGCGCCCGATGGGAACGGCCAGCGGGTGGGACTGAGAGGTCAGTTCGGGGGATTCGAGCAGCGAGCGGAGCGCGATCTTGTTGAACTTGCGGTTGGGGACTTCAATGCCCACGGCGCTGCGCCCGGGGATGGGGGTTTCCAAGCGCACCGCGGGAACTGCGAGCTCCAGCGCCAGGTTGTCCGCCAGTGAGTGCAGCCTGCTCACGTTTATTCCGGGCGCGATGCGCAGCTCGAAGCGGGTGACCCTGGGGCCGACCTCCCAGCCGGTGACCTCGCTTTCAATGTTGAACGCCTTGAGCGTGTCTACGATGATGCGGGAGTTGCGCTTGAGCACGTCCTCGGATACTTCGGAGAACGCGGCCTCGTTGAGCAGGCCAAGCGGGGGATATTCGTAATCTTCTTCAGACACGCGGAAGCGGAAGGCCTGCTGGCCGGCCTCCATTTCGGTGGCGGGCACCAGCGCCTCTTCTTCCGGCAGCTCGTCTCCCTCCTCGGTAGCCGTGGGACGGGGCTCTACGACCTCGTTGTGGCCTTCTATTTCCGCGAACTCTTCGGCCGCTTCGGCGTCCACGATTTCGCGGCGGCGCTTGATCTCCGCTTCTTCAGCTCTGCGGCGAGCGCTTTCGCGCATATCGCGCGCCAGGTTTTCAGCGAACCGCAGCGCCGGGCTGAGGAATGCCCGTCCGGCGAAGACGATAAGGAGAGCGGCCAGCAAAAAGACGAGAAATATTGGATAGAAGAGCCCCAGCGCGGATTGGGCGTAGCCGTTGACGAAGCTTCCGGCGAAGCCGCCCCATCCGTGCGTCAGATGACCGGCGGTTTCGTCCGGGCTCAGCGCGCCGAGCAGCAGGCAAAATACCGCCGACAGCGCCAGCAGCTTCCAGAATACTCGCAAAAGGTCCGGGCGCGCTTGCAGAGGGAGCGCGGCCAATCCCAGCAGGAGAAGCAAAAAAGGCACCAGGTAAGCCGCGATGCCGATGCCGGAAAACAGCGGTCGGTTGACCAGCCCCGACGCCGTGCCCGCGAGGTCGGGGAAGAAAAGCGCGATGCCCACCAGAAGGAATACGAGCAAGACCAGCAGGGCAAGCAGGTCCTCCCACACTTCGCGCGGCAGGCCGAGCAGGCGGGTGCTCTTGCGTTTGCGCCGTCGACTCTTGCGTGCCATACGCCACTGATTATACGCCATAAGTTTTTTTCGGGGACTTGCTGCAGAGTCGGCGGGGATGTGTTATAATTTCCCGGCTAGCGGATGGTGAACCTTGATAGCCGCCCGACGGGCAGCTGATGAGGTGCATCCGTATTGCCAGGGGGAGTAACCGCCGGAGTGTTGTACCCCGGGCCGGATGAGCTTATCGGTTGCGACGGTATCATTCATCATCATTCCCTGCGGGCGCTTTCCGAGTTGAGGGCGACTCGGTATCATGGACTCATTCCATCCCAAAACTGAATGAGTTAATAATCCGGAAGGAGGTTTGGAAAAGTGTTGAGAACGAAAAAGGGTTTCACCCTTATTGAGTTGCTGGTGGTCATCGTTATCATCGGCATTCTCGTGGCAATCGCGCTGCCCAACTTCATCAAGATCAAGATCAAGGCGCGCGAGGCTGAGGTTAAACAAAACCTACACGCAATCCAGCTTGCCATTGAACGCTATGCGACCGACAGCAGTGGCATCTACCCGTTCTTCCTGTACGGTGGTGACGTGTACTGGAACGTCGGTACCATTAAGTGGGTTCCCAATCCGTGGAACGACCGAATCGAGCCCGGGCCGGGGGGAAGACATGCGTTCGACATATTCAATGTCCAGTTCCCCTCAGGCGGCACGGTGGAGCCGCACACTTACCCCAACGTGGGGCTGAGTGCGAGCAACATGGGACAGCGGGGCACCGAGTTTGGCGACTGTCTTGCCTATGAGGGATACCTGCCGCAGTATCCTATGAACCCGTTCCTCACAGATAAGGCCGTTATTATTCACGGCTATGAATCTGTAAACTACAATATCTACGTACCTTTCCGTGCGTGCGGCGGCAGAATGGGGCGCAACATGTTTAACCTTGGCTGGGCCGGTGAGGGTGTCTGTATGATGGCGTACGACGGCGATGGTGAGCCGAACGACTCGCTCCATCTCCATTTCGCTGGCCAGTTCTACTATCATCCCCGTTACTCAGACGGCGCCAACAATGCGGATCATTTTACCGCACAGTATAACTCGGTCGACGCCGACCTCAGAGGGAATCATGTAACCGGTATCGGCGCCCACGCGCAGCCCCAACAGGTCTGGAGTCACGACGTTGTCGGTTATGACCTGCTGGCCGTCGGCGACGAGAGCACCAACGGCATGGACATCGACTATTCGATCTCTGGTGGCGGAGCAAAGATTAACGGCAAACGCACGGGCTATCTGAATAACGTATCCGAACCGAATCCTTATAACTCTGCCAACGATTACGAACCGCGCACGGTACCTGATGGCATCCCCGACTATTACATCATCCACCTGAGCAGCTCGCAAGATGCGAAGCCTCAGGGGATTACGTAGTGTGTTTTAGGAGGTGAAACCAATGAGTTCTCGGAAGTCAGGCTTTACGCTCATCGAGTTGCTGGTGGTCATTGTGATCATCGGCATTCTCGTGGCCATCGCTCTGCCCAATTTCATTAAGGTAAGAGAGAAGGCCAAAGAGGCTGAGGTAAAGCAAAATCTTCACGCCATTCAGCTGGCGGTTGAGCGTTACGCTACGGACAACTCGTACGGCAACTATCCCCCGTATATTCTCGGCGGCGACTGGACCGACAGTAAAGTAATCAACGAGGAATATTACAACTACGGCCAGTACTATCAGCTTGAAGTGCCGCCCTGGAAGTACGGTGGTGCCACTCAGCCGCCGTTCGCCCCGGAGGGCAACGGCGACTACCTGGTGATGGAAGGCTATATGCCGTCGTACCCGAGCAATCCGTTTATCAAGCGGGGCAACCTGCAGCCAAGGTATATCTTGCACGATATGTCATGGCATACCAATGATGACGGATCGCAGTGGAGGCGTACGGTCGGCGGCGACGACAACACCAAGATGGTAGAGGTATGGGGGCCGCCCCCCGTGTTCATGTTCGGCCAGATTGGGATCGCTGGCGACCTCTTCGTGATTCCGCCCTATCCCGATCTGCAGACCGCTGAAGGCCTCTGGGACGGTCGTGCCTACAAGGACCCGACTGACGAGGAATTCCGCAATCCCGGCAGCCGGCTACTGGTGGGCAACTTCTCGTACTTCACCCGTCTGAACAGCTTGTGCTGGGTTGTACTTAACAGCCCGCACGAAGTAACCGGCTATACGCTCGCTGCTTACGGCACACTAAGGAATCTGGGCCAGGACGTTTACGACAGGATGGGCGAGTATTACCCGCGTCAGCGCTGTGCGGACTGCGCGTCCGCATCGTTCTTCGGCGGCTATGGATTCCTGCCTTGCCCGCCCGATGGCGTGCCGAATACGCGATACCAGTCGCGCGGCGGTCCTGACACCCAGCCTGACGGTGTCATCATCGTCCTCGACTCCGGCGTGGACAAAAAGAGCATGAACCCCACTGAGGAAGTGGGCTAAAGCTCTAACGCTTTCCAAGCCTCGGTAAAGTGCATAAGAGCCTCGTCCCCGTAAGGGGGCGGGGCTTTGCATTTGCAGTAGGTTTCGTGAGGATAAGACTCGCAGCCGACTCGCCAGATATTGGGGGCATGCCAAAGCGCCTGGTGGAGGCCACCACTTCGAGTGAGGAAGCTTTAACGGCTAAGCATTATCTCCTTGATGCGCTTCGTCAGCGCGAGAGCGTCATCCATAGTGCGCTGCCACATGTTGCGGCCAAAAATTAGTCCCGTTGCGCCGGCTTTTATTGCCGTTTCCGCCTTCCGCAGAAGCTCTTTTTCGTCTACTTTGCTCCCGCCTGACACTAAAACCATCGTGCTGCCCGCCGAACGTATTACGTGTTTCAGCGCCTCTTCTGCGTTGATTTCGAGCGTACTGTAAGGATCGGGTGCATCCTTATCCTTATCGGGATCTACGACAGGGAAGTTAACCTTCACCACGTCCGCGCCTAACTCCTGGGCGACTCGTGTGGCATAATCTACTGCATAGAAGCTATTGCGTCCTCCCTTACGCTCGACGGCTTCGCCCCGGGGATAGGCCCAGACGATTAGCGGCATGCCCAGAAGGTCGCACTCGGAGCGGACTTCGGCAAACTGCGCGAAATCTTCGTCCTGCCGGGGCGACCCTGCGTACAGCGTGTAGCCCACGGCTTCGGCTCCGAGCCGGACGGCGTCTTCCACGGTGGCTACGAGAGGGCTGAACGGTTCGTCGTCCGGGGGTATATTGGTCTTGCCATTCAGCTTAAGGATGAGTGGAACTGCACTGGCGTACTTATCCTGGTATTTCATCGCCAGCCCGATATGCAGCGCTATCGCCGAGTAGCCGCCTTTTTCGGCCAGCTGGTACTGGAAGTCGGGGAACTTGCTGTCGGGATTGGGGAAGAAGTCCGCCGGCCCGTGCTCCAGCCCCTGGTCAATCGGCAGCACGAGCATCCTGCCGTTGCCGGGACCGTGCTCGTAGAGCAGCCGGTGCAGGCGGGTGCGCTTGCCCGGACTCAGACCCATATTTTCCAGCGTCGGTGCTTCGTAGTACTGCGACATGCTCCTTCTCCTTTAGCGCGGCGCGCCCGTGATAATAGCACAGCCGCGCTGTCGGCGGGTTCAGCGGTCGCTTTCGTCAGCTTCGCCGCTATTTTCGCCGAACTCCACGGTAAAGCGCTCGTAGGCGGTGCGCGGGAGTTCCTGAATGAAACGCGAAGGCCGGTTGAAAGCGAGGTAATCCCCGGCGTCGGTGTTCTGCGGGTAGCTCAGGTACAGATAACGCTGCGCCCGTGTTACCGCAACGTAAAACAGCCGGCGCTCCTCTTCAAGCTGGGATGGGTCGTCGGCGCACATCCGATGCGGCAGATTCCCCTCGGTCATATGGGTAACAAACACCGCGTTCCACTCAAGTCCCTTGGCCTGGTGGATGGTGCTCAGGTTAACCCGGCCTTCTTCTGCGGTGTCATCGGCGAACGACTCGGCGACCGTGAAGCCCTGGTTAAGGGCTACTTCGGCGAGAAACGACCTCAGCGAACGGTACTTCCGGGAGTAAACCGCCAGTTGCTCCAGGTCTTCGCGTCGCTCGGCGTAATTTTCGTAAGTGCGCAGCAGATAAGCGTCGTAGAAGTCCTCGACCACCTGGCGGATAAGGTCCGCCGGACTCGCGCCTTCGGTGCGCATCGCGTCGAGCTTGCGGAAAAGCTCCGCCAGGGCTTCCAGCGATTTGCGCCCCGCGCCGCGTGCTAAAGCGGGCGCGCCGTCGCTTACGAACTCCTTTAGCGGCTCGGCTGCGGGCATCACCTTCTTGAAGATGCGGGCGGTGGTCTTGGCCCCGACCTGTTCGCACAGGTCCAAAACGCGGGAGAAAGCCACTTCGTCGTGCGGGTTTGCCAGCACGGAAAGGAACGCCACCATGTCCTTTATGTGCGCCTGCTCGATAAACCTGAGCCCGCCGCGTATCTCGTAGGGAATGCCGCAGCGGGCAAGGGCGAGTTCCAGCTCCAGCGAGTTTCGGTGGTTGCGGTAAAGCACGCCGATTTCCGGCAGCGGCACGCCTTCTTCGCGCAGCGACAGCACCTGCTCTGCAACGAATTGCGCTTGCTCCTCGGTGTCGCGGCAGACCAGGATTTTGGGCCGTTCCGCTGGCGGGCATACGGCGCGCAGCAGCTTGCGAAACTCATCGGGGACTTCGCGCATTATCTCGTTTGCCAGCTCAAGAATCTGCGGCGTGCTGCGGTAGTTGGTTTCCAGCTTGAATATCTTCGCGTTTGGGTAGTCCTCGCTGAAGTTGCGGATATTTTCAAAGCTCGCGCCGCGAAACGCGTAGATGCTCTGGGCGTCGTCGCCCACGACGAACACGCGCCCGTGCTCTGCCGACAGCGCCTTTATCGTCTGCGCCTGCACCAGATTCGTGTCCTGGTACTCGTCCACCAGCACATGCTGGAAGCGTCCCGAGATGGCCTGCGCGGCGTCTGCGTGCTCCGTCAGCACCCGCAGAAAGCAGGTGAGCAAATCGTCAAAGTCCATCAGGTTACGCTTGAGTTTCCGCTCGTTGTAGGCCGCGATGACGCGCCTTATCTCGTCAATGAAGCGAGCGAACTGGGGGAATCGGTAGACCAGAAGCTCGTCCAGGCTCGCTCCCGTGTTGACCGAAAGGCTGTGTATTTTATGGAGCAGGCGCGCCGAGGGAAAGAGCTTTTGCGTGAAGTCCACCGGCGCTTCCTTGCGCACGACTTTCATCAACTGGCGCGCGTCCTGCTCGTCAATGATGGTGAAGTCGCGGCTGTAGCCGATAAGGTCGGCGTACTTGCGCAGGAAGATGTGCCCGATGTGGTGGAAGGTGCCGCCGACGATGCGCTTGGGGGGCACGCCGGTGAGATCCTCCACCCGGCGCAGCATCATCCGGGCGGCCTTGTTGGTGAAGGTCGCCAGCAGGATGTTGCCGGGCCGCACGCCCTGAGAAAGCAGATAGGCGACGCGGTAGGTGATGACGCGCGTCTTGCCGGAACCCGCGCCCGCAAGCACGAGAACGCGGGGCTCGTCAGTGGTCACGGCGGCGAGCTGCTGGTCGTTGAGCGCGCCTTCAAGAATGTTGAGCTGCGCGCTGCGGGTTGGGTTGTCCGCAGAACGCTTCGCTTTCATTGTCAGCGGTCTTGGCCGATTTTCTTCATCCGGCGGCACGCGTGCATATCATACCCGATGGGACGCTAACGCGAGTGCGCGGGGTGATTATTCGTGCTTCAGCGCCAGGGGTATGATGGTATAATCTCGTTTCGCAGACGGGGAGGTAGCTCAGCTGGTTAGAGCGCTGGTCTGTGGAACCAGAGGTCGAGGGTTCGACCCCCTCCCTCCCTACTTGCGATACGGCGGTGCGAAATGGCCCGGGACAGGATAAAACCGCGTAATCTGAGGGGGTTTCGGGACTTCCTGCCCTCCAGCGCACAAGCTCGCCAGCGCATCGTGGACATTTTCCGGAAGGCGTTTGAGCTTTACGGCTTCGCGCCCCTGGAAACTCCGGCGCTGGAAACCGAAGAGGTGCTGCTCTCAGATATGGGAGTGGATGCCAACAAGCAAATATATAGGTTCAGCGACCTGGAGAATACGAAGGTGGGGCTGCGGTTCGATTTCACCGTATCGCTTGCCCGCACCGTGGCGGCTAACCTCAACCGCATCAGCCTGCCATTCAAGCGCTACCAGGTCGGGCCGGTATGGCGTTACGACAAGCCCAAGCGGGGGCGCTACCGCGAGTTCACCCAGATTGACCTGGACATCATCGGCGTCGCGCCCTTTGAACCGGAAGTTGAGATGGTGGCGGCGGTAGCGCGGGGGCTAAGGGAAATAGGCGCGGACAACTTCGTATTCCGGGTAAACGACCGGCGCTATCTGGGCGAGGTGCTGGAAAGCCTGGGCGTGGAGCCCGAGAAGGCAAAGGACGTCTTCCGCGTACTGGACAAGCTGCAAAAGCAGGGCGAGAAGAAGGTGCGCGACGAGCTTACGGGTAAGCTGCTGCTGCAGGATTTTGAATCGGCGCTGGAATACGAGCGGATGCAGGAAGTGGCGGTTTCTGAACAAGCCGCCGACGGCCTGCTTACGGCGACCAAGGACGCATCGGGACTGGCTAAATACCTTGCTGGATTTCTCAAGCGGATTGAGCAGGAAGGAGTAGGCGGAGACAATCTCGTGGCCGATCCTTCGCTTACGCGCGGGCTTGACTACTACACGGGATTCGTTTGCGAGGTGGACATAAGGGGCGCGGAAGCGCTGGGCAGCGTGGGCGGCGGCGGGCGCTACGACGACCTGCTGGGCCGGTATTCGGCAACGCCGCTGACGGGGGTCGGGATGTCGGTGGGGCTGGACAGGCTGATGGACGCGCTCCTCGCCACAGAAGTAATTGCAGCCGACGCCGGGCAGTCCACAGCGCGGGTGTTCGTCACTGTATTTGACGATTCGATGCGCGCGGAAAGCGCGAGCATCGCCCGGATGCTGCGCCAGGCCGGCGTGGCCGCCGAAATGTGGCTGGCCGAGGGCAACAAGACGGGGCGGACGCTTTCCAGGCAGTTTAAATATGCGGATAAGGTGGGCATCCCGCTGGCGGTCGTCGCGGGCGAGGACGAGCTGGCCAAGGACCCGCCGTCGGTGCAGCTCAAGGACCTGCGCACCGGCTTCGGCGAGGAGGGCAAGCAAAGCGAAGTCCCGCTCGGCGAGCTGGTGGCGCGGGTGAAGGAGCTTCTGGATTAAAGCGAACATTATGCACTTTGCCGTGCGCGCAATACATATCGGTGGAGGACGGGAGTCGGCGTGAGAGTCCTGGTGACCGGCGGCGCGGGATTCATCGGCAGCCATCTGGCCGATGCGCTGGTGGCCGCCCGGCATGCTGTGACGGTGGTGGACGACCTCTCCACCGGCAGGCGCGAGTTCGTGCCCGGTGGCGCGGAATTCATTGAAGCTGACATCGGGACGCTGAAGTTTGCAGATATTACGCAGAGGGTTGCGCCCGAAGTGCTGTACCATCTAGCGGCGCAGACCAGCGTCTCCGAAAGCGCGCGTAATCCGTGCGGCGACGCCGAGATGAATATCTGCGGCAGTCTGAACGTACTTATGGCGGCGCAGCGCGCGGGAGTGAAGCGCTTTATTAACGTATCCAGCGGGGCGGTCTATTCGCCCGATGCGCCTTTGCCCTGCAGGGAGCCGGCGGCTCTGGCGCCGCTTTCGCCATACGGAGTCGCCAAGCTCGCGGTGGAGCATTACTGCCAGTATTTCGCCAGGTTCCGCGGAGTTCCCACGGTGTCGCTCAGGCTGGGCAACGTCTACGGGCCCCGGCAGAATCCGCTGGGCGAGGCGGGCGTTATCGCAATATTCTTGCAGCGGATGCTGAGCGGCGAGCCGGTGGAGGTTCACGGCAGCGGCGCGCAGGCCAAGGATTACATCTATGTTTCGGACGTGGTGGACGCGTTCCTGCGCTTACTGGAAGTTGAGCTGCCGGACGCGGAAAACCTGACCGATCGCTGCTTCAACATCGGCACCGGCAAGCCGCGCTCGGTAAACGAGATATTCGCGGTGTTGTCGGACATCACGAACTACCGGCTGGCCCCGGTTGCTGGACCCGCGCGTCCCGCCGACCAGAAGCTGGTCACGCTGGATTGCAGCCGG
This sequence comes from bacterium, assembly GCA_029932365.1. Classification (GTDB taxonomy): domain Bacteria; phylum 4484-113; class 4484-113; order 4484-113; family 4484-113; genus JAGGTK01. Next base: position 12,712 of record JAOZQG010000017.1, on the reverse strand, counting down.
GCGCAGAAAAAGCTAGGCTGGAAGCCTGAGGTCGGCTGGGAAGACGGCCTGCACCAGACCCACGAGTGGTTCGCCGCGAATCGGGGGATATTTACAGCCTAGCCCATCCCGAACAGCTTTCCCAGCGGCAGCTTGCCCTTCTTGAAGCGCTTCATCACTTTCTGCATTTCCTTGAACTGGCGCATGAAGCGGTTGATGTCCTGAACCGTGTTGCCGCTGCCCAGCGCGATGCGCCTGCGCCGGCTGGCGTTGAGCACACCGGGGTCGCGGCGCTCCTCGGGCGTCATCGAGCGGACGATGGCCTTGACGCGCACGAGCTCCCTTTCGCCGAGCGCTATCTGCTCGTCGTTGAGCTTGAAACCGGGCAGGAGCTTGAGCATCTGCGAAAGCGGCCCCATCTTCTGGGTTTGCTCCATTACGTTCATGAAGTCTTCAAGGGTGAAACGCTCCTTCGCCAGGCGTTTGGCGATGGCTTCCGCGTCCTGTTCTTCAATACTCTCCTCAACTTTTTCCACAAGCGTTACGATATCGCCCATGCCCAGAATGCGGCCGGCCCACCTTTCGGGATAAAACGGCTCAATGGCGTCAAACTTTTCCCCCGTGCCGACGAAGCGTATGGGCGTGCCCACAGTTTCGCGGATGGAGAGCGCCGCGCCGCCGCGGGTGTCGCTGTCGAACTTGGAGAGGATGACGCCGGTGAGATCGACTTTCTCGTTGAAAGCCTGCGCGATGTTCACCGCCTCCTGGCCGGTCATGGCGTCGGCGACGAGGAAAACCTCCACCGGCTCCACCACCTGTTTGATGGCTGTAAGCTCATCCATAAGCGTCTCGTCTATTTGCAGGCGTCCCGCGGTGTCGAGCAGCACGGGCGAAAATCCCTCTTTGCGAGCGTGTATCAGCGCTTCGCGGGCCAGCTCCACCGGCGTGGTTGCAGTCCCCGAATAAGCGGCGACGCCGATCTGTTCTGCGATGATGGACACCTGCTCCACCGCCGCGGGCCGCTTCAGGTCCAGCGCCACGAGCAGCGGTCGCTGGCCTTCGCTTTTGAATCTGAGCGCGAGCTTTCCCGCGGTGGTCGTCTTGCCCGAGCCCTGCAGGCCCACCAGCATCATCGGCGAGAAGCGCCCGGCGTAAGAGGTGCCGGCGAGTTTCGCCGCTTCATCGCCCCCGAGGACGGCGACTAGTTCTTCGTGAACGAGCTTGATAATCGTCTGGGCGGGAGTTAGCGCGCGCCCGACGGATTCCCCGATGAGCCTTTCTTTGAGCCGGGTGACGAAACCGCGCGCGACTTTAAGGTTAACGTCGGCTTCGAGCAGCGCGATGCGTATTTCGCGCAGGCCGCTTTCAATCTCGGCGGCGTTCAGCCGCGCGCGGCTGCGAAATCCGCCCAGAATACTCTGTAGCCGGTCAGCCAGAGCGTTGAACATGGACATTGATTCTAGCAGAACAGGCTCGACCGACATCCTTGCCGGACAACCTCCGGGGAATAATGATAGAATCCTTGCTGAGGGGGCAAGCGCGAATTGAGTGGCACTCAAGAACAGACTTCGTTTATTCTGTTCACCGACATCTACCGCTCGTCCGCGCTCTGGGAGCAGTACCCGGACGAGTTCAGCCGCGCGCTGGAAAAGCACAACGGGATTGTTGAGGAAGCGGTGCAGTCTCGCGGCGGCGAGATAATGAAGAATCTCGGCGACGGCTACATCGCGCTGTTTGACAGAGCTTCGGTCTGCGTTTCCGCAATGGTGGACGTGGAGCGCGGCATGGACACGGTGCCCGCGCTGCCCGATGAGACGCGGCTTCAGGTGCGCTTAGCGGGTCACGGCGGGCCGCTGAAGCGCCTGGCGGTGGGCAAGGGATACTTCGGACACGCGCTAAACCGCGCGTCGCGCATCGTGCAGGTGTGCCATCCGGGGCAGGCGCTTGTGTCGGAGGCCGTGCGAGCGCACACCGGCGAAGATGTGGACGGCGCGAAACTTACCGACCTGGGGACGCATCATCTGCGCGATCTGGCGGAGCCGGAGCATCTTTACCAGCTTGACCATCCGGATTTCGCGCTGCACAAGTTCCCGCCGCTGCCCACGCTGGAGTATCGCCCGAACAACCTGGTTTATCAGCCGAACGCCTTCATCGGGCGCGAGCGGGAGACGGCGGAGCTGAAAAGAATGCTCATTGGCGACGGGCGTGCCGGGGCAGGAAGGGATGAGGAAGCTGTAGGGGCGGTTCACGAACCGCCCTCTGTAGGGGCATCACGCCCTGGCGTGATTGTGCCCTCCCTTACAGGCAATGGTGCAAGGGCATCACGCCTTGGCGTGACCGTGCCCCTACGAAAAACACACCGGCTTGTGACCATCACCGCGCCCGGGGGATACGGCAAAAGCCGGCTGGCGACCCAGCTTTGCGCGAATCTGCTGGACTACTACGAAAACGGCGTTTTTGAAGTGCTACTCGCGCCGGTGGGCGACGCCGCACGCATCGTTACCACGACCGCGGATGCTCTGGGCTTTCAATTCTACGGTCGCGGTGAGCCGAAACAGCAGCTCATTGATTACCTGCGCGAGAAGCAGATGCTTGTTTCCTTCGACAACTTTGAGCACCTAATGGAGGGGAAGGACCTGCTGGGGGACATCCTCCAGCACGCGCCGAAGGTGAGCCTCCTTGTAACCTCCCGCGAGCCGTTGCGGTTGAAGGCGGAGAAGGTTTACAAGTTGGAGCCGCTACCCGTTGCTGTAGGGCGCGCTGAAAATGGTGGCACAGGCGTCTCGCCTGCGATTCCACCAGCGGCCAATCACGGCCGGGACGGCCGCGCCACCGATGATAGTCCCCGCCCCGCCACGGCGGGCAAGCCTACAGGTGAGGAACTCCCCGAAGCGGTGCAGTTGTTCCTTGACCGGGCGACGCTGGTGAAGCACGACTTTGCGCTGACGGCGGAGAACCTGTTGGTGGTCAATGAAATCTGCGAGAAGCTCGATGGCGTCCCGCTATCCATTGAGCTAGCCGCAGCGTGGGCGGACAGCTTCACGCTTGGCGAGCTGCTCTCCGAGGTAGAGCACCAGCTTGAGCTAACCGCGAAAATGAGCGACGTGCCGGAGCGCCAGCGCAGCATCCGCGCCAGCCTGGATTGGTCGTATAACCTGCTGACCGATGAGCAGAGGGAAGTTGTCCGTGCGGTTTCCACATTCAAAGGCGGGTTCTTCTTTGGCGCGGCGGAATTCATTGTGGGGCGCGCCGAGAATGGTGGCACAGGCGTCTCGCCTGTGATTCCACCGGCAACTAATCACGGCCGGGACGGCCGCGCCACCGGTAGTAGTCCCGCCCCGCCACGGCGGGCAAACCTACAGAAGAACCTCCGCAAAACCCTCGCCCAGCTATCCGACAAGGGGTGGTTGTTTACGCGTGAATCCCGCGTTGGCGCGGGACTGGGAAAGACGCGGTTCTTCATCCGCGACGCCGCCACGCATCAGTATGCGTTTGAGAAGTTGAAGGAATCCGCTGTAGGGCGCGCCGAGAATGGTGGCGCAGGCGTCTCGCCTGCGATTCCACCGGCA
>JAOZQG010000017.1:0-9064 GCA_029932365.1 bacterium | reverse complement strand
TGTAGGGCGCGCCGAGAATGGTGGCGCAGGCGTCTCGCCTGCGATTCCACCGGCAACTAATCACGGCCGGGACGGCCGTGCCACCGACACAGGTCCCCGCCCCGCCACGGCGGGCGAGCCTACAGAATATGAACAGCGCACCCTCGCGCACGCCGCGTATTTCGCCGAACTGATTGACCGCGAAGGCAAGAAGCTCAAAGGTCACGGGCAGCTTGAAGCGCTGAAGATTCTCGGCGTGGAGCTTGAGAATATCTACGAGGCGATTGATACCGCGCTGCGCCTTGTAGGGCGCGCAGGGAATGGTGGCGCAGGCGTCTCGCCTGTGATTCCACCAGCAGCCAATCACGGCCGGGACGGCCGCGCCACCAGTGATAAAATCGCCCTACAGGAAGAAACCGCGGGCGAGACGCCCGCGCCACCATTGATTCTCCCTTTCGCCAAGCACCTCGCCTCCTATCTGGACATCGCGAGCAAGTGGCTTGAGGGCTTGCCCTGGTATGAGAGGATGCTCAAGCGCGCTGAGAAGCTCAAAGACCGTGCTCTTCAGCTACAGGCTTCGTTGGGAGTGGCTCTCCTTCTCAGGCGACTGAGCCGCTATGAAGAAGCGGAGAAAGAAGCAAACACGGCAAGAAGCCTCGCGGAAGAAGCAGGCGATGGGAAATCACTGGCGCAAGCGCTACACAGCCTGGGGGCTGTCGCCTACTTACAGGGATGCTACGAGGATGCCGAGAAGCTCTTCAAGGAGAGCCTGCAAATAGCGCGCGAAATCGGCGACCGCTCTGGTATTGCCGCGTCCCTGAACGGCCTGGGAGTTGTCGCCCGCCTCCAGGACCGCTACGAGGAGGCGGAGAAGCTCTATTATGAGAGCCATCAGATAAAGCGTGAAATCGGCGACCGCTCCGGGATTGCCGTGTCCCTGAACAACCTGGGGATTGTCGCACACGCCCAAGGAAGATATGACGAGGCGGAGAGGCTGCACAATGAGAGCCTGAAGATAAAGCGCGAAATCGGCAACCGCTATGGGATTGCCAAGAGCCTGAACTCTCTAGCAATTCTCGCGGAGTACTGCGGCAGATACGAGGAGGCAGAGAAGCTGTATCTGCAGGCTCTTGAAATGAAACACGTAACAGGCGACCGGCTCGGTGTTGCCTCTGTGACTCACAACCTCGCCGCAGTCGCCATCAATCTGGGACGGCTTCGCGATGCCCGACAGCGCTTACGAGAGTCGCTGCTAGAGTTCAGACGCATGGGAATTCAAATCATGTATATTGAAGCTTTCCTCTGCGCCGCCCGGCTTTTTATCAAGGAGGACCGGGTACCGCAATCTGCGGTCCTTGCCTTTGGGGCGGAGCGTCAGGCGAAAGAGATGAGTTATAAGCTTGGGCCAATGGCGCAGAGCATGCTTGACGAGGCGATGGCTAAGCTGAAGGAGGCGCTTTCGGAAGATGAGCTTGCGGAACTCAAAACCCGCGCGGAAGCGATGAGCCTGGATGAGCTTACGGAATACGCATTGAAAACACTAGAGGGATTGAACCTGTAGGAATCCAGAGCCGGGCTGAAGCCCGGCCTACCCAGTAGAATGCAGCGTGCCTACAGCGCCGCCATTTGAGCTTATATCCCGCTTCTGCTAGAATACGCCCTCGCGGAGGTCGCAGTGAGTAACGTAATCGCAGTGGTGCTGCTGCTGGTTATCGCAGGCATCAGCATCGGAATGATTGTCCTTACCCTGTCGCTCAACACCAAGAGCGAGGGGCTCGGCGCTGCAATCACGGGCAGCGCCGGAGACTCGTATCGTGGCGCCGTCGGTGTTGAAGAGAAGAAGCGGCAACTGTTGTCCCGCCTGGGCTATACGTTTTTAATAATTACCTTCCTTTTCTCACTCATCTACCGCAACATCTTTGGCTAGACTGCTAGGCCTTTCTGAAGCTTCACGGACGGAGGAAATGCTGCTTAGCCGTTCACTTTTGCTTGACAGCGTCGTGCCCACTGCATTGCGGTTGGATGCGGGGAGCCCCGGGGGCCGGACTCGGAGCTAAAATGAGCGTGCCTTCTAAGAACTTCGGGATGCTGGTGCTTGTCTGCCTGGCATTCCTCGTTCTGGGTGGCTGGGAGCCGCTGGCATACCGGTTCTTCTACGGCGCTATCTCGGTTCTGTTGCTACTACTTGTCCTCGATTATGCAGTCACGCTCCGGGAGCGAAGACCGGGGGTTGCGCGTGAAATCCCCGACCTCTGGGCGGTTGACTATCCGGGGAGCTACACCGTATCGATCCGCAATATAGTCGGGCGCCGGATCAGCGGAGTATTCGATGAGCATTCGTTCAGCTATTTGAGAAAAACGCTCCCGCCGGGAGAATTTACGCTGGATAAGGGGCAGGCAAAGCGCTTCACCGTCAGGTTCACGCCGCCAGTCCGCGGACGCATATCGCCGGGGCCGGTTTTGCTGCGCTACTCGAGCCGTTTAGGATTCTGGCTCGTCGCACGACGCTACAATTTGGCTGTCGAGATTAAGGTTTATCCACATATTTCCGACTATCTAGCACTGGACCCCTTCCTCCACCGGCAGCGGGCCTATACCCGGGGCCAGCATGCGATAAGAATGCTCGGCGAGGGAACGGAGTTTGACAGCCTGCGCGACTACCAGCCGGGGGACGACTACGCCAAGGTGAACTGGAAGGCTACGGCGCGCACGAACCGCCCTATAGTTTCGCAGCACCGCGCGGAACGCGACCGGGAGATAATCGCCGTAATTGATGGCGGGCGGCTGATGTTCGCCGGGATCAACGGGAAATCGCGCTTTGACCGCTATCTGGACGCCGTGGCGCAGCTAAGCTACGCGCTGCGGTTGGAGAACGACCGCTTGGGCCTGCTCCTGTTTGACCGCGACGTGCGCTTTTACCGGCAGCCAACGCGAAAGCCGGACGTGCTGGCCGACCTTTTCCCGTTTTATCCCCGGCATATTGAGTGCGACTTTATGCAGATGTACGCCTTTTTAAGTAGGCGTCATCCGAAACGGGCGCTCGTGTTCGTATTCACCGAGCTGACGGACGGGATTACGGGCCAGCGGGCCTACACCGCGCTGGCCTCGCTGGCGCGGCGCCACCAGGTGGTGAGTATTATTCTGGATGAGCCAAGGCTCTACGAGACTGCCGTGGCTCCTGTGGGCAGCGAAGAGCAGTTTTTCATGCACGCGGCGGCGGTATCCCACCTGAAGGACAAGAAGACCCTGTGTGAACGGATGCGCCGGGCCAATATTGATGTTGTGCGCACCTACTCGGACAAGCTGAACGCCGACGTAATCAATAAGTACCTGGAGCTGAAAGCCCGCAATCTCGCCTGAGAACAGCCGCTTTCGCGTGGATTCCGGCTTATTCCCTCCGGTGGCAGACATATCATACGGGGGAGCGCATTAAACGGTTGGCCACAATTTGGACCCGTGCTGAAGGTGGCCGGGTTTGATAGGACTGGCCAGCGGGTATAATACTGTGTGGCTATTTTGCGTGCGTTCGCGCGTGCTTCCTTGACAGCCCGCGCGCAAGTGCAGGATAATATTGGGGTTGTGTTCAATCTGGAGGAAATAATGTTGCTATCCAGAGCCTCTCGGATTGCCTTAGCAATACTGATGTTCGTCACCGCGTTCGCGTTTGGGTGTGGCGGCGGTGATGACGGGACGAAGCCGAGTCCCGAGTCGCCAGATGCGGGCGGCACCAATGTGGCTAAAATATACCGGCTCCTTCCTGGTGTCACGGTGTACGGTGTGGACCATACATACCGGACCGCGGACTTCACGGACGATGCCAAGGAATGGGATCCTGTATTCGATTTGATATCGCAGGCGCAGACCAGTTTGGATGTCGCCGTTATGCGAATCAATCGCCAGAGCTTCGTGGACGCTCTCCTGGACAGGTCAATCACCGCTCACATCCGAATAGTGACGGAAAAAGCGTACTACGAGGACCCGCTCTACCGCCCCTTCTACCAGCAGCTGCTTAACCCTCTGCGTAACAACGGAAACATAGAAATAGTAACCGATAATGACGGCAGCCCCAGGCTGATGCACTCCCGTTTTTTGATAATCGACCACGCGAAAGTGGCGCTGGGCAGCTATAATTTCAGCGTAGAAGGTTGTGAGCGCACGATGGGCGATGTCGTGGTGATTAACGACTCTCGGATAGCCGATGCATTCGAGAACCAGTTTGAGCAGATGTTCGCCGAGGGCAAGTTCGGCGCCAATAAGAGGGACGCGATTCAGCACGCTTATTCCGTTGGCGGCGGGTCGGGGCAAATTGAAGTTTATTTCGGGCCCACTGATGAGCCGCGGGACATCCTGATCAACGAAATTGAGGTTTCGCAATACGTGGTCGCGGGCGTGCAGCAGTTCTCTGACACGCAGCTGGCCAGCTATATTGCACAATGGTTGGAGGGCACTGCGGGCAGAATTGAACCCGAAACCGGTGTGACCGCTGAGAGTCGCGCTATGTACCTGACGATAAATGACATAGGAGCGTATGGCGACGCGAACGAGGATGCCATCTACGACGCCCTGGTATCCGGTATAGGCGGCGGGGTTGACGACACTACTTATGCCGCGGGATTTGTAATAAACCAGCCTCCTACTAGCGTCTGGGCGAACATCGGTGTACACCTTAACCACAAGTTCCTTTATGCCGACCATGCGGCAGTGGCCGGCGGTAATCCATCTGTGGTGATCAGTACCGGCAACTGGACGACGCAGGGCTTAGACCTCAATGACGAGGCTATCGTGATACTCCGGGGCAGTGCTCTCAGCACTAAATACCATTACGCGTACTGGCTAAATACGGCGCATTTGGGTGCCGATTTCGTCACGCGTGACGTGCGCGAGGACGCCCAGATTTCGCTGATGTACCCCTTCATCACGAATATGGAGGAGGATGATGCCCGCATACCGCGAGATGTCGCGCTTGCGGATATGAGCTGCGGCTTGATTCACGGTAAGGTCACTAACTTCAAGCGCGAGTTCACCTATCAGGACTCCAACGGGGATCTGCAGACGATGCAGATTGACATCCAGTGGGAGATAACCGGAGAGTACTATTTCGGCGGGAATATCACGGGTTACGTAAATCCGCTCTTTGACGAAAACGAGGTGACGAATCCGGAAGGCAACTTCGTTATTGTAGTGCCGGCGGGTCGCATTGAGATTAAAGCGGTTGTAACCGATTCTGACGGGGCACCGGTCGACCTGTTCACGCCGGATACGGAGATAGTAGATATCGGCCCCGGCGGCGTACGCAGAAAGGACTTCAGCGTTTCCGGCGTGCAAGTGGGCGAAGGCACCCCCGGCGGCGGAGGTGGCGGCCTCTAGTCACCTATCCCGTGATTATTGAGAAAAAAGGGCTTTTGGTGAAATTATGAAACGATTAGTAATTAAGCTGGCTGTGTTAACCCTTTTGAGCCTGGTTCTTGGTCTTGCCGCCTGTGGCGGTGGCGAGGGCGGTGAGCCACCGGCAGGCGGCGGGCCGGAAGGCTTCTCTCCCATCCCCCCGTTTGGCGGACCCGAAGGGGGAGACCCAGAGGAGAGAACACTCTACAGCACGGGCAACTTCACGTTGCCCGGGGGCGCACAGTTCGGCGACCTGCGTGGCGTGGCGGTGGGCAAGCGTTACGTCTACGTGGGCGATACGACCACGCTTTACTGCTTTGACCTGCTAGGAAACCTGGTAAACACGGTTACCGGCGGTTTTACCGGCTGGGAATTGTTGCAGGACGTAACAGTGCTGCCGCCTGATCCCTACCCCGAGGATGGCGATGATACAGAGTATCCCTATCCCGATTACCCGGTAATCGCAGTTAACCCCTTTGAGTACAGCACGTGGGGAGGCTGCGCCGTTGTTTATGCACCAAATCTCGACGAAGTCGTAACAATAGAAGACGTCGGGAATCCATACGCCGGGCTCAAGTTTTACCCGCTGCCTAGGATACAAGATTATTTCGCATATACGATTTATCCTTGCACGCCGCTTCCGGACCCTGAAGGATGCTTCCTGCAAATTACTTACACATATGATATGGATGTAACGCGGGAAGGCGCCATTGCGATCATAGTCGACATAGATAATACGTGCACGACGGTAAGTCCGGACTATCCGCAAGCGATGCTCATTTTCGATCCCCAGGACGGCTACCTTTTAGCTCCTAACATTGGGCGAGACATCTTGTTGGGAGAAGATGACGATGAGGTCCCGAGAACTATAACTGCCTGCTTTTTCTGGACCGGGTTCGACGATGCGGTCGGCAACCTGGGACACCTGGCATTTGCGAATAAGTACCCGCAGAGCAGAGTCGACAGGCAGAGGCTTTACGTTGCCGATTATATAATGGAAAGCGACTACGTCGGTTTCAGTAGTTTGACCGTGGATAAGACCGAGGTGCCGTTTAAGTACTACACAGCGAGCCTGCTGGATACTCCATACGGGTACTCGCCGATAATCGGACTGCCCGCCGGTTCGCTCCCGGGCAGCTTCTCCTGGGAGCCGCCCTACAATCCCAACGGTGGTCTGGAGGACCCGGACCTTGATCAGGGTGGGCCGTCCGGAATGGCGGTTGACCCACGCACCGACGAGCTATACGTGTGTGACCCGGGGAACCGGAGAGTCCAGGTATTTAATCCTGAAGGCTACTATGTGAAGCAGATAGGCGATGGCATAAGGGGCACTGCGGGAAACCATCTGGTTGCCCCCAGCGAGGTGACCATCGGTCTCGATGGGACGGTCTTTGTTTGCGATACGTATGGTGGCGACAATGCACCGGGGCTGTTGCGCGTGTTCCAGCCCGCTCCTCCCGATATCGATTTTGGTGCTGTGGGCGGTTTCGTGTACAACGCCGGCCTTACTCCCCGCGAAGGCATGGCGGGCGCCGTGGTTTCCATTATGAACGCAAACGGGCCCGTCGACAGTATGGAAACAACTGTCAGCGGCGAATACAGGTTCCAGGACCTGCCGCTAGGTATCTATCATCTCGTCGCCACGAAAACGAACTTCACTACCGACCATACAACTGTCGAGCTAATCAACGACGAGACAGTTTTGGCGAATTTCAACCTCTACCCGCGCCAGGCCCACACTGTTGGTAACTACGTTGGCGCGGTCTATGACGAGGTTACCCGTCTGCCCATCCCCGAAGTTACCGTGCGCATCCTGCCGACCTCAATGACCCAGACCACTGACCAGTACGGCAAGTTCAGCTTCGACGACATTCTGGCCGGGGACTATCAGGCCGAATTCACGCATCAGTATTACGCCACGACGACCAAAGACATTCACATTGTTGCCGGACAGACGACCAACGATTATCTCGTCTATATGACACCATTGCCGCCAGACTAGAAGGCGGGATCAAACCTGCTAGAATTGGCCCCGTAGCCTTGCTGAGGCTGCGGGGCTTTTTCTATGCGCCTTTCGGTAATCGTGCCTAACTACAACGGCGAGCACCTGCTTGGCCCGCTGCTGGAGCAACTAGAAACGCGCCTTGCACCGGCGTTGTACGACTGGGAGATAATCGTTGCGGACGACGCGTCGACCGACGGAAGCTGCGCGTTGGTGGCGGAGCGTTTTCCTCAAGTGCGTCTGGTTGCGGGTGAGCGCAACCTGGGATACGGGGGCAACTGCAACCGGGGCGCTGATGTGGCCTCGGGAGAATACCTGGCGTTCGTCAACACCGACACTTCCCTGGAAGGCAACGTGTTTGAGCCAATGATGGAAAGGCTGGAAGGCACGGCGGGCGTTTTTGCCGTGATGCCTTTGGTATACGCCGAGCCTCTGGGGCGGGTGGAAAACCTGCAGGAGATGTGGATCTCGCGCGGCCTGCCCTGGCTCAGGCCGGTGTCCGACATCGCTATTGAGAGCTGGCGGGGGGCCGCGGAAGCTCTGGGAGACAAGCTCAAAACCGCACCGCTTTGCGGGGCGTTTTTCGTCTGCCGCAGCAAGAACTTCCGGGAACTCGGAGGCTTCGCCCCCGCTTTCGGGAAGGCCTACTGGGAGGACGTAGACCTGGGCTATCGGGCGCGTAGGATTGGGCTGGCGACGGTGGTGTGCGCGGATGCGGTGGTGAAGCACGCCCATTCACAGACGCTGAACCGCGTGCTGGGAGAGCGAGGGAAGAGAAAAAGCCTGCTGCGTAACCAGGCGCTGTTCCTCAAGCGGAACCTTGACCTGCTTCGGCCCGTTCCCTGGTACCGGCTATACCTGCTTCTGCGGATACCGCAGAGGATTGCCACGGGAGACTGGGGCGCAATACCGTTATACCTTTCCCTGATATTCGGAGCATACGGCTAATCGTGTGCTAGAATAAGGTCACCTAAGCTAGGAGGTGCGATCCCATGTCCGATGTTGTGATTCTTGACGCCACCCGAACGGCGATTGGCAAGTACGGCGGGACGCTGAAGGACGTCCCGGCGGTTGAGCTGGGTGCGCACTGCATCAAGACGCTTGTCGAACGAAACAGCATTCCCCACGAGGATATCGACAACGTATTAATGGGGATGGTGGTGCAGGCCGGAGTCGGCCAGATTCCCTCTCGCCAGTGCGCGGTCAAGGCGGGGCTACCGGTAGAGATACCCTCAATGACTATTAACAAGGTGTGCGCTTCCGGTATGCGCTCGATAACGCTTGCGGATACGCTGATTAATGTCGGGGAAGCTAAGCTTATAATCGCCGGCGGCATCGAATCCATGAGCCAGGTGCCCTACGCTTCCTACAACATGCGCTGGGGCAAGCGGATGGGCCATGAAACCGTGGCGGATTTGATGATTCACGACGGTCTGTGGTGTGCATTTGACGACGTTCATATGGGATTTCACGGGGATTCTACTGCTAAGAAATACGGCCTTTCCCGTGAGGAGCAGGACGAGTACGCCTGCCGCAGCCAGAATCTGGCGGAAGCGGCGATAACCGAAGGACGTTTGGCGGAAGAAATTACGCCTTTCCCGGTCCCGCAGCGGAAGGGAGATCCGATAATGTTTGAGCAGGACGAGTTCCCCCGCTTCGGGACAACGGTCGAGAGTCTGGCGAAGCTGCGTCCGGCAT